>JAFEFW010000636.1 GCA_018240405.1 Pseudomonadota bacterium
CTGGCGCCCGAGGACGCACTGCTGGCCGCCTGCCTGCACGGATTCAAGGACGAATGGAGCCGCCTGATCAGCGTCGCTGACGTCGCCGGCCTGCTGACCTGCCATCCGCATCTGGACGCGGACACCGTGTTATCCCATGCGGCCTCCGTCGGATTACGCCGCATCCTGCTGGTGGGCGTGGCCTTGGCACGCGATCTGTTGGAAGCGCCCTGTCCGGCGGTGCTCGCCAAGGCCATCGACGCCGACCGGCGGCTGCCCACCCTTGTGGCGGAGGCGATCGCTCGGCTCCACCAGCCAGACGCCGTCCAAAGCTCCGTCTTCACACTCAGCTCCATCCGCCGGCGGATGCGGGAGCGTCGGGCCGACCGGTTCCGTTACGTGGTACGCACCGTACTGGCGGCGCGGGTCCCGCATTACGGCGTGATCGATCTGCCGGACGCGCTGTTGCCGCTGTATCCCGTGGTCCGGGTGATGCACGATTTTGTGGCGCTGCCGCTGTGGCGCCTGGTTCGGCGCCCGGCCTGATGCACCCGACGCCTGGCACAACGCTGTTCTTCCTCGGCGACGAAGGGATTCTGTTCTGCGAGCCCCGGCAGGAGGTGCACCGGTTCAACACCACAGCGGCCGTCATCTGGTGTCACCTGGAGGACGGGCTGGACAGCGCTGGTATCGTCGCGGCTCTGCAACGGGATTCCGGGCTGACAGCGGGGGATGCACGACGCTTCGTCACCGAAGCACTCTCTGACTGGACGGCCAAGCACCTGCTGGGCGCCGCCGTGCCACGCCCACCGCCGGCTCCAGAGCGTGCACGCCCCGATGTCCCACCGCCGCCCGACACGGAACCTGCCGCTACCCGCCGCTACCGTCTGCTCGGGCTTGTCTCGGAGGTGCGGTATACGGATGCGAGTCATGCCGATCAGGTTGACGCTGCCCTGACGCATTTGCTGACCGATGAGCCTGCGACGCTGCGCGTGGACCTAGTCGCGGGTTCAGACCGTATCAGAGCCTACCGGGACGGGGTCTACGAGTATGATGGCAAGGCGGCCGACGA
The DNA here is from genome assembly GCA_018240405.1 of Pseudomonadota bacterium. Classification (GTDB taxonomy): domain Bacteria; phylum Pseudomonadota; class Alphaproteobacteria; order Acetobacterales; family Acetobacteraceae; genus Rhodopila. The sequence continues at coordinate 1,052 of JAFEFW010000636.1, forward strand.
GGTCGTGCCCATGGTGCTGCATCTGATCTGGCACCGTGCGCTGCTCGCCGATACCTACCTGCTGGACTTTCATGCCGGCGTGGTCGCCGGATCCGATGGGTGCGTGCTGCTGCCAGGCGTGCCGGGCGCTGGCAAGTCCACGTTGACCGCTGCGCTGGTCAATGCCGGTTGCACGTATTTCAGCGACGAAGTTGGTATACTGGGCTTCGACCTGATGCTGCGCCCCTTCCCTCTGCCGCTAGCGCCAAAGATCGAGGGCCTGCGACCGCTGCTGTCGATGTTTCCCTCCTTGGCGACGGCACCCGTTCACCTGCGCAGCGGCGATGCCAAACGGATCGTCTATCTGCCGCCGCCGGCGGACCGTGTGGCGCCAGCCACCGCCAGAGCCAAGGCGCATGCCCTGATCTTTCCCCGCTACACGGCCGGCGCCGCGACGTCAGTCGAGCCAGTCAGTCCGGCTGATGCGCTGGAGCGTCTGCTGAACCAGTGCCGCTACGTGCCACGCGACCTCAGCGAAGCATCGGTGCGGCAACTGGTACGTTGGGTCGACTCTACGCCCGCCGTCCAGTTGACCTACGGAACCACCGCGGAGGCTGTCGCCTATGTGCGGTCGTGGTTGGGCGAGAGTTAGGCCTCGTCGACTGCGCCAGGGGCCGGCTGTCTGCTGCTTCCACGGCACGGTCAGGCGGGCGCCCGGTCACGTCACGGGTGTCAGCTCCCCGGCCAGCGTCGGCACCAACTCCGAAATGGTCGGATGAATGTGCATGGTGCGCGCCAGCGTGTCGGCGTTGCCGCCGGCCGCCATGATGTCGATGACGTTATGAATAGCCTCATCCCCGCCGGTGCCCAGGATGGCTGCGCCGAGGATCGTCCGCGTGCCTGCGTCCACTACCAGTTTCATGAATCCGGTGGTCTCGTCCTTTTCCTTTGCCCGTCCGACCCGCGTCATCGGCCGCTTCGCTACCAGAAGGAGCCTTCCGGAGGCACGTGCCTCCGTCTCTGTTAGTCCCACCCGGCCCAGCGGCGGATCCGTGTAGAGGGCATAACAGGGAATGCGGTCGCTGACCTTCCTGTCTCCGCCGTCCAGCAGATTGGCCGCGACAATCTCGAAGTCATTGAACGAGGTGTGGGTAAACGCGCCACGCCCGTTGCAGTCGCCCAAGGCCCAGATGCCGGGGACGTTCGTCTCCAGGCGGTCGTTGACCTGAATGTAGCCGCGCTTGTCCGTTTTGATGCCGGCACGATCAAGGCCGAGATCATCGGTGTTCGGCTGACGCCCGATTGCCAGCAGGACGTGGCTGCCGGCAATGTCGGGTCCGCCCTGCGCACACTCGACGCCGACCTCAATGCCACCGTCGTGCTGCCGGAAGCGGATGCAGTCCGCGCCAGTGCGGACGGTGACTCCTTCCGCTATCAAAAACGACCGGATCGCCTCTGAAACCTCCTCGTCCTCTCGTGCCGCCAGCCGGGGGCCCCTCTCGATGACCGTGACCCGCGAGCCGAAGCGGCGGTAGATCTGGGCAAACTCCAGGCCGATGTAACTGCCGCCAACCACGACCAGATGCTCCGGCAGCACATCGGTTTCCAGCAGCGATGCGTTGGTGAAATAAGAAATCTCCGCCAGCCCCGGCAGGTCTGGAATCACAGCCCGCCCGCCGACATTGATGAAGATGCGGTCAGCCTCCAACAGTTCGGCGCCGACACGCACCGTTCTTTGCCCCTCGAAGCGTGCATGGCCAAACATCAGGGTGCAGTGCTCCATCCCCCGCAGCCAGGTCTCATTGCCGTTACGCGCGTCCAGCGTGATCTTCCGCGAGCGTGCATGGACCGCCGCCATATCGATGCGGATGTCGCCGGTCAGTACGCCGAAATCCGCGGCGCGGCGCGCGAGGTGCGCAACAGCGGCGCTGGCCACCAAGGTCTTTGTTGGCATGCAGCCGGTATTGACGCAGGTGCCGCCTACCAGGTGACGCTCTATGATAGCGACGGTCATACCTGCGGCGGTCAGGCGACCGGCCAGGGATGGACCCGCCTGGCCCGTGCCGATGATGATGGCATCGAAACGGTGGGTCATTGCCCATCTCCAGCCGGCAGTGACGCAAGGCAGATGCAGAGTAGGAACAAAAGGCTGAGCGTCACAACGCTGTCCATCGAATCCTCCCATCGGCAACCACTGAATGGCCAACCATGGACGCAGCGTCGTCGCGCGGTCCAATAACATCGGTGCATCAAATGGCCGCCGGCGAAGCATGGAGAGGACGGCTGCCATCAAGGTCCGGCGCGCAAAGACGTCTCAGGCGGCGTTCGCATGGCAGACCGGGAGGTGCCAGCTTCGGGTGGTTTGAGGTGGGGTAGACGGAGCCTGCCGGCATGCCATAGGCCAGAAGCCTCCGCGCCGCACCGACGCTCCCACCGCCTTGTCGACGCCGTCATGAGGCGCATCATCGGTGGGCGCGATAACCTGTGCTGAATTGTTGTCACCTGCTGTCAAGCGCCCTATGCAGCATCAGTGGCGACGGCCCCAACACGCCGTTATCGTTGCGAATATGCATTTTGACGTTTTCCCCAGAGCCTGTGGATAACCCGGGGGATGAACCTGTGAGGAGACGCGGCGAGCAGGCCCGGGACCGGCCATTTCATGGCTTTGCCGAAGATTTGGGCAGACGCTAACCCATTGATTTTGCAATATCACATTTTAGTGTGAGGACTTTCTGTTAACGTATTGTCATGCAGTCGTAGCAAGTGTGGATGAACTTTACCGATTTGCCGCGGTTGTGGCCCGTCCTACCCTGTCCGGCGCGTGCGGATGCCAGCGCTGAGCGGCCAAAACCGCCCACTGCATTCAGGGCGTGGCTGCTGCCTTCCGCAAGGCCCGCATCTCCTGAAAGCGCTGAGTCTGGTCGCGCATGATCGCGGCCACACCGATCATCTGTCCCGCCGCATCACGAAAAGGCACAATGGTGAATTCGGCCGACAAGCGCGTTCCGGTCTTATGGGCCGCGGGCACGGACAGCAACTCGCCAGCCGCATATTTCGAGTGGCCGGTTTCCATCGTCCGTTCATAGCCGTCCCAATGCCGCGCGCGCAGGCCCTCCGGGATGATCAAGTCGAGCGACTGGCCGATCGCTTCGTCAGCGGTGAAGCCGAACATGCCCTCGGCGCCTTTGTTCCAATATCGGATCATGCCGCTCCGGTCGGCATAGACAACCGCGTCTGGCATGGTTTCCAGCAAGGTGACGGCAAAATCGATCGGCAGCGCTTCGGATTCCTGGGTTCCGTCTGTTGGCGCCATGGCAGTCCTCCTTGCCTGTGTCGACGGGTGACGATCATTTGGTGGCGTGATGTCAACCACTATGGTCGTTACGTGCAGATGACGTATCTAGCCTGTCCGGGGCGGCACCCCGGTTGACGCCAGCTACGAGTATTTCCGGCGCCGCCACACACATAATCGCGTGAACCACCGGTCCCAAGTCCAGTGGAGAAGTCCATGCCGCACGGCGCCGCTGCCCGCAGGATTGGCTCTTGGACACCCTCTGCCGGCCCTTTGCCGCACTGCGCTGAGCCGATCCGTTTGCACAGGCGGAGTGGTCGCGGCCGCGGGAGAGCGCGGTCCCGCCGTCGCAAATCGCCGCGCAGGCGGCCCGCGCCGACAGGCCACCGATTGCGCCATCGGGTCCACGGGCGTGCCAGGGCGATCAGCGCGCCGGGCGATCAGCGCGCCAGCGGCCCCGGCGATACAGAGAGGCCTGCCGCTTATCGCGCAGTCAGTTCCGGAAAATCCTCCTCACGGAATTCGCCGGCCGCACGCTCCCCGGCCTTGGCCAGCGCCACCTCCGCCTGGCGCAGTTCGACACGGCGAATCTTGCCGGAAATCGTCTTTGGCAGATCGCCGAACGTGATTCGGCGCACCCGCTTGTACGGCGCCAGCGTAGCGCGCAGATGCGCGAAGATCGACTTCGCGGTTTCGGCCGTCGCCTCGTGGCCCGCGGCCAACGTTATGAACGCCTTGGGGATGTTCATCCGCACGGCATCCGGTGCCGGCACGACGGCTGCCTCGGCGACGGCCGGGTGTTCGATCAGTGCGCTCTCCAGTTCGAACGGGCTGATCCGGTAATCGGATGCCTTGAACACGTCATCCGCACGGCCGACATAGGTGTAGTAGCCTTTGGCGTCGCGGCTGGCGACGTCGCCGGTGCGGTAGGCGAAATGATTGCCCTGCTTCACTCCCAGCGGCGAGAAGGACCCGTCGTCGGCCTGATAGCCGCGCATCAGCCCGGTCGGGCGCGGGTCGAGTTCGACGCAGACCTCCGCCTCATCCCCTTCAGCGCCGTCGGCATCCAGTAACGCAATGCGGTAGCCGGGTGATTCCTGCCCCATGGAGCCAGGGTAGACCGTTTGTCCAATGTAACACCCGATCAGCAGGGTCGTTTCGGTCTGGCCATAGCCCTCGCGGATCGTCAGGTTCCAGATCTTCTGCACGTGCTCGATGACCTCGGGATTGCAGGGCTCACCGGCGGACAGCACCTCGCGCAACGAGGTCTTCCACTTTGCCATGTCTTCCTGCACGAACATGCGCCAGACCGTTGGGGGCGCGCACAGCGTCGTCACCTTGTTGGCAACGATCGCATCCAGCATCTGCGGCGCGTTGAAGCGCGTCTGGTTGGCGATGAACACCGTGGCGGCGGCGTTCCAGGGGGCAAAGAAGCAGCTATAGGCGTGCTTCGCCCAGCCCGGCGAGGAGATGTTCAGGTGCATGTCCCCCGGCTGCAGCCCGATCCAGTACATTGTGATCAGGTGCCCGACCGGATAGCTCTGGTGGCTATGCTCCACCAGCTTCGGTCGCGAGGTCGTGCCGGAGGTGAAATACAGCAGAAGCGGGTCGGTCGCCCTTGTCGGTCCATCCGGCGTGAAGCTCGGCGCGCCCTTCAGCAGGTCGTCGTAGTTGTGCCAGCCGGCGGGTGCGTCGCCGACGGCGATGCGGGTCACGGTCGGGTCGAGGCCGTCGAACTTCGGCGCATCGGCGGCGGTCGCAATCAGGTGGCGGACACGGCCGCGGTCAAAGCGGTCCTTCAGGTCGGTGGGGGTCAGCAGCGTCGTGGCGGGGATGACGACGGCGCCCAGCTTCATCGCTGCCAGCATCACTTCCCACAGCGGCACGACATTGCCGAGCATGAGGAGAATGCGCTCGCCGCGCTTGACGCCGAGGGCGCGCAGGCCGTTGGCGACACGGTTCGACGCTTCCGACAATTGCGCAAAGGTGCGTTCAGCCTCGCCTGCGCCGGTGATCTTCAGCGCCAGTTGGCTGCCATGATTGCGGGCGAGTTCGGCGTCGAACCAATCCAGCGCGTAGTTGAAGTGCTCCAGGTCCGGCCAGCGGAAGTCGCGATGGGCAACGGGGTAATTGCTGCGGTTGGCGAACAGGAAGTCGCGCGCCGCCTTGAATGCTTCCGTGGACATGAGTTCCTCCGCCGGGATGCTTGGCCGCTTTAAGCGCGGCCGGATTGACCTTCGGCAGAGTCATAGAGCGGTTCGGGGCCGAGTTGAACCGGGTTTGTCAGCCCGGCCCCGCGCGGTGTCAGCGTCCCTGCCCCGCCAGCCAGCGGAACACGACGGAAAAGTCCTTCGCCCCGTCGCCGGCGTCGCAGACGGCCTGGTAGAAGGACATTGCCTGCGCGGCCAGCGGGGTCGGTGACCCGGTCGCCTCCGCCGCGGCCTGCGACAGCTTTACGTCCTTCAGCATCAGTTGCGCCATGAATCCAGGCGCATAGTCACGGGCCGACGGCGCCGTCGCCACCGTGCCGGGTGCGGGACAGTAATTCGACAGCGCCCAGGAGTTCGACGTAGCGGTCGCGCAGATGGCGTGCAGCTTCTGCCAGTCCAGGCCAAGTTTTTGCGCGAGAATGAAGCCCTCGGCGACGCCGACCATGTTGATGGCCAGCATCATGTTGTTGCAGATCTTCACCGCCTGCCCGGCCCCGGCGTCCCCGGCGTGGAAGATATTTTTGCCCATTGCCTCCAGCACCGGCTTGCCGGCTTCGAAGGCTTCAGCGCTGCCGCCAACCATGAAGGTCAAGGTGCCGTTCTGCGCCCCCGCCGTGCCGCCGGAGACCGGCGCGTCCAGCATCGCCAGGCCGGCCTTTCGCGCCTCTGCCTCAACCGCGCGGGCGCTGTCGACGTCGATGGTGGAGCAGTCGATCAGCAGCGGCTTCTGGCCCTTGGTCACGTCGATCAGGCCGCCCTGGTTCAGATAGACCTGCCGCACATGCTCGCCGGCCGGCAGCATGGTAATAACGACGTTCGCCCCTTTCACCGCTTCACCGGCGCTGGCGGCGACCTGGCCGCCCGCCTGGGTGAGCGCCGTCATGGCAGCGGCGTTGAGATCGTATCCGGTGACGCTATGGCCCGCCTTCACGAGGTTGGCGGCCATTGGCAGACCCATGTTGCCGAGGCCGATGAAACCGATCTTCATGGTCACAGTACCTCGAACACGTCATAGACGGGGCCTTCGGGCGGGCGGCTGCCGGTGCCGATGGCGAAGATCTTGTTGAGCCAGGCGTATTGTGGCGCGGCGGTCTCAAAGGCGATCGCGGTGCGGAAGTAGTACAGCGCCGGATCGACAAACTCGCCGCTGTTCACCTTGGCCATCACCTCGGCCGGGCCATGGCGCAGGCCGCGATAGGTCATGCCGATGGTTGCCTTGTCGTGCGTTTCCAGCACGAGGCGGACATCGAGCGTGGTGACGCCGTCGGGGCGCGCGATGATCCAGTCGGCGCCCCCAGGCAGGACGGTGCCGCGCAGCTTCGGCCCCTCAAACGTGCCGCCGGCGACGAGGCCGACGCGCCGGTTGCCGCCGGGGGTTTCGCCGATCGGCTGCAGGCCGCTGACGGCGAGTTTGAGCGTGAACAGGTGGGACGTCCGGATCTCGGCCATTGGGGCTCCTCCGCTTGGGTGTTGCGGCGGGTTAGAGCCGATCCGGGGTGGCGAGACAAGGTGGCGTCAGGGCGTTGCCAAGAAGTCCGCTGGCGACAGGATGGAAATGCCGCGCCAAGGATGCATCGACAGTAAGTGGCGGATATCGCTGCTGACCATCCCGTCTGCCCCGCCCTCGGCCGCAAGCGCGAGGTACTTGTCGTCCTTCGGGTCCCGGCACTCCCGAACGGCGACTGTTGGTTCGATCATTTCCGCTGCGACCAGGAGAGTGTCTAGAAGGCATTACCTGCGATCCGCCGAAACAAAGCGATCGAACTTCAAACGGAAAGGACGCCACTGTATTTGTCGAATATGGCTGACGATAGCAAAAGTCGACTTCTTGTTGACAGAGCACGAAGCAACGCATGCTTCGATATGCTGCCTGACTTCAGAGTAGGCGAGTTTAATGAGGATTCGTCGAAAGCGATCCTCAACCCTGCCGCTCTGATCGCCAAGCGGCCACTTCGGCATCGACGCGTTCATCCGTGAGGCCGTTGGCACGCGCCTCCTGCTTCAGATCATCGATGGCTTCTGCAAGCAGGTCGGTGATGTGGCGCCGGTTGAGCAGGTTGCTCAGGACACGTCCAGCTGCCTCACGCAGCAAGGGCGTGTCCAGGGCGTTCGCGAGGCCAGGATCGACAGGAATTGTCACATCAACCATGCCGCTCATGGCCCGCCTCCTGCTCCGACGGTTGCCACAACGGTCGATAGTGTTGAAGCCAATCCGTATGCCTTGGCTGCGGCTGCAGCCAAGGAACGGAGGCACATTACCGATGCCCTACTTGGGGGCCGGCCTGTGCGCATGACGCAAAACGCCTCGACCTTCCGGAGCCGTTGCGGTCAGCCGTAGGTGTCGTAGCGCCATGAATCAATGCTCGATCCACAGATCCTCAAACCGGTAGCCGTTGTACGAGCTGTTCACCATCTGCGTGAAGCCATGCACCTGCGGCCACCAGCAGGTGCCGCCCTCCATATGCAGGATGATCGGGCGGGCCACATCGTTCTGCAGTTGCTGGTCGATCGCCCAGACCATCTTCTTGCGCTTCTCGACATCCGTCTCCTGCGACTGCGCGTCGAACTGCTTTTCCAGTTCCGGACTGCAGTATTCGGAATAGTTCCGCTCCGACTTGCAGGCGAAGTTCTCGTAAAACGCCTGGTCCGGATCATCCAGCGAGTTGCCGGTCAGGTTCAGGCCAACGGAATAATCCTTCTTCGCCAGCTTGGCGAACCAGACCGGGGTGTCCATCGGCTCAAGCTCGCCATCGATCCAGATCTCCTTCAGATGGTCAATCAGGATCACCGCGGCATCGCGATAGGACGGGATGTTGCGTGTTGAAACCTTCACCGCCAGGTGGTGATCCGGCCCATAGCCCAGCTTCTTCATGATCGCCCGAGCCTGCTCACGGTTCTTCGCGACATCCGGGTCGTAGCCGACCATCTGCTTTTTCATCTCGTCGGGCATGCCCCAGATGCCGGCGGGCGCGGGCAGCAGCGTGCCGCCGATCTCGGCTTTGCCTTCAAACAGGATATCAACGAACGCCTTGCGGTCGATCGTCAGCGCCATCGCCTGGCGGATGTCCGCGTTGTCGAACGGCGGCTTCTGGCGATTGACGATCAGGTTGGAGTTCACGTTCATCGGCCCGAAGGCGCAGATGGCCGTTGGCACCTCCTTTTTGATGTCGCGCAGCAGCGGCGGCGTCACCTCCAGCGGGAAGGTCATGTCCAACTTATGCGCCTGGAATGCGAGCATGGCCGTCGCCCGGCTCGTCATGATCGGCATCTCGATCGCGTCGAGGTATGGACGATCCTTCTTCCAGTAGTTCGGATTCTTCACCAGGCGAATCATTTCGTTTTGCTTAAACTCGGCCAGCATGAACGGGCCGGTGCCGATCGGCTTGGTCCGCTGCTGCGCCGGCGTGGCGTGGCACGGATACACCGCGCTATACCCCGATGCAAACAGCGCCAGCAGTGAAGGCTGCGGCCGGCCGAGCTGGAAGGTCACCTCGTGGTCGCCGTTCGGTACGACATCCTGGACGTTGTTCCACAGCAGCTTGCGCGGGTTCTTGCGCAGCTTGTCCTTGGCCTTGTCCTGGATCAGGTCCCAGGTGCACTTGACATCAGCTGCGGTGAACGGCTTGCCATCATGCCATTTCACGCCTTCACGCAGCTTGAACGTCAGCGACTTGTTATCCGGTCCCCAGGTCCACGCCGTCGCCAGTTCCGGCTCCAGCGACGCGTCGCTGTTCTGCGCCACATCCTGCTTGTAGCGAATGAGATTGTTGTACAGGCCCATGAACGGGACGTTGGTCGAATACGTCGCTTCCTCCAGCACAGATGCCGAGGCCGGGTTGTCGCGTTGATACATATGCAAAGTGCCGCCGGGATGCGGTGCCGGATCCGCGGCGCGGGCGGGCGTGGCGGCAGCGATCGCGGCCAAGGCGGACGGTAAAACGAGAGTGAGAAGGCGCATACAGGACGTTCACTTTGCTGCGGCGTTGTTCGGCCGGCGCCTTATACGCACTTCCGCCGGTTTGGGAACGCCGTATTGGCAAATGCGTTTCCCAACGCACGGAACGGCGCCATCCGGGACCGCGTCGTCCATTCACAACTCCTGGAGATTGCCGATGAAAGCGATTACCTCAGCCGCTCTAGCGGCGGCCATCCTGGCCATTCCCGCGCTTTCTGCTCCCACTCTGGCGCAGACCTCCTCGTCGCCGCAGCAGATGCTGCAGGGCCTGCTGAGCGGTAACAAGGGGCAGGACGACGCCGTCCGCGACGCGTTTGAGCGCGGCTACCGCGCGGGGCGCCGGGATGAGGCACAGCTGCAGGGTTCCAACGGCCAGACCAGCGGTTACCGGGACGGTGAACGCGCTTATGGCAATAGCGGCGGCCGCTCAGGCAGCCAGGGCGGCAACGGCTATGCCCGCTGAGAGCGGCTGATCTACATCAAAGACGACGGGGTGCCGTCCCGCGCAAGGTGAGTCCTCGCATGCAGACGCAGCGAGGGAAGCCATGCGCATTCTGGTACCGGTCGACGGCACCCCGGCCTCTCACAGAGCGGTAAAGCATGCCGTTACACTGGCTGCCGGCTGCTTTGACGCGCATGTCATCCTGTTGAACGTGCAGAACCGGGCGTCGCTTGGGCTGTCGGACATCGGCGCAGAAGAGGTGTCCGATGAGGTCGAACAGGCGCAGCGCGTGTCGGAAAAGCTGTTTCACGGCGCGGCTGTGACCTGTCGTGAGGCCGGTATGTCATTTGAAACAATGGCCGAGGTCGGCCCGGTCGCCGAGACGATCGTCCGTGTGGCGCATGAGTTGAAAGCGGACCAGATCGTCATGGGCACGCGCGGGCTCAATTCCCTCAGTGGCCTGCTGATGGGCTCGGTGACGACGCGGACCGTGCATCTGGCGGATGTGCCGGTGACACTGATCAAATAGTGGCATCCGGCACCGGCCGGATAACATGCCATATCCGTAATATAAATGTTATCATATCAGTATGACCGGCTGCCGAGGCCGACATAACTTTACTTCGCCATGGACTTGCCACGCTAAAGAGTTTGCAAGACTGTGTCGTCGTCGCGGGTGGTCGGCCTGCACGCTGGACCATTTTGCACTGGCGCCGTAAGGATCGGTCCGGCGCACCGCCGCGACGGAGGTACGTGTGGAATATGTCCTGCTCCTGGCCAACCGTCTCGGCATGCCCAGGGTGCTCGACAAGCTGCCGGACTCGGGATTCGATTATACAACAGCTGCCGAAGCCTTTATTCTTGCGGCTGTCGGTGTGATGGTTCTGCGCCTGCTGTGGCACCTGATCAAGCCGCCACGTGCGAAATGATCGCGGCGGTGCGCCACGATTGGCGCGCATGATGATCCGGCCTAACCTGCTGATCGACACAGAACCAGCAGAGGAACCGCCGCCATGCCCGAGACCTATCCGCTTGCCGAATCCAACCCTGCTGCCCTTGGCTTTACGCAGAAGCCACTGGACCACCTCGACACGCTGATCCGCGGGCATATCGCAGAAGGCCGCTACGCCGGCGCGCAGATTGCGCTGGCTAGGCACGGCAAGCTGGCGCTGTTCCAGACCTATGGCAATGCCCGCACCGAAGGCAGCATGGTCGCTGCCAGCAACGACACGCTGTTCCTGCTGTTCAGCCAGACCAAGGTGCTGACCTCCGCCGCGGTCTGGACTCTGGTCGAGGAAGGCAAGCTATCGTTCATGGACCGCGTCGCCGATCATCTGCCGGACTTCGCCGCCAACGGCAAAGGCGACATCACCATCGAACAGGTGATGACACACCAGGGCGGCTTCCCATCCGCCGATGTGACACAGGCGACGTGGACCGATCACGCGCTGATGCGCCAGCAGGTGTGCAACTTCTCGCTCGAATGGACCCCTGGCAGCCGGCTGCAATATCATGGTCGTTCCGCCCATCTCGTGCAGGCGATGGTGATCGAGGCCTGCACCGGTCAGGACTATCGCGACGTGATCCGCACCCGCGTGATTGAGCCGCTGGGTCTGGGCAACGACGTTTACGTCGGCGTCCCGGAATCCCAGCAGCAGCGCTGCGCCGATACCTATGCGCCGGAACCGCGCGACAACTCGGCGGCATTCCGCGCCGCCGGACTTCCCAGCGGTGGCGGCTACGCCACGGCGCGGGGCATGGCCGCCTTCTACCAGGCGCTCGGCCACGGCGGAAAACTCGGCAATGTGCGCCTGTTCTCGCCCCGCCTGATGGCCTACGTCGCGCGCAACCACACGGGCGAGAGCCCGGACCACGCCATGACCATGATCCCGATGCATCGTGGTCTCGGGCCGCATGTGCGCGGCAGCAGCGACCGTATCCGTGGCCTGGGCACGATCGGCGCGCCGGAGACATTTGGTCATGGCGGCGTCGGCTCCTCGTATTCCTGGGCGGACCCGACCAGCGGCGTGTCATTTACCTATCTGACAAACTACGTCTCGCCCGATCCCTGGCACTCAATGCGCCTGGACCGCGTCGCCAACCTGGTGCACGCGGCGATCGACTGACCGCGCCGGCGCGGACCGGGTGTTGCCAGCCGTCGGTCCCGGCCGCGCCGTCCGGCGTACCGTCGCTGCAACACCGGCACGGCTGCCGCCACCAAACCCAAAGATTACAATGCGCTCGAACGCCGCGCTGTGATATCGCGTGATCTGGTCAGTGCGGGTTCAAGGGTGATGCGTCGCACAATCCGGATGAAGGGTCCCTCCGTCCGCCAGGTCAGGCGCTATCTACGGATTGGCGTTAGCGTCGCGCTCCTGGGCGTGCTGGGGGCATGTGGCGGCACCACGGCAAAGCATGGCCGCTACAGCCCCACTCGGTATTATCCGCCTCCGGGCCCTCCCTCCGATCCCTGGGGCCCATATATCCGCGAAGCATCGGCTCGCTTCGACGTGCCAGAGCAGTGGATCCGCCGCGTCATGCGCCAGGAATCCGGTGGGCAGGAGGATGTCGTGTCCTGGGCCGGCGCGATGGGCCTGATGCAGGTCATGCCGGACACATACACCGAGCTGCGCGCCCGCTACGGGCTGGGCGACGATCCGTTTGACCCGCATAACAACGTCCTCGCCGGGACCGCTTACCTCAAGGAAATGTATAATCGCTACGGCGCCCCGGGCTTTCTGGCCGCTTACAACGCGGGTCCACGGCGGCTGGACCGCTATCTGAACAACGGCACGCCGCTGCCGGAGGAAACCGTTCAGTACGTGGCGGCGATCGCGCCGAATCTTGGGCCTGGAACGGTGATGAGCGGGCCGCTGGCGGTTTATGCTGGTGGTGGCACCCGCTACGCCGCCGTAGCGCGCCGCAGCCGTGCCGGATGTGATCCGGACGCAGCCTACGATCCGGCCAGGCCCTGCGGATCCTCCGGGCGTGCAGCAGTGGCGGCCGCCACACCCCGATTTACGCCCGGTCCACCGGCTTCGAGCACCGGATGCGATCCGGACGCGGCCTATGACCCGACCCAACCATGCCGCCCGGCTGCGGTACGTGTTGCGGCGGTCGCCGCCCCAGCACCGTTCGTGCCCGGTCCGCCGGCTTCCGCCACCGGATGCGATCCGGATACGGCCTACGACCCGACCCGGCCGTGCCGCCCTGCCCCGGTCCAGGTGGCCACAATTGCCCCGGCGCCTTTCGTGCCCGGACCTCCGGCCTCGGCGACCGGATGCGACCCGGACGCGGCATACGATCCCGGCCAGCGCTGCCGGCCGGCACCGGTCATTGCCGCCGCCGCGCCAGTCTCTGCCGAACCGCTGGCACCACCACCATCGGCGCAACCTCAGCCCTTCCCATCGCAGAGCGCTCCGCCACCGCGTTCCGGGTATTTGCAGGCAGCCGCACCGCTGCCTGGCGGTGGCCGCCGGCCGATGCAGGAGGGTATGACCCAGCCCGCGACCTATGCGCCGCCCACGATGTCCGCGCCACCGCCGGCGCAGGGGGGGTGGGGAATCCAGGTTGGCGCGTTCGCCACGCTGCCCACGGCCGAGGCCGCCGCTCTGTCGGCACGTGCCGCTGCTCCGGATTTGCTGCGGATGACCAAAATCGAGCTTCCGCCGACCACGCCGCTGGGCTCCCAGGTTGCCTTCCGGGCTCGGCTGACCGGTCTGACGCAAGCGGCCGCGACCGATGCCTGCGCCCGCCTCAGCGCCCGTGGCACAGCCTGCCTGACGTTGCCGCCGCAACGGCCGGCGTTCTGACAGGCGCGTCAGGTCGCGCATCCCACCGCACGCCAGGGCCTATGCCTGGCGGTGGCATGACGCCGTAACCCGGCTTCGGAAGCGTCGGCGTTATAGATGCTGAAACGCAACTTCCAGGCAGGCGGGTGGCGTGCTACTGACGCGGCATGGGCACCGGCGACAAGACGCTGCTGCGCCGCGCGGCAGACGAACGCTACGGGACACGGTGGTTCGTCGGCCGCGGTCTCGACCTTGGCGTCAGCGTGGCGCCGCGGCAAGCCTGGTTCTCGGTGTTTCCCCGAATTGAGTCGCTCGAGCCCTGGCAAACCTTCGACGCTGACCCGGCATCGCTATCCCAGATACCAAGCGACGCATTTGACTTCATTTGTGCCACGGACCTTCTTGCCCACGTACCGCATCCCGAGGTGGCTCTGGCGAATTGGATCCGGGTGTGCCGGCCCGGCGGCCATATCGTGCTGACTGTTCCCGACGAGGATCGTTTTGAGCAGGGGCGGTATCCATCATCGTTCGAGCCTCGGCACACCGCAACGTTCACCATCCAGAAGGCACGGTCCTGGAGCCCGCGGTCGCGCAACCTGTTCGACCTGCTTCGGCCATTTGCCGACCAGATCGAAATCCTGCGCCTGGAGGTGCTGGATGCCGGCTACAGTTATAAACCCGAGCGGCAGGACCAACACGCTGCGGGCACCACCGAGGCCGGAATCGAGGTTGTCCTCCGGAAGCTTCAACGTCCGCCGCGCCCAGGCGGTTTGGGACGGCGGCCTGTCCAGGTCCTGATGCGGCGGCATTGGGCGATGGGCGACGTCATCCTGACCACAGCTTTGATCGACCGAATGCTGGCGGTGTATGGCAACGACGTCGCGATCGACGTCGCGACCGGCATGCCACATGTGTATACCGGCATGCCGCACGTCCGCACGGTAAATCCGGTTGACCTGCACTACGCCGATTACGACCGCGTCATCGATCTGGATGGCGCGTATGAGGCCAATCGCTCCGTCCATGCGATCGACGCCTACATGATCGTCGCATTCGGCGATGCGAACTGGCCGCGCAAGGAGACAGTCTTGCGGCGGGACGTCCCCCGGCTGACAGCCACCGTCGACTGGCGGCGCGCCATCGTACTGCACGCGGGCATTCGCGACCGCAACCGCAGCATGCCCCGCCTGTTCTGGGAGACCCTGGTCGCGCTTCTGCTGCGCGGAGGATACGTGCCGGTGCTGGTCGGCACATCGGAGGATCACCGCTGGCCCGAGCGACTGGACATAGTTGACCTCTGCGGAGATTACACGGTGCAGGAGACCGCCTGGATGATTGCCCAGGCGGCCTGCTTCTTCAGTCTTGATACCGGCGTAGGCCATATTGCCGGGACGACGGACACGCCTATGGTCACGCTGTTCACCTCGGTCCGGCCCCAGAACCGGATGCGCTGGAGACATGGCGTTCTCGGCTGGCGTGTTACGCCGCTGGTCCCTGAACTGGACTGCGTCGGCTGCCATTCGGGCCCCTGCCCGCTCGGCCACTACGGCTGTACGGAGGGCCCGAAAGCGGTGACGGCTGAGACCGTGTACGCAGCGATCGTTCGCAGCGTGGAGACGGCACATGGGGAGGCGGCCCAAGGACACACTGCGCCTCTTGCCGAGGCTGCGCAGCTTACGTTCATAGGCTCCTGCGATGACAGTGGCTCAGCTGCTTGAGATTCAAGACGTTCTGTTTTCAGGCCGTGAAGCTGCCGACGCCGCTCGCGCGACACCTCCGGGACATCAGGTCCGGAGGCGATCAGGTCCCTCCGGACTAAGACCCGAGCCAGACCAGACAATGATCGCGAAGCGTATGCATGCCGGTTTTCGTCAATCTACCACTCGCGTGGACACTCGCAGCCCGACTACGATGACGTCAGCTGAGCACCTGATTGACACGACAGGTGTTAAACTCAAAGGTATCTATGCGGCAAGACAACGCTTACCTCAGCTGAGATAATAACGATGATGCAAGACATATCGCTGGACATGATTGGTGTACGCGAAGGTACTGACAAATCCTCTTTGGCTGGGGATTACCTTCGTCATTATGAGCGTATCCTTGGCCATCTTCGCGATAAGCCGCTGCAAATCCTGGAAATTGGCGTAGCCAGTGGCGCGTCGCTGCGAGTTTGGTCGCAATTTTTCCGACTGGGTACATTTGTGGGCGTTGACATTGGCGAAAGCTGTCGGGCTTTTGCCAATGATCGCGTGACCATTGAGATTGGATCACAGGCGGACGCAAATTTCCTAGACGAATTGGCGGGGCGATATCAGCCAGACGTCATAATCGACGATGGCTCCCACCGTTCTGCCGACATTTTTCTGACGTTTCGTCACCTCTTTCCGGCTCTCCGCAAGGGGGGCTTTTACGTTATCGAGGATCTCTATCTGCAATATGGGCCGGACGCTCCAAAATTTCATACCGGCGGGCCAACGCCGGCGGAGTATTTCGCGGCTGTCGCGCAGCGTCTGGCCGCCAACTATGTTGAGCCGGATTGTGATCCGCAGATCGCCGATCTTGTCCAGTCCGTCGACGGCGTCAGCTTCATTCGCAACGCCGTCGTCATACGCAAGCGTGCTGAAGATGGAGCCGCAAGCGCACTTGACGACGTTTGG
Organism: Pseudomonadota bacterium; assembly: GCA_018240405.1. Taxonomy (GTDB): domain Bacteria; phylum Pseudomonadota; class Alphaproteobacteria; order Acetobacterales; family Acetobacteraceae; genus Rhodopila. The sequence continues at coordinate 17,381 of JAFEFW010000636.1, forward strand.
GCTGTCGCGGAGCAGGGTCAGCAACCGCTGACGTGGTTCCATCTCTCTCTTTCCCTCATTCAACGCAATGATTTCGTCAGAGCGGAGCAGGCGGCTCGCAACGCGATTCGCCTTGCTCCGGGAAATCCGCACTTTTACGCTCGCCTCGCCCATGTGCAGGCCGCCCTCGGGGACCTGCCTGGGTCGGTCGCTTCCCTGGAGCGGTCGGTGGAACTCGAGCCTGGAAATCCCGGGTTCCAGAACGCTCTCAATTACGCCAAATCCCAGTTAAAGGCATAGCTTCGATAGCCCATCGCGCCGGATCAGCCGGCGCCTGGATCTCCGATGTCAGCCAAGCTCCCGCAAGATGGGCAGCAGATACTCGGCGAACAGCGGCGGGTTCTCGGCGAACGGGAAGTGGCCGATACCGGGCATCGGCTTGAACACCGCGCCAGGAATCTTCTTCGCCGTCGCTTCTGACGCTTCGATCGTGCAGGAGTAGTCGTATTCTCCCGTCAACATGAATAGCCGGCAGCGCTTGGTGTCGATCTTGTGGACGCGGTCGCGCGCGTCCCAATCGCCGGAGTAAAACGCGATGTCGCCAAAGAACACCGACGGACCGCCCTGGCTGTAATGCCAAGCGATCGCCTCCTGGTACTCGGCCGGGCTTTGCGGTGCGCACAGCGCCCGGATCCATTCCGGAACGAAATACGCCTGATTCACCAGCGGGTGCGCCGCCCAACTCGTCTGCCGCCGCTCGATCTTCTCGCAGGCCTCGCAGGCAATAATGCCGCTGAACGCCTCGGGGTGGCGGTAGGCAAGCTCCAGGCAGATTTCGCCGGACATCGACGCGCCAAGCACGATCGGCTTCTCAAGCCCGGCCGCGGCAACGAAGCTCATGATCAGGTCGACATACAGATCGGTGTTCAATCGCCAGGAGCCAGGAATGCCGCCCTCCGGCGGCGGCGACTTGCCGTGCCACGGCAGGTCGAAGGCAACAAGCCGATTGCTGGCTATGACATCCGCCTCGGCCATCAGACCATGGAATTGCCGCGCGTCGGAGCCAGCGGTGTGAAGGCAGAGGACGTCCCGGCCCGTACCAACCGTCTCGTAGTAGATCTGGTAGGTCGTGTGGCCCAGCGTCACCGGTACGTAGCGGCCAGTGACCTCGGGAATTGGACGCAGGCCATCCCGCGGCGCGAGGCTGGCGGGCGTGGGCCCCTTATAGCCATGCGCCAGCCACTTGCCGACCTCCAGCACACGCCGCACCACATGCGCGTGCTGCATGAACGCCAGTTCGTCGCCGGTGATGGCGAACTCCGGCACCCGATAGTGCATGGCGAACATGCCATGATGGTGCCGTGGCGGAACCTCCTGCAGGAACTTCGTCCAGACCGCCGTCGGTGCCGCCAGGGTGAAGGCCGGCGTCCGGCCCTCATGCTGCTGCACCTTGCCGTTCACCACGTTGAAGACGGCGGTGTCGGAACCCGACGTGATGGCGAAGCTGACGGACCACGCGCCTTCCCAGGCGTGCAGCGTGGCGTCATGGGCACAGGCTTTCCGCCAGGCGGCGGCGTCGGGAAAATGGATCATTGCGGATCGATCACTTTCAGCATGACCGGATGGTAGTTCTCGCCGTAGCCAGCAGCCTCGGCCTTTTTCAGCCGCTCCATGGTCAGCTGCGCGCCCGGCACGTCCAGGCCGGACTCGGCCGCCATCTCCAGCGCGTAGGACAGGTCCTTCATCGCGTAGCGCGTGGAGAACGCCCGCTCCGGAAACACACCCGGCAGCATCGCCTTCATGCCGTGGTTGCGCAGCACGAAGCTGTCGCCGGACCCCAGTGCCATCGTCGGCAATAGGACCTCCGGCGGCACGCCGTGGCGGCGGCCGATGGCCATCGCCTCGGCCAGCGCGGCGGTGTGCTGGAACACCAGCATATTGTTGAGGATCTTCACCACCTGCCCGCAGCCGACCGGTCCGCAATGCGAGACGTCGGAGCCCATAGTGTCCAGGATCGGCTTGATCCGCGCGAAGGTCTCGGGCGAGGCGCCGACCATGATCGACAAGTCGCCCTTGGCGGCCGCCTCCCGCGTCCGGGCTACCGGGGCATCCGCATACTGCACGCCTTTGGCCGCCAGACGTTCCCCGATCCGCCGAGTTAGGGACACCGAAGAGGTGGAGGTGTCGACGACGCACTGGCCGGCGCGCAAATGTGGTTCGAGCGCGGTGACGACAGCATCGACCGCCTTGCCGTCGGGTAGCGACATCACAATGACATCGGCCTGCGCCGCCAGTTCCGGCAGGGTCGCCGCGGTAACACCGAACGCGGCCAGGCGCTCTACCGGTTCGGGACGCAGGTCGTGGGCCAATACTCGCTTGCCGGAGCGGCGCGCGAGATGGCCGCACATGGGTTCGCCCATCACGCCGAGGCCGATGAAGCCGATCGTGCCGATCTCTGATCTTGCGCTGGACATACGGTTTCCTCCTCGGGTGATCTTGCGGCCTGTGCACCATGTTCGGCGCAGACTGGCAAGGGCCTCTCGGGAAGACCGCTACCGAGATATGCGTGGTCGCTGACGCTCAGGAACGGCAGCGCGCTTGGCGCTTGAACAGGGCCGTCCAAGGCATGTATCCAGCCGGTGATGGCCACAAGCGAAGCATCCGACGCAATGACGGAAGGCGGACCGCCCAGCAACAATGAGCTGGTGCAGATGTTGGAAAGCCTGGGCGGCGCCGGCAGCGGCGGCGAATTCGGCGCATTTCTCAAGAGTCTCGGTGCCGACGGTGAAGGCTTGCTGCGCGACTGCGATCTGGGGCACGACCTGCTGATCAGAGCCTTGGAGAACCGGCTGGCGGGTGTCGGCGAGCCGCAACATACGATCGTTTTTAAGACAAATCACAGCGACAAATGGTGGACGAAGGATCGGCGCTATTGGATGGCAGCGCCGTCACCGCTCAAGCTTGCCGATGCCGACGAGGAGACCGCTACACGGAGCCTGTGCGCACGCCAACAGCGGCTGCGCGACAAATTGGTTGCCGACCTGACGCAAGGCGGCCGGATTTTCGTTTTCCGTCACGCTTTGCGAAACCTGAACGAAGCCGAAGTCGAACGCCTGCACGCGGCAATTACAAGTTTTGGTCCGTCGACCTTGCTGTACGTGCGTTCTGCTGACGAGTGCCACCCTGCTGGTACCGTAAAGCTGGTCCGGCCCGGCCTGCTGGTAGGTGCGATGGCGCGTTTCATCGTATCGCCGGACAACCAGTATCTGGGCCCTGTTCATGATGCCTGGCACGCTCTGTGCAGCGCTGCGCTTCGCGTCTACATGTCGCCATCGCCGGCCGAACCGGGGACGGCAAAGGCCGCCGCGCCACCCGCCGTGGCGGTGCCCGCCGAACCATCTCCCGCAGGCGCAGCGGCGATTGCGGGACCGTCGACTGGAGCCACTGCGGCCACGCCACCGGCCGCGCACACCTCGTCGCGACCACCGCCATGCACTCCGGAGCCTGCCGAAACCTCGGCGCTCGATCGCGCGGGCATCGCGACATCGCCTGGCCTGGACCCGACTGCATCGGCCAGCCAGGCGGTGCCCGAGGTGCCTGCCGACGGCGAAACGCCGCCCATTGCGAGGCCGGCCATTCTTGCGACTCCGGCTGGCGCCCGACCGCCGCGCCTGATCGTCGCCGTCGGCAACTGCCAAGTGGCCGCCATGGCCGGATTGTTCCGGAAGTTCTCGGCCGCCCGTACCGGTGACCGGATCGAGGCGATCGCCTCCTACCAGGACCTCAGCGCCGAAGCCCTGGACATGATCGGCCAGGCCGACGTGCTCATTGAGCAGATCCTCGACGTGGCACCGAAGGCTGACGTGGTGGGCATTCCGGCCACGGCACAGCGCCTGTATATACCGTCCGTCTCCGCATCATTTCTTTGGCCCTTTGCCGGCCAGGCGCATCCGCGGAATTTCGTACCGTCTTTCATGACCGTCGGGCCATACGGCGGGGAAGCCGGCGATTCTATGTTGAACCGTTTCATTGCCGCCGGCACGGACCCGGAGCAGGCCGTCGAGACATACATGGCGCTTGACGCACGTGCACGCATCAACCTGGATCGTCTGTTCGAACTCGTTATGGACCGGCAGCGATCGCGCGATGCGACGGCGGGCTACCGGACTGCCGACACCATCGAGTCTTATTTCCGTACAGAACAGATTTTCCTCAGTCCTTTTCATCCAAATTTGCGTGTCGCCCTCTCACTCGCCACGCAATTCTTTCAGCAGCTTGGTGCCAGCCAGGATGACATCGATCGGCTGCACAGGTATACCCGCGTCGCCCCCTTCCCGCGTGATGAGTTACCGATCCACCCGAGTGTCGCCAAACATTTTGACCTCACCTGGGCCTTGCCGGACAAGCGGTATCGTTTCATGAATGAGGGAAGTTTTACCGCCCGCGAGTACGCCCTCCGCTATATTCACTTCACGTGGAATGAACCGCTTGAGGAGGGGTTGGCGCTGATACGGAGCGGCACGACCGAGGCCGCGGAAGAAAAACTCAAAGCCGGATTGGCGCTGAGCCCGCAAAGCGCTTCTGCGCATGCGTCACTTGCCCGGCTCTATGCGACACGGCCAGCGGACCGTGGTGCGGCCTACGCTGCCATCCGGAGAGCCGTGGAGCTGGAGCCGGACTCAGCCGCCTACCTCGGTATGCTCGGCAACTTCTTGCGTGAAGACGGGGTAGCGGACGAGGCGGAGCCAATATTGCGGCGGGCGCTCGCAGCAGCACCGGAGGATTCGTACTACTACCTGATACTGGCCATTCTGCTGCGGCAGATCGGCCGCCACCGCGAAGCCTGCGACCTGATGCAGCAGGCTACCGAAATCGAGCCATATATTGCGCAACTGCGCGCACAACGTGCCGAATTCCTTGAAGCTGCCGGAGAACTGGAGGCGGCGATCGAACAACTCGATGCCGCCATGCGCCTCGAATCCGGCAACAGCTCCTGGCTGCAACGCCGTCTCGGCCTGCTCACGCGCCTCGGCCGGCTCGATGACGCGATCGAGGCCGCCCGCCAATCCGTGGCTACCGCGCCGCACGACGTGCGCACTCGCGTCGTACTGAGCCAGTTGCTGTGTCGTGCCAACCGGGTCACGGAAGGCCTGATGGAGGCTTATAACGCTGCGATCCACCAGCCACCCCATGCCGATGCGTTTGCGCAGCTTGGTGCGGCGCTCAGACAGAACAATGACTTCGACCCAGCCGAACGTGCCTTTCTGCGCGCCATCGAACTCGCCCCGGAGGTTGCACATTTCCACCATGAGCTGAGTGTCATCCATGCGCAGCGTAAGAACTGGGGCGCCGCGGTTGCCGCAGCGTCGGAAGCTATTGCGCGCGAGCCGTCAAACCCGGCCCGATTGATGCACATCGCCGGCCTGCTGGCCGCTCGTGGTGATCATGCCGGTGCGGCATCCGCGATCCGAAAAGCCGTCGATATGTCGCCCGACAACGCAACCTACCGCATCGCGCTCGGACGCGCGCTGGTGGAGCAAGGAAAGGCGGCAGAGGCCTTGCTTGGCTTCCAGGCCTACGCCCTGGCACATGCCGAGGACACACAGGTTCTGGCTCACCTCGCTTACCTGCAGGAGCAGAACGGTGACGCGGCTGCGGCAGAGCGGACAGTGCGCCAGGCACTGGAACGCGATCCTGGTAACACCGCACTCCACCGCCAGCTTGAGGCATTGACCGCACGGCGCGAGCCCGCGTCCGCGGCTGCGTACCGCGTCATCGTTTGAAACCGCTCGACAGGCCAACGCCTGTTCTATGCGGTCAATTCGGCACCGACCGTCTTCCCTGGATCGTCCAGGGCCCTACACAGCCATCATTGACAAGCGGCTGAATGAGAATGCCAGACGCCGGTCATCGCGCCCGCCCGCAACCAGGATAGGACTTGCTGCAAAAGGATGATCCAGCAGCAGCTTTACTGCTTCACCATCGGCAATCAGATTGCCAGGAATGGTGCAATAGAGTTGCCCTCGTGGCGCCGGGTCGAAGCTTTTCACAAAGCTGCCGTTCACCGACACATCCAGCCGCTGCCGTGGCAGCAGCGGCGGTGACACGTACGGGATGACGTCCATTTCCAGCCAGTATTCCTCTGCCGGACCCAGGTTCGGCAGGGTAATCAGGCTGCGTTCGCCAACCGCCCACTGATAGCCCGCCTCGGGGCCGGACCAGCCGATGCCCAGATGCGGGCGCGCGTTGCCATCGGTACCGAAGCTCAGGTCGACCCGCCGCATACGGGCCGTTGCCTCGCGCCCGGCCTGGACACGGTCGGGCTCCGGTAGCAACCAGATGGCGTGAGCGGCGCGCAGGACCGACAGCCAGGAGCGAAGGTGGAGATTCGGCACGTCTTCCCGTGGTGCCAGCCGATTGACGTAGCCGACGATCAACCGTTCATCCGCTACGGTCACGGAGCCTGGCGGATGGCCTGGGCAAGCCTCTTGCACCCACAACAAGGTGTTTGGCCCGTAAGCCGACAGCGCGACACGCAGATCCACGAGATCGGTCGCCAGCAGCGGTTCATTCTGCCGAAACACGAGGATCTTGGAGGGAGTCTCCAGGTCGCTGATCAGCTTGTCGGTCAGGAACCGGACAGTCCGCGTCTGCTGGGCATGCAACGTCTCCGGCGTCGCCTCGCCGGCCTTGATGTGGGCGTGGTAATAGAAGTCGTACTGGGTCAGCTTGACCATGTACTCGCCGTTTTCCTCGTGGACACGGATCGAGGCGGGATCGGCGATGCCATGGAACCGGTTGGCGAGAGCGCGCAGCAATGAACGGAGCGGCGCGCCGGAAAAACGCAGCAGGCCAAGCGGTTCGGCGCCTACATGGCGCTGAACCAGGCCCAGCTCACAATTGTCACCGACGCTTTCAAAATTCAGCACCAGGTCGCGGTCGTCGAGCGCCGGGGCGGCGTCGGTCGCAGAATCCATCAGGCCTCCTCACGTCCCCCGGCAGCCGACGGCGCCGGAGCGCCGTCAGCGAAACAGGACGCTGGCCGCCGCCTGCGCTGCGCCGACGATCGGCGCCGGGAATATGAAGAAGAATGCCGTAAACAGGCCGGTGGCCGCCACCACGAAAGACAGGCCGGCCGGCCGCTGATCGAACGGCTCCGCGGCGGTATCAAAATACATCACCTTGATGACGCGGATGTAGTAGTACGCGCCCACGACCGACGTCAGTACGCCGATCACGGCCAATGTCCACAGCCCACCCTGTACGGCGGCGAAGAAGATGTACAGCTTGGCGAAGAACCCGGCCATCAGCGGGATGCCGGCCAGGCTGAACATGAACACCGCGAGTGCCAGGGCCAGGATCGGGTCGTTGCTCGCCAGACCCGACAGGTCGGAAATCTGCTCAACCGGCCGCCCCTTACGACGCATGGCCAGGATGCAGCCAAACGTGCCGGCCGTCATGAACACGTAGATGACCATGTAGACCAGCGTGCCGCGCACACCAGCTGCATTGCCGGTGGCAAGACCGATCAGCGCGTAGCCCATGTGGCCGATCGACGAGTAAGCCATCAGGCGCTTGATGTTGCTCTGCCCAATGGCGGCAAACGCGCCGAGCAGCATCGAGGCGATCGAAACAATCACCACCAGCGACTGCCAGGCGCCGACGACCGGCGCGAAGGAGGTGCCCATCACCCGCAGCAGCAACGACATCGCCGCCACCTTCGGCGCGGTAGCGAAGAACACCGTCACCGGCGTTGGCGCACCCTCATACACGTCGGGTGTCCACATATGGAACGGCACCGCCGACACCTTGAAGGCCAGGCCCACCAGCACGAACACGATGCCGACTACCAGCCCTGGCGATACGGCGTTCGGCTGCATCAGCAGGGTGCGCAACGCGTTCAAATCCATGGTGCCGGAGAAGCCGTAGACCAGCGACGTGCCATAGAGCAGCAGGCCGGATGCCAGGCTGCTCAGCACGAAGTATTTCAGGCCGGCTTCCGAGGACCGTACGTCGTCGCGCGCGAACGCGGCGAGGACGTAAAGCGCCAGGGACTGCAACTCCAGGCCCAGATAGAGCGTCATCAGGTTGCCGGCCGAGGCCATGACCATCATGCCAACGGTCGAGAACATCATCAGCACCGGGAACTCAAACCGCGCGATGCCCTGCGCCCTGTTCCAGTCCAGCGCCAGGATGGAGGCCAACGCGGCGCCCGACAGGATCAGGATCTGGTTGAAAGCGCTGAACGGGTCGGCAAGGAACTGGCCGCTGAAGCCGACACCGTTGCCGCGGTTCAGCACGAGCACGCCGGCGAGCAGGAAGCCACCGAGGGCGAACATGGTGGCCAGCAGGGTGTTGTCCTGCCCTTTGCGCAGCACGCCGAAGATCATTGTCGCCATGGCGACGCAGGCGAGCACAAGCTCCGGAAGGACGAGCGTCCAGTTCATCAGTGCAGGTCCCCGGCAAGCTTGGTGGTCTGTGCCAGTGCAGCCGTATGCTGCTGCACCATCTGGCCCACCGTGGCATCGAAGTAGCGGGTGAAGCTGGACGGGTAGATCCCCATCCAAAGGGTTAGCACGATCAGCGGTGCGAACACTGCCCACTCGCGTGGGCTGAGATCGAGAATATTGCGCAGATCCTCGCGCGTAATGCGGCCGAAGATCACCCGGCTGTAAAGGTACAGCATGTAGACTGCGCCCAGGATCATCCCCATGCCGCCCAGCAGGGCCAGCCAGAAATTCACCTGCAGGGAGCCGATGATGACCAGGAACTCGCCGACAAAGCCGGCGGTGCCGGGCAGTCCGACGGACGCCATCATGAACAGCATGAACACCAGCGCATAGGACGGCATGCGGTCGGCCAGGCCGCCGTAGCGGGCGATCTCACGCGAGTGGATGCGGTCGTAGACGACGCCGACAACGAGGAAGAGCGCGGCCGACACCACGCCGTGCGACAGCATCTGGAACAGGCCGCCGTTGATGCCCTGGATATTGAAGGTGAACAGGCCGATCGTCACGACGCCCATGTGGGCGACCGACGAGTAGGCGATCAGCTTCTTCATGTCGGTCTGCGCCAGCGCCACCAATGACGTGTAGATCACGGCGACGACCGACAGGGTGAACATGAACGGCGCGAAATAGGCCGAGGCCTGCGGCAACATCGGGATCGAGAAGCGCAGGAACCCGTAAGCGCCCATCTTCAGCAGCACGCCCGCCAGAATGACCGAGCCGGCGGTCGGCGCCTCCACATGCGCATCGGGCAGCCAGGTGTGGACCGGCCACATCGGCACCTTCACCGCAAACGAGGCGAAGAAAGCGAGGAACAGCCAGGTCTGCGCCGCGGTGGAGAAGTGCGTCTGCATCAGACCGCCGAAATCGGTCGTGCCGGCCTGCACCCACATATAGATCAGCGCCAACAGCATCAGCACCGATCCAGTGAGCGTGTAGAGGAAGAACTTGACCGCGGCGTAGACGCGGCGCGGTCCGCCCCAGACCCCGATGATCAGGTACATCGGGATCAGCACGCCCTCAAAGAACATGTAGAACAGCACGAAGTCCGTCGAGGCGAACATGCCGACCATCATGGTTTCCAGGATCAGGAAACTCATCATGAACTCGCGCACGCGGGTATGGATCGCCTCCCACGCCGACAGGATGCAGATCGGCGTCAGCACCGTCGACAGCAGCACGAACAGCACAGATACGCCGTCGACGCCCATGCTGTAGCCGACCTTGAACTCGGGCAGCCAACTGACGTGCTCTTGGAACTGGAAGCCCGGTTCGGCGGTATCGAACTGGAACCAGAGCACCAGCGACAGACCGAAGACAAGCAAGGACGTCCAAAGCGCGGTCCAGCGGGCGTTGGAGGCAACAGTCTCCTCGTCACCGCGAACCGTCATGATGACCACACAGCCGATCAGCGGCAACCAGGTGATCAGGGACAGGATGGGAAAGCCGGCAGCGTTGGTCATTGGGGTTATCCTGCCAGCCTGGTGATCATGTAGATGGCAACGAGACAAACGACGCCGATCAGCATCACGAAGGCATAAAGCGCCAGCGACCCTGTCTGGATCTTGACCACCTGCTTCGAGCCGTCGCTGGTCAGTGCCGCCAGCCCGTTCGGCACGCCGTCGATCAGCGTGGCGTCGCCGACCTGCCAGAACAGCGAGGCCAGGCGCATCGCCGGGCGGACGAAGATCGCGTCATACAGTTCGTCGAAATACCATTTGTTCAGCAGGAAGCGGTACACGGCGGGTGCCGCGCTGGCGAGCTGCTCCGGCAGTGTCGGCATCAGGATATACATCACGTACGCCAGGGCGATTCCCGCGATGGCCATGACCAACGGCAGCAGCTCGACCCAGTGCGGGGCATGCTCCAGTGCCTCGATGATTTCGCCATGGTTCGGGTTGACGATCGCGCCGGCCCAGAAATGTTCCCAGTCATGGCCGATGAACCAGGGATCCAGCGCCCAGCCCGCAATCACCGCGCCAATCGCCAGTACAACGAGCGGGCCAAGCATGACCCAGGGGCTTTCGTGCGCGTGCTCCATGGTGTGGTGGTCGACACGTGACGTCCCGTGGAAGGTCATGAACAGCAGCCGCCAGGAGTAGAACGCGGTCAGGAACGCCGCCAGCACCGTGCAGATGAAGGCGTAGGTGCCGATGCCGCTGTGCGACAGCCAGGTCGCCGAAATGATGGCGTCCTTGGAGTACGAGCCGGCCAGCGGCGGAATACCGGCCAGCGCCAGGTTGCCGATCCACATCACGGTGCAGGTGATCGGGATCGTCTTCCACAGCCCACCCATCTTCCGCATGTCCTGCTCATCGTGCAGCGCGTGGATGACGGAGCCGGCGGAGAGGAACAGGAGCGCCTTGAAGAAGGCGTGCGTTATCAGATGGAAGATCGCGGTCTGGTAGGCGGCGACGCCGATGCCGGCGAACATGTAGCCAAGCTGCGAGCAGGTCGAGTAGGCGATGACACGCTTGATGTCGTTCTGCGTGCAGCCGACGGTGGCCGCGAACAGCGCGGTCGACGCACCGATAAAGGTGACGAAGCCCAGCGCATAGGGCGCGAAGTTCATCAGCGGCGACATGCGGGCCATCAGGAACACGCCGGCCGTCACCATGGTGGCGGCATGGATCAGCGCGGAGACCGGCGTCGGACCCTCCATCGCGTCCGGCAGCCAGACATGCAGGCCAAGCTGCGCCGACTTACCCATGGCACCGATGAACAGCAGGAAGCCGATCACCTCATACGCACGCCAGGTGCCGCCGAATAGCGCGTAGGTGTCGTTGGCGTGTGCCGGCAGCGCCGCGAAGATGGTGGCGAAGTCCATCGAGCCGAACTTGAAGAACACCAGTGCCAGGCCGACGGCAAATGGCAGGTCGGCCACGCGGTTGACGACGAAGGCCTTGATCGCCGCGGCGCGCGCCGACGGACGGTCATACCAGTAGCCGATCAGCAGGTAAGAGCACAGGCCGACGCCTTCCCAGCCGAAGAAGATCTGCGCCAGGTTGTCCGCCGTCACCAGCATCAGCATGGCGAAGGTGAACAGCGACAGATAGGCGAAGAACCGGTAGCGCGGGCGGGAGTCGTGGCCCATGTAGCCGATCGAGTAGACGTGGATCAGCATCGAGACGAACGACACCATGCCGACCATCACTGCCGACAACGTGTCGTAGCGCAGCGCCCAGGCGACGTGGAACTTGCCGGCGTCCATCCAGGTGGCGATGGTGATGACGCCTTCCGGCGCCTCGTGCAGTGCCAGTTGGAAGAAGGCAAGCGGCCCGCAGATCGCGGCGACAACCATGCCCAGCACCGAGGCGGTCATCGCCGCCCTGTCCCCCATGGCGCGACCGCCGAGACCGGCGATCAGCGCGCCGATGAGCGGCGCGAATACGGCAAGCGTGTAGAGCATCGTCAGCCTTTCATCAGGTTGACGTCTTCAACCTGGATCGACCCGCGATTGCGGAAATAGATGGTCACGATGGCGAGTCCGATGGCGGCCTCGGCCGCGGCCACGGTCAGCACCAGCATCGCCAGGATCTGCCCGGCCATATCGCCATGCTCAGCGGAGAAGGCGACAAGGTTCAGGTTCACCGCGAGCAGGATCAACTCGATCGACATCAGGATGATGATGACGTTCTTCCGGTTCAGGAAGATGCCGAAGATCCCCAGCACCAGGAGGATGGCGGACACCACAAGGTAGTGGCCGACGCCGACGAGGTTCATAGGCGGGTCTCCAGGGCGTATTGGCCTGTCGTTGGTGCGAGAGCGGTCGGCGCGGTTGCCATAGCGGGCAGGGACCACCGTATCGTCATGGCAGGCGCGGACCGCTTTGTCGTCATGGCGGGTGAAGGCCCGCCATCCACGCCTTGCACTGCGGCTAGAGAGAGAGGCGTGGATGGCGGGCCTTCGCCCACCATGACGAGACCCTTCCAGCCTTCGCCCGCCATGATGCGACTGTTGGCAGTAACGATCATGCCCTGCGCCTCAGTGATGGCCATGATTGTCGTGCCCATGACCGTGGCCACCGTGATCGTCGTGGCCGACCAGTTCCTCGGGCTCCTCAACAATCGGGCGCAGGAAGCCGCCGCTTTCGGTGACGCTGGCGCCAAGCGGGACCGACACCATCGCGAGGGTTTCGTCGACCCGGCGCGAGGTCTGCACCGAAATGTCCTGGTGCCGCGATGTTTTGCGGTCACGCAACGTCAGTACAATGGCACCGACCATGGCAACCAGCAGCACCAGCCCGGCCAGCTGGAACAGCAGGATGTAATCCGTGTACATCAGCATGCCGATCGCTTCGGTGTTGCTGACGCCGGCGGGCGTGGGCGAGGCATGAAAACGGACCGCATCGGGCGCCAGCTTCCAGCCGCCGAACACGATCAACAGCTCGACGAACAACACCGCGCCGACCGCGGCCCCAATTGGCAGGTAGCGCTGGAAGCCGCTGCGCAGTTCATCGAAGTCGACGTCGAGCATCATGACGACGAACAGGAACAACACCGCCACCGCGCCGACATAGACGATGACCAGGATCATCGCCAGGAACTCGGCCCCCGCGACCAGGAACAGGGCCGAGGCGTTGAAGAACGCCAGGATAAGGAACAGCACAGCGTGCACTGGATTGCGCGAGCTGACCACCATGGCCGCGGACACAACCAATACCGCGGAGAACAGGTAGAAGAGCGTTAGTGTGATCATCTGTAGGGCGCGTCCAGTTCCAGCCGGCGCGCAATCTCAGGCTCCCACCGGTCGCCATTCGCCAGCAGCCGCTCTTTGTTATAGAGCAGTTCCTCGCGGGTTTCCGTTGCGAACTCGAAATTCGGGCCTTCGACGATGGCGTCCACCGGACAGGCTTCCTCGCAGAGGCCGCAGTAGATGCATTTCGTCATGTCGATGTCATAGCGCGTGGTGCGGCGGGAGCCATCAGTGCGCGGCTCTGCCTCAATGGTGATGGCCTGAGCCGGACAGATCGCCTCGCACAGCTTGCACGCGATGCAGCGTTCTTCGCCGTTCGGATAGCGGCGCAGCGCGTGCTCTCCCTTGAAGCGCGGGCTCAGCGGGCCTTTCTCGTACGGGTAGTTGATCGTCGCCTTCGGCTTGAAGAAGTAGCGCAGCGTCAGGCCGAGGCCCTGCAGCAGCTCGCCCAGCAGGAGGCTGCGGGCGGCGCGGTCGATCATTGCCATCTCAGGACTCCTGCGGGTGCCGCACGCCGGTCGTCATGGACGGGCTCAGCCCGATTACCCACGACTTGCGGTGCGGGGATCGCCCAGGGTGGAACCCGGGGATGCAACGTCGTGGGTAGCCGGCCTGTGCCGACCATGACGGATCAGATGCAGCTTGGCGGTCAGTACTACACATTGGGCAGCCACCCGAAGGCCATGAGCGCGCCGGCTGTTAGCACCAGCCAGCCGAGCGACAGCGGCAGGAACACCTTCCAACCCAACCGCATGAGTTGATCGTAGCGGTAGCGTGGCATCGTGCCGCGGATCCACAGAAAGAAGAACAGGCAGAGGCAGATCTTCAGCACGAACCACAGCACGCCAAGCTGCGGCAGGATGCCGAAGGGACCGAGCCAGCCACCGAGGAACAGGATGGTGGTCATCCCGCTCATCAGGATCATGTTGGCGTACTCGCCAAGGAAGAACAGTGCGAACGCCATCGCCGAGTATTCGACGAAGAAGCCCGCCACGATCTCCGACTCACCTTCCGGAATATCGAATGGCGAGCGGTTCGTCTCCGCCAGGGTCGAAATGAAGAAGACGATGAACATCGGGAACAGCGGGATGCAGAACCAGACCGTCTGCTGCGCGCGCACCACGTCCGTCAGGTTCAGGGAACCGACGCACAGCAGCACGGTGACCAGCACGAAACCCATGGACACTTCGTAGCTGACCATCTGCGCCGCCGACCGCAGCGCGCCCAGGAAGGCGTATTTCGAATTGGAAGCCCAGCCGGCGATGATGATGCCGTAGACGCCCAATGAGGAGATCGCGAACAGGTACAGGATGCCGACATTGATATCGGCGATCGCCCAGCCGTCGTTCACCGGGATCACCGCCCATGCCAGCATCGCCAGCATGAAGGTCAGCATCGGCGCAAGCAGGAACAGGATACGGTTCGCCCCCGAGGGGATGATCGTTTCCTTCATCAGCATCTTCAGCGCGTCGGCGAAGGGCTGCAGCAGGCCAAACGGGCCGACGACATTCGGGCCCTTGCGGATCTGGATCGCCGCCAGCACCTTGCGCTCCGCCAGCGTCAGATACGCAACGCCGATCAGCAGCGGCACCAGCAACGCGAGCGCCTGGAGGAAAGTGAGGATCACGATCCCCACGGCGGTGTTGTAGAAGAAGTCAGCCATGCTCTACTCCGCCGCCAGCGCCGGCTGGGTATGCGCTGCCACGCAAGCCGCCATGGTCGGGCTGGCTCTGCTGATCGGGTCGGTCTGGTAGTACGACTGCATCGGCGACACCAGTGGCTTGTAGCTCAACACATTCGGGTCGCCGACCGGACCGCTCTGGTCGGAGCAGCCAAAGCGCGGCAGGTGGCTGAGCGTCGCGAAGATCGGGTTCACCTTCTCAAGCCGCGCCCGCAACGCCTCGATCGTGTCGTAAGGCAGGCGTTTGCCAGCCACGTCGGAGAAGGCACGCAGGATGCGCCAGTCCTCGCGCGCATCGCCGGGCGGATAGAGGGCCGAGAAGCCGCGCTGCACCCGGCCTTCGGTGTTCACATAAGTGCCAGATTTCTCGGTATACGCTGCCCCCGGCAGGATTACGTCGGCGCGGTGTGCGCCGGCATCGCCATGGTGGCCCTGGTAGACAACAAACGTGTTCGCCGGAATCGCCATGGTGTCGAACTCGTCGGCGCCGAGCAGCCAGAGGAAATCAACGCCGCCACCGACGAGGGATTCAAAGGCCTTGCCTTCTGGTCCTGGCAGGAAACCCAGGTCGAGCGCGCCAACCCGGGCAGCAGCCGTGTGCAGCACGTTGAACCCGTGCCAGTCCGGCGTCAGCGCGCCGAACTTGGCAGCCAGCCGCCACGCGGCGGCCAGGATCGAGGTGCCGTCCGGCCGCGCCAGGGCCCCCTGCCCGATGATGATCATCGGCCGCTTGGCGTCCTCAAGAATTCTGGCGAAGGCGTGCGACCCGTCGAACAGCGACGACAGAGCGGTGGGTGCCGGGCCAAGATCAGTGACCGGATAAGTCAAATTCGTGTCGGCGCCGATGACCGCGACCGGCGTGGCATTGGCCGACCACACCTTGCGGATGCGGGCGTTCAGCACCGGCGCTTCGCGTCGCGGGTTGGAGCCGACGATCAGGATGGCGTCTGCCTCCTCGATGCCGGCAATCGTGGTGTTGAACAGATAAAAGTCGCGGCGCGAGGTGTCGATCTTCGCGCCGTCCTGACGGCAGTCGAAGTTCTGCGAACCAAAAGAAGCCAGCAAATCCTTCAGCGCCATCATGCTCTCGGCGTCGCACAGGTCACCAGCGACGGCGCCGATGCGGTCACCGGGCAGGCTCTTCAGCTTCGCCGCGATCGCATCGAACGCCTCCGCCCACGAAGCCTCGCGCAGCTTGCCGTTCTGCCGCACCCAGGGACGGTCCAGCCGACGGCGCTTGAGCCCGTCGAGCGAGAAGCGGGACTTGTCGCCCAGCCACTCCTCATTCACGTCGTCATTGATGCGCGGCAGGATGCGCAGCACTTCATTGCCGCGGGCGTCGATGCGGATATTGGCGCCAACCGCGTCCAGCGCGTCGATGCTGTCGGTCTTCGACAGTTCCCATGGACGCGCGACGAACGCATAGGGCTTGGACGTCAGCGCACCGACCGGGCAGAGATCAATGATATTGCCCGAGAGTTCGGAGCCGAGCGCCTTCTCGACATAGGTGCCGACTTCCATGTGCTCACCGCGGTTGGTCGCGCCGAGATCGGGCACGCCGGCCACCTCAGTGATGAAGCGGATGCAGCGCGTGCAATGGATGCAGCGGTTCATCACCGTCTTGACCAGCGGACCGAGATTCTTGTCCGGCACGGCACGCTTGTTCTCGGCATAGCGCGAATGATCCATGCCATAGCCAAGCGCCTGGTCCTGCAGGTCGCATTCGCCGCCCTGGTCGCAGATCGGACAGTCGAGCGGGTGGTTGATCAGCAGGAACTCCATCACGCCGCGGCGGGCGTTGCGGACCATCTTGCTGTTGGTATGGACGACCATGCCCTCGGCGATTGGATAGCCGCAGGAGGCGATGGGCTTCGGCGGCGCCTTCTCCACTTCCACCAGACACATGCGGCAGTTGCCGGCGATGGACAGGCGTTCGTGGTAGCAGAAGCGTGGGATCTCGATGCCGGCGAGTTCCGCCGCTTGCAGAATGGTCGAACCGGCCGGAGCGTCGACTTCGATGCCGTCGATGGTGACTTTGGGCATTAGGTCCTCTCCGACGCAACGATCGGCGTTTCACTACAATACACGCCGGTCATCCCCTACTCCGCCGCCAGGCGCGGCTGCGCCGTGCCGCGGGCCTTGTAGGCGGCGATGCGCTCCTCCATCACCGGACGGAAGTGCCGGATCAGGCCCTGGATCGGCCAGGCGGCGGCGTCGCCGAGGGCGCAGATCGTGTGCCCCTCAACCTGTCGCGTCACCTGTTCCAGCGTATCGATCTCAGAGGGCTCCGCGCGGCCCTCGACCATCCGCGTCATCACCCGCCACATCCAGCCGGTGCCTTCGCGGCACGGGGTGCACTGGCCGCAGCTTTCATGCATGTAGAACTTTGACAGCCGGGCGATCGCCTTGATCAGGTCAGTCGACTTGTCCATCACGATCACCGCCGCCGTGCCGAGGCCCGACCGGACCGCACGCAGGCTGTCGAAGTCCATCAGGACCTCATCGCAGACCGATTTCGGGATCAGCGGCACCGACGACCCGCCGGGGATCACTGCCAGCAGGTTGTCCCAGCCGCCGCGCACGCCGCCAGCATATTTTTCGATCAGTTCTTTCAGCGGGATGCCGAGTTCTTCTTCGACATTACACGGCTTGTTCACATGGCCGGAGATGCAGAACACCTTCTGGCCGGTGTTGTTCTGCCGACCGAGCGACGTGAACCACGCCGCGCCACGCCGCAGGATCGTCGGCGAGACCGCAATCGATTCGACGTTGTTGACCGTCGAAGGGCAGCCATACAGCCCGACGCCGGCGGGGAATGGCGGCTTCATCCGCGGCATTCCCTTCTTGCCTTCCAGGCTCTCGATCAGCGCGGTTTCCTCGCCGCAGATATAAGCGCCGGCACCGCGGTGCAGTACGACGTCGAAATCATAGCCCGACCCGCAAGCATTCCTGCCGATCAGGCCAGCCTCATATGCCTCATCGATCGCCGCCTGCAACACACGAGATTCGTTGTAGAATTCACCGCGGATATAGATAAACGCCGCGCAGGCGCCCATGGCGAAGCCGGCCACCAGACAGCCTTCGATCAGCTTGTGCGGATCGTGGCGGATGATGTCGCGATCCTTGCAGGTGCCGGGTTCGGATTCATCGGCATTGACCACGAGGTAGCACGGTCGGTCCGACTGCTTCGGCATGAACGACCATTTCAGACCGGTTGGGAACCCTGCCCCGCCGCGTCCGCGCAGGCCGGAATCCTTCATCTCCTGGATGATCGCGTCGCGCCCCCTTTCGAGCAGCGCCTTGGTGTTATCCCAGTCGCCGCGCGCCCGTGCACCGCTCAGGAAGGGATCGTGCAGGCCATAGAGGTTGGTGAAAATGCGGTCCTTGTCGGCAAGCATGTTACTTCTCCGGCGCGAAGCGCAACGTCGTCAGGGTGGTTGGTCCACCCGCGGGGGCGGACGCCTGACGTCCGGCCATCGACCCAGGCTTCGGCCGTTCGCCCCGGCGCAGCGCGGCCAGCAGGTCCTGGACCTTCTGCGCGTCCATGTCTTCGTAAAAATCGTCGTCGACCTGCAGGATCGGCGCGTTCACGCAAGCACCGAGGCACTCCACTTCGGTCATGGTGAACATCCCGTCAGCCGAGGTCTCGCCCCAGCCCTGGATGCCGGTTTCCTTGCGGCAAGCTTCCGTTACCTCGTCCGAACCGCGCAGCCAGCACGGCGTCGTGGTGCACACCTGCAGGTGGTATTTCCCGACCGGCTTGGTGTTGAACATGAAGTAGAAGGTGCAGACCTCGTAGACGCGGATCGGCGCCATGCCGAGTTTGGCGGCCACGGCATCCATTCCCTTGACCGGCACCCAGGCACTGCCGGTCTGCCGTTTCATCTGCCGCTGCACGACATACAGCGCCGGGATGACCGCGCTGGCCTGCCGTCCGACCGGGTATTTCGCAATGATCTTCGCGAGTTCCGCCTCACTTTCGGCATCGAACGCGAAGCTGGCCGGCTGCTCGAACGGTTCACCCCGCTCGCCGACGTTGGTCACGACGTCCATGGTCTACCTGTCGATCTCGCCGAACACGACATCCAGCGATCCGACGATCGCCGACACGTCGGCTAGCATGTGACGCTTACACAGAAGGTCCGTCGCCTGCAGGAAGGCAAAGCCGGTCGAGCGGATCTTGCAGCGGTATGGCCGGTTGGTGCCATCCGCGACGAGATAGACGCCGAACTCACCCTTCGGCGACTCCACCGTGGTATAGGTGGCGCCGGCGGGTACATGGTAACCCTCGGTGTACAGCTTGAAGTGATGGATCAACGCTTCCATCGAGCGCTTCATTTCGCCGCGCGTCGGGGGCGTGAACTTACGGTCCTGCACCTTCACAGGTCCCGGCTTCATCTTAGCCAGGCACTGGCGGATGATCTTCACGCTCTCCCGCATTTCGTTCAGGCGGACGAGGTAGCGGTCATAGCAGTCGCCGTTCCGGCCGACGGGAATCTGGAACTCTACTTCGGCGTACTTGTCGTATGGCTGGGTCCGGCGCAGGTCCCACGGCACGCCGGATGCCCGCAGCGGCGGACCGCTGAAGCCCCAGGCCAACGCATCCTCGGGCGAAATGATGCCGATATCGACCGTACGCTGCTTCCAGATACGGTTGGCGGTCAGCAGTTCTTCCAGATCGTCACAGAATTTCGGGAACGTTTCGGTCCACGCCGCGATGCGCTCGGTAAGCCCAACCGGCAGGTCCTTCGCCACACCGCCCGGGCGGAAATAGTTGGCATGCAGCCGAGCACCGGACGCCGCGTCATAAAACTCCATCAGCTTCTCACGCTCCTCGAACCCCCACAGGCTCGGCGTGATCGCCCCGACGTCCAGCGCGTAGGTCGTCAGGTTCAGCAGATGGTTCAGCACGCGCGTGATCTCGTGGTACATCACGCGAATCCATTGCCCGCGCTCCGGCGCCTGGATCCCCAGCAGCTTTTCCACCGCCAGGCAGTACGCATGCTCCTGCGTCATCGGCGAGGTGTAGTCGAGCCGGTCGAAATACGGCACGCTTTGGGTATAGGTGCGGTATTCCATCAGCTTCTCGGTGCCACGATGTAGCAGCCCGATATGCGGATCGGCGCGCTCCACCACCTCTCCGTCCAGCTCCAGGATCAGGCGCAACACACCGTGCGCGGAGGGATGCTGAGGCCCGAAATTGATCGCGTGGCTGTCGATCTCGACGATCTTGCTGGACGGCTTCTGGTCCAGATTGACGGCATCGTTCATCGCTCAGCCTCCCTTGACCTCAGGAGAGCCCGTCACCGGCGGCCGCTTCTCCTCGGCCCGCTCAACAAACACCTTCTCATCGCCCGGCAGTGTGGTCATGCCTTCCCAGGGCGAGAGGAAGTCGAACTGGCGCCAGTCCTGGGTCAGCCGCACCGGCTCATACACAACGGCCTTGCGTTCCTCGTCGTAGCGGCACTCGACATAGCCGGTAAGCGGGAAATCCTTGCGCATCGGATGCCCCTCAAACCCGTAGTCGGTCAGGATGCGGCGCAGGTCCGGCTGTCCGGTGAAGACGATGCCGAACAGGTCCCACGCCTCACGCTCCCACCACGTCGCCGACGGCCAGATGGTGCGCACGGACGGTACTGTATCGTTGACACCGACCGGCACCAGCAGGCGAATGCGCTGATTCCGGGACACCGACAGCAGGTTATAGACGACCTCGAAACGGGTTTCGCGCTCCGGCCAATCAACGCCGCACAGATCCATCATGGCTTCGAAGGCAAAACGCGGATCATCCCGGAGCGTCTGCGCCACCGATGGCAGCGCGTTGCGATCAACCTGGGCAATCAGTTCATCGAGCTGAATGGTCCAGCCCGTCACGCCTTGAATGGTGGCGACGGCCTGGCCCAGCAGTTCCAGCCTGGTCGGTGGCGGCGGCGGGGCTTCCGCCGCGGGAGCGGTTTCCTCAGCCACGCAGGATCGTCCCCGTGCGCCGAATCTTCTTCTGCAACTGCATGATTCCGTACACCAGCGCCTCGGCTGTCGGCGGACAGCCCGGCACGTAGACATCCACCGGCACGATGCGGTCACAGCCCCGCACCACCGAATAGGAGTAGTGATAATAGCCGCCGCCGTTGGCGCAGCTTCCCATGCTGATGACCCAGCGCGGCTCCGGCATCTGGTCGTAAACGCGGCGGAGCGCAGGGGCCATCTTGTTGGTGAGCGTACCGGCAACGATCATGACATCGCTCTGCCGAGGCGAGGCACGCGGGATAATGCCGAACCGGTCGAGGTCGTAGCGCGGCATGTACGCGTGGATCATCTCAATGGCGCAGCACGCAAGACCGAAGGTCATCGGCCACAGGCTGCCAGTGCGCGCCCAGTTCACCACCTTGTCGAGATTCGCAACCAGGAAGCCCTTATCGGCCATCTCACCGGTGATGCCCTTGATCACGGCATCCTGCTCCGGTCCGGGCGGCAGCGCCTGGCGGTTCCAGGCAACAGCGGTCGAGTCGTTCATGCGGCTACTCCCACTCCAGCGCGCCTTTGCACCACTCGTAGATGAAGCCAACCGTCAGGACAGCGAGGAAGGCCATCATCGACCAGAAGCCAAAGACGCCGATCTTTCCCAGGGCCACGGCCCATGGAAACAGAAACGCCACTTCGAGGTCGAAGATGATGAACAAAATGGCAACGAGATAGTACCGGACATCGAATCGGCGCCGCGCGTCGTCGAACGGCTCAAAGCCGCACTCATACGGCGTCAGCTTTTCCTGATACGGCTTTTGTCGGGCTACGAGGATCGAACCGCCCACCATCGCGAGCGCAATACCCCCCGCAATCACCAGGAATACGAGGATCGGCAGATAGCCGAACAGGACAGGCTGCATGACCGTGACACCGTTGTCTTCATGGGTTGACCGCAGCGCATACGCGGCCGAACGCCATCAGGCGCCACCGCGTCCCCAACCCTGCGTGCAACGGCGCGGACCATAGACCCATCCGATTGCGAGGGCCATAGCCCCGCGGCGAAAAAGCGTCGAAATTTCGGAAGCCGATATTCCGAGTTGCCAACTAAGGATTTTAGGGAAATGCGCTGCTGGCGCGAGTGACGGGGCTCGAACCCGCGACCTCCGGCGTGACAGGCCGGCGCTCTAACCAACTGAGCTACACCCGCAGCAGCGAGGCGCAGCGTCTACGCCGGGCTGGATGGCACGTCAAGCAGCAAACCGACGGTTCTTGAGGTCGCACGGCGATGTTCGCTCGCTGCCCGCACTGGCCCGGCCAGCTGCAGGCTATTCGGGTCCGGCGCAGGTTCATGGCAGACATCATGGACAGCCGGGCAGCCGATCAGCGGCCGGCGCGCCCGGCCTCATTCCGATCAAGCCGCCGCGGCAGGAAAGACCCGCCGGGTGAACCGCCCCATCGTCAGTCCCTGCACCAGGATGGTAGCAAGCACGACGACATAGCAGACCAGCAGAATTGTGCTGCGCTCCGGGCTGTCGGGCAGGCTCAGCGCCAGCGCGACTGAGATACCGCCGCGCACGCCACCCCACACCAGCACGGCGAAGCCACGCCATACCTGCGCCCGGTGCCGGTGCAGCAACAGCGTTGGCACCAGCACGCTCGCCGCGCGCACCGCCAAGGCCAGCGGCACGGCAACCACCCCCGCCAGCAGCACCGGCCATTGCACGTGCACGCTGAGGATCTCGAATCCAAGCACGAGGAGCAGCAATGCATTGAGGACTTCGTCGATAACAGACCAGAACAGAGTCAGGTTCTGTCGGGTACGGTCGCTCATGGCCTCCTGCAGCGCCTGGTGGCCGAGGATCAGGCCGGCAATGACGACAGCAATCACCCCGGACGCGCCAAGTGCCGTTGCCAGGCTGTAGGCACCGTTGGCGAGCGCCAGGCCCCCATGATCTCCAGCGGATAATCGTCAATCAGCTGCAAGAACCTGTAGGCAATCCAGCCCGTGATCAGGCCGATCACCGCATTTCCCGCACGAAGCCGACGCCCATGTGCGGCCAGGATATGTCCCCGCCCCCGGCGATTCCCACCGACGCGGTAAGGGTGACCACAGCCGCGCCATCGTTGAACAGGCTTTCGCCGGTCATGACGGCCTGCAACGACGTCGGCAGGCCGACACGCGCCAGAACGGCAGAAACCGCGACAGGGTCAGTCGGCGCGAGCACGGCGCCCAGTACCAGGCACCAACCAACCGACAAAGGCGTGTTGACGAGATGGAAGATCACCCACATGCCGCCGGCAAACAGGCCGGTTGCAACCAGCGTGCTGATCGTTGCCAACAGGAAGACGGTGATCTGGCGCTGCCACAGCGCCTCGGCATCGGCCTGCAGGGCGCCGGCGAACAGCAGGAAGCACAATGGGCCATGGAACAATGCTGCGGGAAGCTGCTGCGTCTGTAGGATGTATGTTGACCAGGACTGCAGGGTCAGCGCCGTCGGCGCCAGCCAGTCGACGATGATCACCACCAGTGACGCGGCAAGCGCCACGACCATCAGGCCGATGGCGCGCGGCAGCCTAAGAAATCGGTCGCTGAGGAGGCCAAAAAGCGATGCGAGGAACAGCAGGACGGCGGCGCTGTAGAGCGTGGGCATTCGCCCCAGGTCGGGCACCGTAAGCCGTGATCCAAAGCGCGGACGCGTGATACGGATCGGTAAAGCCGACGTCACCGTAAACGTACCAGAACGCCATCTTTATGGTGGGCGGTGACGGATTCGAACCGCCGACCCTCTCGGTGTAAACGAGACGCTCTACCGCTGAGCTAACCGCCCGTCTGACGGCGGGACCATGAACCGGGACCGCGCCGGATGCCAGCGGCAATTCTGCGCGCCCGGCCCGCCCTTGCGGCAGGCCGGGCGCCGACAGAGTTAGCCTCCGACCGAGTCCTTCAGGCCCTTACCGGGCTTGAAACGGACCGTGGTGGACTCCGGAATAGCCATTTCCTCACCAGTGCGCGGATTGCGGCCGGTGCTGGCCTTACGAACGGTTGAGGCGAACGTGCCAAATCCGACCAGGCGAACTTCTTCCTTCTTCTTCAGGGCCTCGGTAATCGCATTGAAGACGGCGTCCACGACCTCACCGGCCTTGATCCGCGAAAGCTCAGTTTCTTCAGCGACGGCTGCGATCAGATCCATCTTGTTCACAGCGTTTCCCTCTCATGTCCAAAGTCACGAATCCAAGCCGGGAGGCGAGCCCCCCTGAAAGCCGGCGGACACTACTGGCCGGGTTTCCACCCCGTCAATGGCAGAAATCCAGGTAAATCCGGTAAAAACGGCCCTTCGGAAGGTCCGAAGGGCCGTCATGAACGTCTCGCATGAAGTACGATAGGATTGATGGGGGTCAAACCCCATCAATGTTATAGGCGGACTCAGTGCGGCAGCGATGCCCCCGCTGTCCCACCCGCGGCGACCGGCAGAGGCGCCTCCGGCGGCTCCTCCCACTCGATTGCTTCCGGCTTGCGCACGAGTGCCTGAGCGATCACCTCGTCAACGTCGGACACCGGAATCAGCTTGAGGTTCTTCTTCACGTTGTCCGGGATCTCAGCAAGATCCTTTTCGTTCTCCTTCGGGATGAACACCGTGGTGATGCCCGCCCGCAGGGCCGCCAGCAGCTTCTCCTTCAGGCCGCCGATCGGTAGCACCCGGCCGCGCAACGTGATCTCGCCGGTCATCGCCACGTCACGCCGCACCGGAATACCGGTTAGCACCGAGACGATGGAGGTGGCCATGGCGATACCGGCGGACGGACCGTCCTTCGGCGTCGCGCCTTCCGGCACGTGCACGTGGATGTCCCGCTTGTCGAACAGCGTCGGCTTGATGCCGAACTTGATCGAGCGGCTGCGGACATAGGACAGCGCCGCGGAGACGCTCTCCTGCATCACGTCACCGAGCTTGCCGGTCTGCTTCACCGCGCCCTTACCGGGCAACATCACCGACTCGATGGTCAGGATCTCACCACCCACCTCGGTCCAGGCCAGCCCGGTGACCACGCCCACCATGTCCTCGGCTTCCGTCTCGCCGAAGCGGAACTTCTTCACCCCAGCGTACTTCTCGAGGTTCTTCCGGGTGATCGCGACCTTGGCGGTCTTCTTCATGACGATCTCCTTCACCGCCTTGCGGGCGAGGTTGGCGATCTCACGCTCCAGGTTACGGACGCCGGCTTCACGGGTGTAGTAGCGGATCAGGTCACGCATGGCGTCTTCGCTGATCGACCACTCGTCCTTCTTCAATCCATGCGCTTCCGACTGCTTGCCGATTAGGTGGCGCTTGGAAATCTCCACCTTCTCATCCTCGGTGTAGCCGGGGATGCGGATGATCTCCATGCGATCCATCAGCGGCTGCGGCATACGCAGGCTGTTGGCGGTGGTGACGAACATCACGTCGGACAGGTCGTAGTCGACCTCCAGGTAATGGTCGTTGAACGTGCTGTTCTGCTCCGGATCCAGCACCTCCAGCAGCGCCGACGACGGATCGCCGCGCCAGTCGGCGCCCAGCTTGTCGATCTCATCCAACAGGAACAGCGGGTTAGACGTCTTGGCCTTCTTCATACCCTGGATGACCTTGCCCGGCATCGAGCCGATATAGGTCCGCCGGTGGCCGCGGATCTCAGCCTCATCCCGCACGCCACCCAGGGACATGCGAACGAAGCTGCGGCCCGTCGCCTTGGCAATGGACTTGCCCAGGGACGTCTTGCCGACGCCGGGCGGGCCGACGAGGCACAGGATCGGACCGCGCACCTTCGGTGAGCGTGCCTGCACCGCCAGGTACTCGATGATCCGCTCCTTGACCTTATCGAGACCGTAATGGTCGGCTTCCAGCACCTTCTCCGCTTCAATCACGTCGTTGCGGATCTTGCTGCGCTTTTTCCACGGAATGGACAGCATCCAGTCCAGATAGTTGCGCACGACCGTCGCTTCGGCGCTCATCGGGCTCATGGTGCGCAGCTTTTTCAGCTCCGCCAGGGCCTTCTCGCGGGCTTCCTTGCTGAACTTGGTCTTCTTGATGCGCGCTTCGAGTTCGGCGTTTTCATCCTTGCCGTCCTCGCCCTCGCCCAGCTCTTTCTGGATCGCCTTGAGCTGTTCGTTCAGGTAGTACTCGCGCTGGGTCTTCTCCATCTGCCGCTTGACGCGGTTGCGGATGCGCTTCTCGACCTGCAAGACGCCGATTTCGGACTCCATGTGGCCGAACACGCGCTCCAGACGCTCGCTGATACGCGCGATCTCCAGCAGCTCCTGCTTTTCCGGGATCTTCAGGTTCAGGTGGCTGGCAACCGTATCGGCGAGCTTCGAAGGCTCCTCGATCTGGTTCAGCGACACCAGCACCTCGGGCGCGATCTTCTTGTTCAGCTTGATATATTGCTCGAACTGGCTGACCACGGTGCGGCCGAGCGCTTCGAGGTCCTTTTTGTCACCCTCGACGTCAGGCATCGAGGTGGTGACCGATTCGAAGTAGGACTCGGTCTCACGGAAGCTGGCGATCTTGGCCCGCCTACCGCCTTCGACCAGCACCTTCACCGTGCCGTCCGGTAGCTTCAGGAGCTGCAGGATCGTCGAGACAGTGCCGATGCGGTAGATGTCGTCGACCGACGGGTCGTCCTGCGAAGCGTTTTTCTGCGCGACCAGCAGGATCTGCTTGTCGTCCTTCATCACCGCTTCCAGCGCCCGCACCGACTTTTCCCGCCCGACGAACAGCGGAACAATCATGTGCGGAAATACGACAATGTCGCGGAGCGGCAGCACCGGCATCACATCGCCCGAGGCAGAGCCCCCCGAAGCAGGACCCTCTGGAGCCGGCTTGTTCTGTTCCGTCATGTTAGTTGACCTCCTTATGGACAGTCAGCGCCGCCCGCCCACATGTGGCTCGGAAGACGCTTTTTCTGGGTCTGTCACACCCCGTTCGCCCCAATATGGCCAGCAAACGGTGTGCCACAAGCCCTTGAACCCAGCGTTCGCGTCCTTACCGGCCGCTAGAAGGGCAAGACAGCAGCGCTTTCCGCCTTACGCGCTGCTCTCAGCCCGCTCTTTGCCGTACAGATAGAGCGGATTGGCCCTCGATTCCGCGACTTCGCGGTTGATAACCACCTCTTCCACACCGTCGAGTCCTGGCAGGTCAAACATGGTGGACAGCAGGATCTGTTCCATGATCGACCGCAAGCCACGTGCGCCGGTCTTGCGGGCGATAGCCCGCGTGGCGACCGACTTCAGCGCGTCGTCGGTAAAGGAGAGCTTCACGCCCTCCATCTCGAAGAGGCGGCCGTACTGCTTGACCAGCGCGTTCTTCGGCTTGGTCAGGATCTCCATCAGAGCGCTCTCGTCCAAGTCCTCCAGCGTCGCGACCACCGGCAGGCGGCCGATGAACTCGGGGATCAGGCCGAATTTCAGCAGATCCTCGGGCTCGACCTCGCGCAGGATCGCTCCCATGCGCCGTTCGTCAGGGCTGCGCACTTCGGCACCATAACCGATGCCCGACCCCTTGCCGCGGGCGCCGATGATCCGTTCCAGGCCTGAGAAGGCGCCGCCGCAGATGAACAAGATGTTGGTCGTGTCGACCTGCAGGAACTCCTGCTGTGGGTGCTTGCGGCCGCCCTGAGGCGGCACGGAGGCGATGGTTCCCTCCATGATCTTCAGCAGCGCCTGCTGTACACCTTCGCCGCTGACATCGCGGGTGATCGACGGGTTATCGGACTTGCGGCTGATCTTGTCGACCTCGTCGATATAGACGATGCCGCGCTGCGCCCGCTCCACGTTGTAGTCGGCCGACTGCAGCAGCTTGAGGATGATGTTCTCCACATCCTCGCCCACGTAGCCTGCCTCGGTCAGCGTGGTGGCGTCGGCCATGGTGAATGGGACATCGAGGATGCGGGCCAGCGTCTGGGCCAGCAGGGTCTTGCCCGAACCTGTGGGGCCGACCAACAGGATGTTGGACTTGGCGATCTCGACGTCATTGTTCTTCTGGCCGTGCGCCAGGCGCTTGTAGTGGTTGTGCACCGCGACCGACAGGACCTTCTTCGCGTGATCCTGGCCGATGACATAGTCGTCCAGGACCTTGCAGATCTCCCGCGGGGTGGGCACCCCATCGCGGGACTTCACCAGATGGGTCTTGTGCTCCTCACGGATGATATCCATGCAGAGTTCGACACACTCGTCGCAGATGAAGACCGTCGGACCGGCGATAAGCTTACGAACCTCGTGCTGCGATTTGCCGCAGAACGAACAGTACAAAGTGTTCTTTGAATCGCCGGACTTGCTCATGCGCACTCCTCCCCCGGACACAGGGGCACAATTCGGGATGATAACTCCCTAACCACGGCTGGGACAAGAACCGCAACGCGGCCGTCCCATGTTTGCCGCAAATGATACGGCTCATGCCGGCCCGTGGACCAGAATGAAATGCCGCCGCCAGGGTTGCTGCGCGTAAACGGCTACGAGCGTGGCCGAGCCGCAACCCCGGCGGGTAAGACCGATTCGCCTAGGACTTCGACGATTCCTCGCTTGCTGAGGGTGGACGCGCCTCGACAACCTCGTCGACGAGGCCGAAGTCGCGGCTTTCCTCGGCCGACATGTAGGTATCGCGCTCCAGCTTCCGCTCGATGGCCTCGATAGGCTGGCCCGTATGGCGGACATAAATCTCATTCAACCGCTTGCGCAGCGTCAGGATTTCACGTGCCTGGATTTCGATGTCCGTTGCTTGTCCCTGAGCGCCGCCGGAGGGCTGGTGCACCATGACGCGCGAATTCGGCAGCGCGAATCGCTTGCCCTTGGCGCCGGCGCACAGCAGCAGGCTGCCCATCGACGCGGCCTGGCCGATGCAAACGGTGCTGACCGGGCTGCGGATGTACTGCATCGTGTCATAGATCGCGAGACCGGAGGAGACCACACCGCCCGGGCTGTTGATGTAGAAGCTGATGTCCTTGTTCGGGTTTTCCGACTCGAGAAACAGCAACTGCGCGCAGATCAAAGAGCTGACTTGGTCGAACACCGCGCCGGTCAGGAAGATGATCCGCTCCTTCAGCAAGCGGGAGTAGATGTCGAAGGCACGCTCACCGCGGGCAGTCTGCTCGACCACCATCGGGACAAGGTTATTGGCATAAATCTCGACTGGGTCACGGTCCCGCATGGTCTTCACCTAGGTTGCAAAGGGTCGTTCGGACTGGCCCATCATAAGTAGGTGCGGCGCAGCGGAAAAACCAGACAAATGGCGAGGGCGGCGTGGGCCGCTGCAACTGAACGCGAGCGCGGCCAAGGTGTCGCGGCGGCAGCGCCCGAGGGTGAGTATGCTTCATCCTCTCGGTTGATGGCGTGTGGACGAAGCAGTGTCCGGCTGCGGCCGTCGCCCGCCGGCCGTGCCGGAACGCCGCGACGCCGTGCCCCTTCCGGTAGCCCGGACGAGCCGGCCATGGCGGAGGCGGGACAGATCCCGCCACTCAGGTCAGCGACTAGCCGAAACCTAAGCTGGCGCGTGAGCCAGGTTCCAGCGCCGTCCAGCCGGCGCGGCTGCAAACAGAGCGGCCTCAGACCGGCGTGTCGTCCGACATCGTCTCGACCGCCTTCTCCAGATCCTCCGGCGAGACGACCTCATCGGTGATCGAGGCCAGTTCCAGCACGTAGTCGACCACCTTGTCCTCGATCAGTGGCGCGCGGACGCTGTTGGTCAGCATCGGGTATTTCCGGAACATCTCGAGCATCTGCATTTCCTGGCCACGGAACTGCATCGCGCGCTGCCACAGCGCCCGGTCGAGCTCCTGCTCCGTGACGGTGATCGCATTGACCTGCGCAATCTCCGCAAGCAACAGGCCCAGCCGTACCCGCCGCTCCGCGATCGCGCGGTATTCGGCCTTCAACGTATCGTCGTCCTTGGCCTTATCGGCTTCATCCAGGGTACCGGATTCCTTGGCGCGCTCGATCTGCTGCCAGATCTGGTTGAATTCGTCCTCAACCATCATGCCGGGCACCGGGAAGTCGACCAGGCCCTGCAGCGCGTCCAACAGCAGCTTCTTCAGGCGGGTGCGCGCCAGACCGTCCAGATCCTGCTGCAGGCGGGCGTTGATCAGTTCACGCAGCTTATCGAGGCTTTCCGCCCCAACCTTCTTCGCCAGTTCGTCGTCATAGGGCGGGATCACCTGTCGGCTGATCTCCTTGACCGTGACGTCGAAGGTCGCCGCCTTGCCGCGGAGATTCTCGGCGCCGTAATCGTCGGGAAAGCTGACGTTGATCGTGCGCTGCTCACCGGCCCTGGCGCCAACCAACCCTTCGGCAAAACCCGGGATGAAACCGGTGCCGCCAATTTCGACCTCGATGTCGTTGGCGGTGCCGCCCTCGAAGGCCTCACCATCGATCTTGCCGACAAAATCGACCTTCAGCACGTCGCCGGCGGCGGCTCCTTCGCCTTCCGGACGCGCCGACAGCGCCTCGGCCGGGATCGGCTCCAGCGTGCGGTTGGCCTTGGCAATGCTTTCCAGCGCCTTGTCGGCGCGCTCCGCCGGCACGTCCGCCTTCAGGCGCGTAAGCTGGATCGTACTGAAATCCGGCAGGGTGATGGCGGGCAGCACCTCCATTTCCAGCGTGAACTCGACGTCGGTCCCCGGCGTGGTCGGGTCCTCATTCTTCAGGGTCAGCGTCGGCTGGCGTGCCGGGCGCAGGCCGCGCTCCGTCAGCACCGTGCGCGTGGCGTCCTGGACCGATTCCTCCACCACCTCGGCCGACACGGCCTTGCCGAAACGCTGCTTGACGATAGCCGGCGGCACCTTACCGGGCCGGAACCCCGGCAACCGCAGGTCCTTGCCCAGAGACGCCAGGCGGTCCGCCCGCTTGGCGTCGAGGTTGGCGGCGGGAAGCACAACGGTAAACCCGCGCTTCAGCCCGTCGGAGAGGGTTTCGGTCACCTGCATTGTCGGCCAATTCCTAACAGTCACATCCTTACAGAGACCGCCAGCCCGTGACGCAGGCCGACGGACCGGTGGTGCGGGCGAAGGGACTTGAACCCCCACGGCTTTCGCCACCAGAACCTAAATCTGGCGTGTCTACCAGTTTCACCACGCCCGCGCCGCCGCACGCTCCGGGTGTGGAGGTACAGCCTTGCGGCGCCAGCCGGACGATGATGACGCCGCGCGACACGAAGCGGGCGCTTTAGCGCAGCCGTTCCCGGACGACAAGCAACAACCCGAACTAACCGACGCCGTTCGCGGTGCTGGCGTGGCCAGTGGCTTCCCACGTGCGGATGGCGCGACCGCGCAGACGCCTTCGCCGTGCCCAACCCGCTGAGGGTCATTCTTGCGGGTAGGATGCACGGCTATGTACTCGGCCCTGATATCCGGCCAGGCAGTCACGCAGACCATTTCTATACGTTCGTCCGCACAAAAACCGACTTAAACTTACGTCTGTATGCATTACGCGGCGTAGCGACGTATCACGCTGGCAACGACACTCCACCTGCCTGCGCGATAGGCAATGGCGGTTTCGTGATCGGCTGTGCAACGCTGCGGCGCAGCAAGTGTTTCATACGGAAAAAGCCGCGGTGAAAGCGCAGATGCGCGAACAATCCCAGGCGGATGATAGGAAAAGGACGCCTCGCTCAGATAGTTTACAGGAAGATAACGCTCCCAAAAGCATCATCTTCTGGCAATCTGCATACCACCCATGCAAAATGAGGATTAACGATTTGCGGGCTGCGGTGCGAGCATAGTTCGAATAAATTTCGCTTTCGGCCTTGCAACGGTTGATGCATGTCAATGCACAACGAGAAACCGGGGGGTCCGCAACAAGAGGGAACGAGAGATGGGGACTGCCAAGAGCAGCAACGGATCGTCCAAACCCAAGTCAAAGACAGCGGCTCTCGCTGCCGCTTTTCCAGATGCCTCGCCGCCGGAATACAACATTGCGGTCGTCGATCGCACGCTTGATATCCTGGAAGCCCTTGCCCGCATCGGGCCCGCGTCCCTCGCCGCCCTGGCTGAGGCCGCCGGGTGCACGCGTACCGCTGGTTTCCGCCTGTTGAGAACATTGCAGTCGCGCGGTTTCGCCATCCAGGATGAGGCCCGCGGTCTCTGGCGCCTTGGCGCGCGCTGGAACGTGCTTGGCCGCGCCGCAACAGAGCAGGGCGCGCTGGCTGCCACGGCCATGCCAATCCTGGCACAGCTTGGCAAAACCACTGGCGAGAACGTGTACCTGGTGGTTCGGGAAGGCATGGAGACCGAGACGGTCGCAATCTATCAAACCGACCCCGCCATCCGGATGTACTCCGAAGTTGGCAAGCGTGGACCGCTGCATGCCGGTAGCAACCGTCTGCTGCTCGCCTTTGCGCCCGAACCGGTGCAAACGCAGCTGCTCGCCCGGCGGCTCAATCGCTATACGCCGGCTACAAGGACGGACCCGACCTGGATCGCCGCAGATCTGCAGCGCATCCGCACGCGTGGGTATCTGATCACCTCCGACGAAGTGGTCGCCGGTGCCGTCGGCATCGCCGCGCCGGTCCGGGATGCCTCGGGCGCCGTGGTCGCCGGGCTCTATATCGCGTCGCCATCGATGCGCATGCGCCCGCCACGACCGCGTGCGGTGTTGCCGCAGGTAATCGATGCCGCAAACCGCCTGTCCGAAGCTCTCGGCGCGCCGATGCAGCCCCAGCACAGCGGCATGATCCACAGCGAAACCACTCCCAAGGGATGGCAAATGGCCCCGGGCGCGATGATCAACCTCGCTCGGCCGCACTCGATTTTCCGGTAGCGGATGTGAAATCAGGGGGCTCTGCCCCCATCGATCCGTTTAGCGGCTCGATCCCTGCAATGGGCGCGTCCCTTTGAATCCACCAACGATTGGGTTCTAAGGGCGTCAGCCCTTAGCGGGGTCCAGGGGCAGAGCCCCTGGCTTTTACAGCAACTTCCAGAATAGTGACGTGGCACGCGGGGTACGGCCCGCGTCCAAGGCGTAGCGCGGGATCTGACCTGCCTCGGTCCAACCGGTGCTGTGGTAAAGTGCGGCGGCGACATCATCCGCGCGGGTGTCGAGCGTCAGCAGGGTGCGGCCGGCGGACCGCGCCGCCTCCTCCGCCCGCAGCATCAGGGCATGAGCGAGACCGCCACGGCGGGCATCCGGATGCACCAATAGCTTCTGCACCTCGGCACGATGCGGTTGGTTCTCCGGCATGGCCAGGTCCAGGCTCACGCAGCCGGATAGGATGCCACGACGCCAGCCCGCCAGAAGGATGCGCGTGCCGTTTGCCACCTCACTCGCCGCTTTGTGCCAGAAGGCGCGGGCTCGCTCGGCGGCCAGCGGTGGCAGGAATGAAACGGACGCGCCCGCGTCGACGCAGGCAACCAGGATCAGGGCCAGCCGCCGTTCGGCAGCGGTGGAAGCGGCCGCATCAAGGACTTCCACGCCGCCGACCGGCTTGGCGTAGCCGTATTCCAGTGAATTCGATAAATCGTGCAGGACCCGGATGCCACCGGCGCGAATGTAGGAGCGCTTTTCGTAGAAGGCATGGGCGCGCTCAAAGCGCGTGTCGGTCCACAGCGTCAGGCGCCGGGCGCCGGCGGCGATGGTATGTGCCTCGGCGACGTCCAGCAGCGCGTGGCCAAGGCCGGCACCGTGCCAGTCAGGATGAACATAGACCCGGCAGATCTCCCACACGCCCGCTTCGTCATGATCGGGGCGACAGGCGATCATGCCAACCACCCTGCCCTGCGCCTCGGCCACCCAGAGGGCGCCGCGATAGTAGGTCGCCAGGGCGTTCAGTTCCGGCATCTCGGCATCGACGTCGAAGACGATGCCGGGATAGGGCTGCCAGCAGGTGCGGATCAGGTCGATCAGGCCGGGCGCATCTTCGTCCCGACCTGATCGGATGGCCGGCGGAGCGCTCAGGTCAGGCCTTCACAAAAAGTCTGGATGCGGCGCAGGCCCTCGACAAGGTCGTCGTCTGCCGTGGCGGTACTGATCCGCAGATATGGACTCATATGGTACGCCGCGCCGTGCACAGCGGCGACATACTGCTCCTCCAGCAGCGCCAGACAGACATCCTCGTCGTTGTTCAGCTTGCGTCCGCCGGTCGTGGTCTTGCCGAGCAGACCGGCAACGTTCGGGAACACATAGAACGCGCCTTCCGGTTTGTGGCAGGAGATGCCCTTTGCCGCGTTCAGCATCTCCACCGCGACGTCGCGCCGGCGCTTGTAGGCGGTAATCTGCTCGTCCACCCCGTCCTGCGGACCGGTCATCGCTGCCACAGCCGCCGCTTGGCCAACGGTGGATATGCCGGCCGTCACGTGGCCCTGCATCACCGTCATTGCCTTGATCAGGTTCTTCGGCCCGCCAACGAAGCCGACGCGCCAACCTGTCATGGCGTAGGTCTTC
The DNA here is from genome assembly GCA_018240405.1 of Pseudomonadota bacterium. Taxonomy (GTDB): domain Bacteria; phylum Pseudomonadota; class Alphaproteobacteria; order Acetobacterales; family Acetobacteraceae; genus Rhodopila. The sequence continues at coordinate 51,600 of JAFEFW010000636.1, forward strand.
GACACGCCGCTGACCGTCAGCGTCCTGTCCTTCAGGTCAGGCGCGATCTGCGCCATCGTCGTATGCTTGAACCCGTCGAACACAAGGTGCTCATACATGTCGTCGGACATGATCCAGACATGCGGGTGCTTGCGCATCACCTTGGCAATTGCCTCCAGTTCCTCGGCGGAGCAGCAGGCGCCGGTCGGGTTGTTCGGATTATTCAGAATCAACCACTTGGTCTTCGGCGTTATAGCAGCGTCGATATCCTCGGCGCGCGGCTTGAAGCCATTGTTCTGCGGGCAGGTCACCAGCACCGGCGTCGCCTCGCAGAGCTGCACCATCTGCGTGTAGGCGATCCAGGACGGCACCGGGATGACGACCTCATCTTCCGGATCAACTGTCGCCATGATTGCATTGAAAATGGCCTGTTTGGCTCCGTTCGACACGCAGATCTCGTCCAGCGCGTAGTCCAGGTTCGAGTCTCGCCTGAACTTCGCCTGGATCGCCTCCTTCAGGGCCCGCGTGCCGTCCTGCGGCGGATATTTCGTATCCCCCTTCAACGCCGCCTGGTGCGCCGCCTCGATTGCGTGCAGCGGAGAGTCAAAATTCGGCTCGCCGGTGGTGAGCGTGATCACCGGCTTGCCGGCGGCGCGCAGTTCGCGCGCCTTGATCGTCATCCGGACGGAGGCAGCCAGCTCAACCCTGTCGAGCCGCGATGCGAAACCGGGCATGTCAGTGCAATCCCTGGCAGAAGCGCTGGATGCGGGTCATCGCCTCACGCAGCTCTTCGGTGGCGTTGGCGTAACTGATGCGGATGTAGCCGGGATAGCAGAACGCTGCGCCGTGCACGGTGGCGACGCCCTCCTCATCCAGCAGCGCGAGCGCGAAGGCCTCGTCGTCGATGATCGGCTTGCCACCCTTCGACGTCTTGCCGATGCAGCCCTGGATCGAGGGGTAGACGTAGAACGCGCCGTCAGGCGTCGAACAGTGCACGCCCGGCGCCTGATTAAGCATCGACACAACGAGATCGCGCCGCTGTTCGAACACCTGACGCATCTCCTCAACCGATTCCTGCTGTCCGGTCAGCGCCTCGACTGCCGCCGCCTGGGCAATGGAGTTCGGATTGGAGGTTGACTGGCTCTGCAACTTGTCCATCGCCTTGATCAGCTGGACGGGCCCCCCGGCGAAGCCGATGCGCCAGCCGGTCATAGCGTAGGCTTTGGAAACGCCGTGCACTGTCAGGGTCCGATCCTTCAGCTTCGGTTCCACCGCGACGATCGTGGACGGCTTGAAGTCGCCGTAGACGAGGCTGTCATAGATGTCGTCGGTCAGCACCCAGACATGCGGGTGGCGCAGCAGCACGTCGCAGATCGGCCGCAAATCCTTGGCGCTGTAGGCGGCGCCGGTGGGGTTGCACGGGTTGTTCAGCATGAACCAGCGGGTCTTCGGCGTGATCGCGGCTTCCAGATCCTCGGGCCGCATCTTGAACCCATTGTTCTGGCTGCACGGCACCAGCACCGGCTTGCCGTCGGAGAGCGTGACGATGTCCGGATAGCTGACCCAGCAAGGGCTCGGGATGATCACTTCATCGCCGGCGTTCAGCGTGCCGAGCATGGCGTTGAACAGGACCTGCTTGGCACCGGTGGAGATGATGATCTCCTCCGGCTTGTATTCGATACCGCTGTCGCGCTTGAATTTTTCCGCCACTGCCTTGCGCAGTGCCGGGGTGCCCGAGACGTCGGTGTATTTCGTCTGCCCGGTTTCAAGCGCCTTGATGGCGGCGTCCTTGACGTTCCGCGGCGTATCGAAGTCAGGTTCCCCCTGCGACAGGCTGATCACGTTTTTCCCCTCGGCGATCATCCGGCGGGCCACCGTCGAAATGGCGATGGTCAGGCTAGGCTGGATGCGGTCGAGGCGTTCGGACGTGAGCGACATAGGGTTTGAGTCCCGGTGGATGGAAAGCGGCGGAACCTACGCGCGTGCGCGCACGAGGGCAACCAAGACAATACGCCGGCAGCGAACGGGTGCCATGCCGTTACGGACGGTCTGCCATAGCCCCCGCTATGCCGCATCGTCCACGCCGCACTGCTGCGGCCAGCGCTAGCGTGCCTCACAATCCTCGTCCCGATGATATTTATCAGTTTCGCACTTAATGCTTTTTCAACTCGATCTTGGCGCTACTTCGCACTTAATATAGCAGCGGACCCAAATATTTCGGATGACCTTCCATGCCAGTCGTGACCGATTACACCGCTCTGCTGAGCGGTAGCTACTGGAACGGTATTGAGGTTCCAGAGCTCGGCGGTTCGGCCGGCAACCCGGTCATCGTAACCTTCTCCTTTCCCACCTCGTTAACGGCCTACGACGCCGCTATTCCGGGCTTTACGGCCGACACGCTCGCGAGTTTTACTGCTTTTTCGGCGGCAGAGCAGGCGCAGGCGATCACCGCCCTGAACGAATGGGCAGCCGCCTCCGGTCTCATTTTCGTCCAGGTCGCACCCGGTCAGGGCGACATCAACTTCACCAATGTCGACCTGAACACATCCAGCTATTCAGGCGCTGGCGGCATCGGCTTCTATCCCTTCGGCAACTGGAATTTCTTCAGCTACCCGTATTTCACCGGCGACCTGGATTCGTCGGGCGACATCTTCATGAACAGCGCTTTCCAGAACCCGGATGGCACGGTCGCGTACGGGACGCTGCTGCATGAGATCGGCCACGCCATTGGCCTGAAGCATCCGACGGAAATCGTTAACGACGCGGCCGCCATCCCGCCGGTCCTGCACGACCAGGTGCTGGCGAGCAACGATCCGGCACAGACCATCATGGCAACCGTCGGCGATGAGAACTCGCCTGACGGGCACCTGCATCAACTCGACAAGGACGCAGCCGCGTTCCTGTACGGGCCGGCCGGCACCGGCGCGGTGGTGACGTCGGCGACGGCCAGCGGCACCAACTCCGTGTCCCAATGGATATGGGATCAAACAACCCAATCGGTCACCCAGACTGCGGTCACCACCAGCGCCGTCATCCGCGGCACCTCGGTCAACGACGTCATCATCACACTGACTGGCAACAATCAGATATTCGGCCTGGCAGGCGATGACACGCTGAACGGCAACGACGGCAACGACAAGCTGTTCGGTGGTACAGGCGACAACCAGATGTACGGCGGCTTTGGTGACGACGAATACTATGTCGACAATACAATCGACTCCATTTTTGAGGGCTTCGATGAAGGTTATGATAAGGTCTTTGCCTCGGTCAGCTTCACACTGGTGGAGAACCTCGAATTCCTGCAGGTTTTCGGCCAAGGCCTGACTGCGCACGGCAACAATGAAGGCAACACGATCTACGGTGACGGCACCTACGCCACCACTTTGATCGGCGGAACGGGCATCGACTACATTGTTGGCGGCGCTGGCAACGACCAGATTGCCGGCGGTGGGAACATCGATACGTTGTGGGGCCAGGGCGGCGCCGACACGTTCATATTCAACTCGGTGAACGACGCCCCGACGACCGGTCCTTACCCAACGACCATCGGCGACTTCGATACGACCGAAGACATCATCAACATGTCGGGTATCCTCGACAGCAACGGCCAGCCGATGCATTTCATCGGTACTGACAGCTTCAACGACGAGCCCGGCGAAGTGCGCTACTCGGCGGATGCATTCAATGACACCCTGGTTGAAGGCGACGTTGACGGCGACGGTGCGACGGACTTCGTCATCCGGCTGACGGGATTGCGGACGCTGACGAGCAGCAATTTCGTCTTCTCGCCGTTTTGCTTCCTGGCTGGCACGCGGATCGCGACCCCGGACGGCGAACAACTGGTGGAGACCCTGGCGCCCGGCGACATGGTCCGCACCGCCAGTGGCAACGACCGCCGCATCGTGTGGATCGGACGTGGCCGCCATCGCGCGCATCCCGGCCGCCGCGACGCCGCCAGTCCGGTGTTGATCCGGCGCGGCGCGCTGGCCGACGCGGTGCCGGACCGTGACCTGCGTATCACCCGGGCGCATGCCCTGTTTCTCGACGGCATGCTGGTGCCGGCCGAGTATCTGGTGAACCACCGCACCATCCTCTGGGATGGCCACACGGGCCGCATGGACCTCTATCATATCGAGCTTGAGAGCCACGACGTGCTGATCGCTAACGGCGCGCCGGCCGAGAGCTACCGCGACGATGGCAATCGCTGGCTGTTCCAGAACGGCAATACCGGCTGGGATCTGCCACCGCAGCTTCCCTGCGTGCCGGTCGTGACCGGCGGTCCGGCGCTGGACGCGCTTTGGCGGCGGCTGCTGGATCGGGCTGGCCCTGATCCGGACCGGGGCTTGACCGATGACCCCGATCTGCACCTGGTAGTGGACGGCGTGCGCGTCGATGCGGCTGAGCGCTACGGCAAGGCCTACAGCTTCCATCTGTTTGCGCCGGCCACCACCGTCCGCCTCTGCTCGCGCGCGGCCTCGCCCCAGGAACTCGGCCTCGCCCGGGATCCGCGCCGGCTGGGTGTCGCAGTGACCCGGGTCATCGCCTGGCAGGGCGAGTCCCGCCGTATCATCGCCGCGCAGGACCCCGTGCTGGCGCGCGGCTTCCATCCTTATGAACATTTGGCCGCATATCGCTGGACAGACGGCGATGCGCTGCTGCCACGGGCGTTGTTTGAAGGATGGGAGAGCCCGGTCGAGTTGGTGGTGAACCTGACGGGCCGGACCTTTTACCCCCTGCCGGAGGAACCGGCCGCCGCCGCCGCCTGACGCCGCGCCGACAATACCTGTGGGCCATGCCAGGTTCGGCTACCCGTGGCATGGCCTGATGCCTTCGTTTTGTGCGGGATTTCCGCTGTCGGCCTTGGCGATCACACACCAGGTCCCCTGCGCAATGCACCACAGTCGGCGACCGCGACACGCCCGCGCCGCCGGCAGCACAGACCTGTCCGCCGCGGTGGGCGCCATTATTGCTCCCGACTGCTCGCATCGCTATGCACGCGGCATGAACTGGCTCACCGAATACGTCCGGCCGAAGATCCGCACCCTGTTCACCCGGGAAGTGCCCGAGAATCTCTGGCACCAGTGTCCCGAGTGCCAGCAGATGATCTTCCATCGCGACTTCGCCGCCACGCGCAAGGTATGCCCACACTGCGGCCACCATATGCGCGCCCTCGCGAAGGAGCGCCTGGAGTGGACCTTCGATCCCGGCAGCTACACCGTGATCGAATTGCCCAAGCCCGCTGCCGACCCGTTGCGTTTCCGCGACTCAAAGCGCTACGTCGACCGCCTCAAGGAGGCTCGGGAAAAGACCCAGAGCGATGACGCCATTGTGGTTGCCCACGGCACGATCCAGGGCCGCAAGGCGGTGGTTGCGGTCATGGATTTTGACTTCATCGGCGGCTCGATGGGCGCCGCGGTGGGCGAGGCGATCGTCGCCGGCGCTCGTCTTGCCACGCTGCAGCAGTCCGCGTTCATCGTATTCACGGCATCCGGAGGCGCCCGGATGATGGAAGGCGCCATCAGCCTGATGCAGATGCCTCGCACCGTGATCGCGGCGCAGATCGTCAAGGATGCGAAACTGCCGTTCATTATCGTGCTGACCGACCCCACCACCGGCGGCGTGACCGCAAGCTTTGCTATGCTGGGCGACATCCAGATCGCCGAACCCGGGGCAATGATCGGCTTCGCGGGATCGCGCGTGATCGAACAGACAGTGCGCGAAAAACTCCCGGAAGGATTCCAGCGCGCCGAGTACCTCCTGGAGCACGGCATCATCGACATGGTGGTGAAGCGCGACGACATGCCGGCCACGCTGGCGCGCCTGATTGGACTCCTGAAACCGAACGAGCCGCCGATCGCGCTGCCGGCGCCGGCAGCGCCCGCCCCGGCGCCGGAGGTGATCGGTACGCCTTCCCCGGTAGCGCAATGATCAGCGGTTTCATCCCGTGACCATCACGGGAAAGTGACGTTTTTCTCCTGCCATTTGGATATTCGCCAAGCGTAGATATTCCGGGTCCCAGGCACGGAATATCGTAATGCAGTCGAGTAATAATACGCTGATTGGACGCAACGGCTCGATCACCGACGCAGCCGGAAATGTATGGACAATTACTGCCACAGGACAGGTGGCGGTCAATGGCGTCGTTGATTCTTCGACACGTAATGTCACGCATCTCGCCTATGTCAACGGCCTGGTATGGCAGGAGAACAGCCTCAATCTCTGGTGGTCAAAGTCGGCACCGTCGGCGGCGTGGTCTCCGCCGCAGGGCACCAGCCTCGTACCGGTACCGGTGCCCAATGCCGCGCGCGACAATGCGGTGATCGGCGCCGCTGCGCCCGGTACCTCGACACCGGTGCTGACGGACACCCACGGCAACACCTGGGCGCTGGCGAACGGCCGCGTCGTGGTCAACGGCGTCGCCGACATGACCACGGCCAACGTCATCGAGTTGGCCTGGCGCAACGGACGGATCTGGCAGGAGAACAGCCAGCATCTATGGTGGAGCAAGGACGCGCCCGCCGCTTCCTGGTCGCCCGGCGCCGGCAGTGCAACGAACCCGGTGAGCGGGAATTTCTACGTCTACAATGCCCCTGGCCAGGCGGCGGTGATCAATGTCGGGGTGCTGACGACCTCGCCGGAGGGCGGGTCCGGCATGCCGCCCGGATCGGTCTCCCGTATCATCACGCCAGGTGTGACGGCGAACGGCTCCGCCATCCATGTCAGTACACAGACGGCAACGATTGAGGTAGACGGACCGAGCGCCCTGCGCAACGGCGCCGACCTGACACTGATTGGCGCCTATCGTACGCCACGTCCGGTTTACGGGCCGATGGAGAACAATGGGGCGATGATGCTCGATCATGCGAGCCTGCATGTCGGCGGACTCAGCGGCACCGGCACCGTCACCGCAACCAATGGGAGCGTGCTGGCGATTCAGGGCGCCGAGGACGACGGCGCCATCGTCCGGTTGCGTGCGTCCGACCTGTATATCGGCGGCCAGGGCGGCGCGTATGGCAGCGCTGGCATCCCGGGCGGCATGTCATTCCTTGCACCGATCGACATGGATGCGGGAAGCCGCATCGTGCTGAACGCGGTGCAGGCGACGAGCGGCGTCCTGAACATGCATGCGGGGTCGGTGAGCGAACTGATCCTCTACAACGGCGCAACCGAGGTGGCGGACATTGCGGTGCATGGGGTGGCAACGCTGCATGCCGCCAACACGGGCACCGGCGCCAGCATGGCGATTGTGCTGAGCGCAATGCCAACCGCCCACGACCTGCCGCTGATCACACACCAGGTTTGATGGGCGAGCGCCGCCTTCGGTGTGTCGAAGCAAGGCGCGCGGCAGGATGGAACGAGCGTGCAAAGTGGCACGCTGACAAGAAACCTCCGTTCGGCCAGGCGCATCGTTCGTTTTGACTATTAGTCGTTCTGTATGACGGTGTCCGCTCGCCCAAAATTCTTACTCCAGCCCATTAAATTTCGTTGCGACCGGCTTTTCCCCTGCCCTATCCTCACGATCCTGTGATCAATGATGCGGGAACCAGAGACGTGTCCCGCTCCAGGCAGGTGAAAGGGGTGCCGTGCGGACCGTCATGACATGGGTAAAGGCGCTGACCGACCGTCAGCGTCGCCGGCGAACATTTGGCCTCGCCGCTGTTGCCTCTCTGCTCTGCCTGGTGACGCTGGCGACAGCGCTTGCGCACAAGCCGCGGCCGGTGCCGGCACGCTTTTCGCAGCGCTGCCCGCTGGTCGACGGCCGCGGCGGCAATTTCGACACGGCGCGGACAGATGCACTGATGAAAACCAGCCGTTGCTGGTTGAACATCTGACGGTCATGCCGTCTCCGCAACGGCACCGTGAGCGGCGACTTCTGGCCGGTGGCGGTCGGTGCCTGTGGCGGCTGGTGCCTTGCGGTCATGGCGCGAGCGCAGCAAACTCCGATCCGCACCCAACCAGGAGGAAACCATGCTCTACGAATTGCGGATCTACGAGTGCGTGCCCGGCCGCCTGCCGGACCTGAATAACCGCTTTGCCAACATCACCCTGAAGCTGTGGGAGAAGCATGGCATCAAGCAGGCCGGCTTCTGGACAACGCTGATCGGCGAGTCCAACCAGACGCTCTACTACCTGCTGCAGTGGGAGTCGCTCGCTGACCGCGAGAAGAAGTGGAACGCCTTCGGCGCCGACCCGGAATGGCACGCGGCCCGCGCGAAAACCGAGGAGAATGGGCCGATCGTTGCTAATGTGAAGAACTTCATCCTGGCACCGACGCCCTACTCGTCGGTGAAGTAGGCGCATCGGGCGCGGCCGGCACGGGACCCTGCCGGGCCGCCGACCGCGCCCCACTCCGCGTCGCGACGCGGCGCCGTGGTCTCCGGCGGGAGGGCCCGCGGCGATAATGCGCAAGCCCCCTGGACCCGACCCGGCGAGATATGGTGCAGTGCACCATTCACCTGCCAGGAGCACGTTCATGCCCGAAATCGACGCAAACCGCCTGTTGAAGGACCTCTACGCGGCGCGCGAAATCGGCAAGTACAAGACCGGCGTGCATCGCCCCACCTATTCACCGCAGGATGTGGAATCGCGGCACTGGCTCGCCGGCCGTCTGGCCGACGCCGGGCTGGAGGCATCGATTGATGGCATCGGCAATGTCTACGGCCTCGACCCGCGGCCAGGACGGAAGCTGCTGCTGGGCAGCCATATGGAGACGCAGAACCGGGCCGGCTGGCTCGACGGCGTTATGGGCGTGATCTACGGCCTCGAGATCGCCCGCGCCCTCGGCACCGGTATCGACGTTGCCGCCTGGGCCGATGAGGAGGGTCATTTCGGCTCCTTTATCGGTAGCCGCTCCTTCTGTGGCCTGCTGACGGAGCAGGAGATGGACGTCTGCAGCAATCGCGAGACCGGCCAGTCCCTGCGCGACGCGCTGCGCGAGGCCGGGTTCTCGGGCCGGGCGCGGCGGTTGATCGATCAGGCGCGCTACCGCGGCTATATCGAGGCGCATATCGAGCAGGGCCAGGAGTTGGAAGACCACCACCTGCGCATCGGCGTCGTCACTGCCATCGTCGGCAGCCGGCGCTATCGCATTGAATTCAAGGGCCAGCAGAACCACGCCGGCACCACCCGCATGGCAATCCGCAAAGATGCCGGCGTGGCACTGGTCAAGCTGGCGGCGGCGATCGAGGCGGCGTTTCCGAAGATCGCCGGCCCGCGCACAGTCTGGACGGCGGGCGACATCAAGCTGGATCCGGGTGCGCCGAGCATTGTGCCGGGCGGTGCGGAACTGGTGTTTCAGTTCAGGGACACGGATCCGGCCATTCTGGACGCGCTGGCTGCAAAGCTGGACGAGTTGATCGTGGAAGCCAACCAGGGGCCCTGCGAGGTGCACATCGCCTATCACAGCGCGACGGAGCCGGCAGCGATGGACGCCGGCTTCCGTGCCGCGCTGACGACTGCCGCACAAGGCCGGGCACCGGGATTGCACCAGGCGATGCCGTCCGGCGCAGGCCATGACGCGCAAATCCTGTCGCACCGCCTGCCATCGGCGATGCTGTTCGTGCCCAGCATCGGCGGCATCAGCCACCACTACACGGAAAACACGCGCGATGCAGACATCGTGCTTGGCTGCCAGGTGATGGCGGATGCCTGCGCGGCGCTGCTGGAGAAGGTCTGACGGGCCGGCCGGGACGCAGGGCGCATCATCCGGCCGGTTGAAGTGCCTACCGCCACTGTCGCAGCGGGTTGAAGCCGTTGTTTGGCGCGTAAAGCCCGGCATCCGCCGGCAATGTCTGGATACGGCGTAGTGACAATGCCGCGGACGACGCGGATACAGCTGTTGGCTTTGGCCCTTGTCTGCCTGCCAATATCGCTCTGCTCGTGGGCGCTCTACGCCGCGATGTACAGCCTGGGGCCGGCACAGGACTTCATGGTCTTCCACACCGCGGGCAGGCTCTGGCTGGACGGCGAGTTTCCGCTGATCTCCGACATCACCGCCTTCACCGCCAGGATCCAGTCGCAGTACGGCACCTGGTTCGCCAAGCCGATCGACCCGCACCCCTGGGTCTATCCGCCCCTGTTCCTGTTGCTGGCAATCCCGTTGGGGACGCTTCCGTTCACGCTGGCGCTGGCACTGTTCGTCGCTGGTGGGCTGGTGGCGCTGATAGCCGCACTCCGTTGCCATGTCTTGCCTGGATGGCAGCGTTGGGCCTGCAGCATCAGCCTGTTGATGGCCCCGCCAACGCCGTTCGCGATCGGGGCCGGCCAGAACTCACTGCTGTTAACGGCGCTGCTGGTGGGCGGCTTTGGCTTGGCGCGCCGGACGCCGATCGCTGCGGGTATCCTGCTTGGGGTGCTGGGTTGCAAGCCGCAACTCTGGCTGATGGCGCCCGTCGCCCTGGTGGCGGCGCGGCAGTGGACAGTCCTGGCCGCCATGGCCTCGACCCTTGTTCTGTTGACCTTGGCCAGCGTCGGAATCGTGGGCACGGCGCCGTGGCACGAGTGGTTTTCGCTCATACTGTGGCCAAATCCGGATTTCCTGCGATGGATGGAATTCGGCCGGATGTGGGGACAGAGCGCCTACACGGACGCCGTCCTGCTCGGCGCGCCAACCTCGGTCGCGAACGCCTGGCAGGGTGTGGTGACACTTGCTTCCGCGGTGCTGGTCTGGTGGTGCTACCGCCGATCTGCCTTGCCTGATGACCTGCGCCTGGCGGTGCTGCTGACGGCAACGATCCTCGCTGCGCCACATGTCTCGAACTATGACGCAGTCATGGTGACCGTCGCGGTGTCGCTGTTTCTATGCCGTGCGCTTACCGATGGTCTGCGCCCGCTCGAGGCTGTTGTCGCGATCTCCGCCTGGAGCATCGAACTGCTCAACCCGCCGCGCGCTATAAGCTGGGGCCTTGTCACACCGCTGGTGTATGCGGCGTTCCTGACGATTGTCGTTGCCCGCGGACGAGCAGCCGGCTGCGGCCCTGCTCGTCCACGTGAGATTGACGCCCCTGCTTACCAACCATAGCGTCACGCGACAACGAACCGGGAGAGGAAACCCCATGCGCGCCGCCGTCCTGCACCAGGCCAACCAGCCTTTGACGATCGAGGAACTGACCGTCGCCAATCCCGGTCCGCACGAGGTGCTGCTGAACACCGCCTATGCCGGGCTCTGCCACAGTGACCTCCACTTCATTGAAGGCCTCTACCCCATGCCGACACCCTGCGTGCTCGGCCATGAGTCCTCGGGCGTGGTGGCAGCCGTCGGCAGCGAGGTGACCTATGTGAAGCCGGGCGACCGGGTCATCACCTGTACCTCGGTGTTCTGCGGCACCTGCGAGTACTGCACCACGGGCCGCCCGCAACTTTGCAACAATACCGCGGTGAAGATGGCGCCAGGTGTGGCGAAGCGGCTGTTCTGGAAGGGCCAGCCAGTCGTGCAGTGCTTCAATCTCTCCTCGTTCGCGGAGCAGTTGCTGGTGCACGAAAACGCCGTGGTGAAGATCGCCGATGACATCCCACTCAACATCGGTTGCCTGGTCGGCTGCGGCGTGATCACCGGCGCCGGTGCTGTCATGAACACCGCGAAAGTGCCAGTAGGGGCAACGGTCGCTGTGTTCGGCTGCGGCGGCATCGGGTTGTCGGCTGTTAATGGCGCGGCGATCGCCGGCGCCGACCGGATCATCGCGGTCGACACGGTGTCGTCGAAGCTCGATGTCGCGAAGCAGATGGGCGCCACCGACGTGATCAACGCCAGCAACGTCGATCCGGTGGAAGCGATCAAGGACCTGACCGGAGGCGGCGTAGAATACTCGTTCGAAGCCGTCGGCCTGAAGAAGACGGCCGAACAGTGCTTCCAGGCACTGCGCGCCGGTGGTACAGCGACGATCATCGGCATGGTGCCGTTCGGCATGAAGATCGAACTGCATGGCTATGACTTCCTGCGTGAGCGGAAAATCCAGGGCTCCTCGATGGGCAGCAACCGCTTCCGTTTCGACATGCCGAAGCTGCTGAACGCCTGGAAGAAGGGCGAGTTGAAACTCGACCACCTGATCACCAGCCATATCAAGCTTGACGAGATCAATGAAGGTTACGCCAAGCTGAAAAGCGGCACGGTGCTGCGGCAGTTGATCGACTTCGGCGTCGCTACCTGACGCCTGACGAAACAGCCCCCGGCCGCCATTGGGGTCGGGATTGGCTGATTCGAAGCTCCAACGCGGGTGCGGGAGCAACCGCAGCGCCACCGCACCCGCCGCGAAGCGGCCCTCTCCATCGCCGCCGCAACGTCGCTGATGAACAAGACCTTCGTGGTTTCGTGCCTTCATGGTGATGCCTTTGCTGTGCATCCGCCAATACCGGCATCAACCGGGATGCACGCTGCTGAGGCCCGGGTCCGGCATTACCCGCTGATTCTTCACCACGAAGTCACGACTCCACGAAGCCTTTGGTTGGCCAAGCCGGCTTGGTGGAGGAATGGGTTTCGCCGGTGCTGATAACGCCTTCCATCAACACGCTCCGCGTGACGGCGGATGGCCGGCGGGACCTGAACGACCGAATCCCTAAAATAGGGGCGGCTGAAGAACAGCCGCCCCTGCCAGACAGGTGCCGCAGCGGAACCTGGTCCGCTGCCGTGTCTGTCAATACGCAACCGGTTCGGGCGTCACGACCGTCCAGCGGCCGTTCTTGATCACCGCCAGATAGGAGTCGGCCGACCCCTGGTGCTTGTCCGGGCCGAACGTCATCGGCGGGGAGCCAAAGATGTCCTTATAGCCCTTGATCTTCTCCATGCCGGCGATGAACGTCTCGACGTTCAGGTCCTTGCCGGCGTTCTTCAGCCCGAGCACGATCATTTCGGCCGCCGTGATGCCAAGCTGCGCGGCAAAGTTTGGTTCGTTACCGAACCGGGCCTTATACTTGGTGACGAAGTCACGCACTGCCGGGCGCGCGTCCTCAGGATCGGCATACACGACAGACGTCATGGCATAGACGCCCTCGGTTGCGCCGCCGGGGGCTTCGGCAACGCTCTTGTCGTAGATTGCCACGTTACCCAGGACGTCGACATTCCAGCCGACCTTGCGCATGGCGCCGACGATCTGGATCGTATCGCGAACGATGGTGCCCAGGATCACCAGGTCGCAGTTTGCCTCCCGCAGCCGGGCGACCGATGCGCTGAAGTCGGTATCGGTAGGCTTATGTAACGTCTCGGCAGCCAGGTTGATCTTCATCGCTTTCATCTGGTCGCGCACACCGTCCATGACGTCACGACCGAAATCAGTGTCCTGCGACATCGCGCAGATGGTCTTCTTGCCGCGCTGCTCGACGAACAGCTTCACGCCGGAGCGCATCATGTCGTAATATGACGCCGCAAGGCCGAACTTCAGGTGATTGAACGGGTAGTACATGGACCGCGCCGAGGTCAGCGGAAACATGTTTGGCACGTTCTTGGACAACTGCTCCGGCATGGTGGCGTTGTTCATCGGCGTGCCGCCATTTGCCACCATCATGAACACATTGTCACGATTGATCAGCTTGTTTGCCGCCTGGACAGAGCGCGGCACCTGGTACTGGCTGTCCTCAGTGATGAACTTGATCTTCCGCCCGTTGATGCCGCCTTCGGCGTTCACCCGGTCGAACACCATGCGCCAGGCGTTGTTGTTGTTAACGCCCCAGACAGCCGTCACGCCAGACAGGTCGGTATACGAACCAATGACGATCTCAGTGTCCGTGACGCCACGTACCGGGTCGGCCGCGGCGGCTTCACGAGCCTGCGGCGCGAGTAAGCACAGGGCCGCGAGGGCCCACTTCCATCTTGATCTCATACGTTAACTCCCGACGTACCTGTATTGACGCCCCTCTTGTCTGCTGTATCCGCGCTGGGGCAGGGCGGCCGCGGACGCTTAGCCGGTACTGGTTCGTTTGTGAACCGGTGATTTGCCGATCTGCCCCTCCTACCCGGCCGATGCACGCGCTTGAGTACGAGGCCACAACTGTAAGGTAGCAAAATCATGCTCGGACCGGCATCGACACGCGCGGCCACCCGCGCGGATACCACCGCGCGTGGTCCGGTTTACGCATCTACGGACACGCACCACCGGCAGGGGCATGCATGAGCCAGGACACGACGGCGCCACTTGAATCGGACTTCTTTCGCCGCGACGTCGTCACGGCCGCCCGTGACCTGATCGGCTGCCACCTGCTGGTCGACGGGGTTGGCGGCATCATCGTCGAGACCGAGGCCTATGGCCCCACCGATCCCGCCTCCCATGCCTTCCGCGGACCAACCCCACGCAACGCCGCAATGTTCGGGCCGCCAGGCGTCGCTTATGTGTACCGCAGCTATGGGATGCACTGGTGCCTGAACGTCGTGTGCGGGACCGGCCCGGGCGCGGCGGTGTTGATCCGGGCACTGGAGCCGACCGACGGCCTGGAAACCATGGTGACCCGCCGCGGCAGTACGACAGTGCGATTGTTGTGCGCCGGCCCAGGCCGGCTCTGCCAAGCCCTCGGCATCACGCTGGCGCATGATTCCCTCCCTCTGACCCGGCCGCCCTTTCGGCTTGCAGGTCAGCCCGGCTCCGTGCCGGTCGTCGCCGGCACACGGATCGGCATTTCGAAGGCGCAGGAACAGCCCTGGCGCTTCGGCCTGGCCGGCTCACGCTATCTCAGCCGCCCGTTCGCGCGCGAGCGATGACTGCGTGGTCCGTGGTCAGCCTGCTCCGCCATGGGCCGGCAGTCCCGCCGCCGGGCTTGGCCCGGAAGCGACCTGACGGCGCGGCGACGTGTGCCACGGCGCGCGCAGGACCGTGCCGCGCCCCAAGCCCTTGTCCGGGACCGGCGGGGATGGTAGGGGGCCGGACTTTCCGAAGGGTTGACGTATGGCATCTACATTCGACACCGTGGCGGATATTATCTCCGACACCTGCGATATCGAGCGTGAGAAGATCACGCCGGACAGCCACGCCATCAACGACCTGGGCATCGACAGCCTCGACTTCCTTGACGTCGCCTTCGCCATCGACAAGGCGTTCGGCATCAAGATGCCGCTGGAAACCTGGATGCAGGACGTCAATGAGGGCAAGGTTTCGACCGACGAATATTTCGTCATGAAGAATCTATGCGCCAATATCGACAAGCTGGTCGCAGCAAAATCCGCCTGATCCGACTCGGCGCGGCATGTAGTACGGTGGGCCGATGAAGCTGGAATATTTCCAGATGGTGGATCGGATCACCGACCTTGATCTCGACGGCCGTCGCATCCAGACATCCTGCCAGGTGCCGGAGCAGTCCCCGGTGTTTGAGGGACACTTCCCCGGCCATCCGATCCTGCCCGGCGTGCTGATGATTGAGACGATGGCGCAGACCGGCGGCTGGCTCGTTTTGGCTGCGATGCGATTTGCCCGCATGCCGTTCCTGATGCAGGTTGAAAAGGCGAAGATGCGCGCGTTCGTTGAGCCCGGCCGCCTGCTGGCGGGCGAAGCCACGCTGGAGCACGAAGGCTCCGGCTACGCCGTCATCAAGGGCGCCATTCGCGCCGACGGCAAGAAAGTAGCTGAAGCCGAGATCCGCTACGGCGTGGTGCCCTTCCCCAACGACACGCTGCGCGGCGTCATGCTGGAGAGCGCCCGCCGGATCGGCGTTCCGGAGACCCTGTTCGATGCCCAATAACGACCGCGACGCCGTCATCACCGGAATCGGCATCGCCTCCTGCCTTGGCACCGGCGTCGAGGCACACTGGGCGGCGCTGACCGATCCTGCCGGCTTCAAGCCGGTGGTCGACAGCGACAGTTTTGCGCCGGCGATGGTGCATCCCATTGCCGCACTCGACCTGGACAAGCAGATCCCCAAGCGCGGCGACCAGCGGCAGATGGAAGCGTGGCAGCGCATCGGCGTGTTCGCTGCCGGCCTGGCGCTGGATTCCGCCGGGATCAAGGGCAACGCCGACCTGCTGGGCAAGATGGGCATGATCGTCGCCGCCGGTGGTGGCGAACGCGACTACGCGGTGGACGAGGCGATCCTCTCCGGTCTGCCGAAGGCGGCGGACCAGGGCGCCTACCTGAACGAGCATCTACTGAGTGATGTCCGTCCCACCCTGTTCCTGGCCCAGTTGTCCAATCTGCTGGCCGGTAACATTTCCATCGTGCATGGCGTCGTCGGCTGGTCCCGTACCTTCATGGGCGAGGAAGCCTGCGGCGCCGACGCCGTCCGCATCGCCTGTGCCCGCATCGCGGCCGGCCAGGGCGACCTGACGCTGGTGGGCGGCTCTTACAACGCCCAGCGTCCGGACGTTGTGCTGCATTATGAGATGGGCGGTGCGTCCGCTGCTCCACCTTTTGCCGGCATTTGGGCCCGCCAGGCACAGGGCGGCGGACTCGTGCTTGGCTCCCTCGGCTGCTTCCTGGTGATCGAAAGCAGGGCGCATGCGCAGGCGCGGGGCGCAACGATCCTGGCCAAGATTGCATCGGTCCGGACCGATCGATGCCGCCGGGAGCCGGGACAGGCGACGCACAACGCCTTTACCCAGTTTCACGCAATGGCACAGCACCTCGACCAGGATACCTGCGCGGTCATCTCGGGCGCGAGTGGCCTGGCGGCGCCGACCCAGGAGGAAGCCGTCTGGCTCGAGGAACTCGGGCTGCCAGTCAGAGCGGTTGCCACCGCGCTCGGCCACTGCCTGGAACCAACGTTCCCGGCGAGCCTGGCGCTGGCCGCCCTGGCAGTGCGGCATGGCAAATTGTTCAATCCGCTGGATCCAGCCGAGACGGTCATGGACCGGCCGTTGCGGCAGGCGCTGGTCACCGGCTGGGGCCATTGGCGCGGCGAAGCACTGGCGCTGGTCACGGCGCCCTGATGGCAGGCGGCTGCCGTGTGCCTTTGCTAGCCGGGGGCGGGAGTTTGATTTCTTCGACGCGCCACCCGGCGGAACCGGGTGGCCCGAGAGAGGTATAAGCGCATGCGTTCGGACACGGACCATCTCGGCCGCCCGGTCGTTGTCATCACCGGCATGGGCGTCATCACGTCGCTGGGCCAAGGCCAGGCGGAGAACTGGGCCGCGCTGACCGGCGGCCGCTCCGGCATCCGGCAGATCACGCGCTTTCCCACCACCAACATGCGGACCACGATTGCCGGCACTGTGGACTTCATTCCAGTGCCGGACATGTCGGCACCAGCCCTGTCGGAGCGGTTGGCCGAACTGGTGATCGCGGAAGCCATCGCCGAATCCGGCCTGGGCAGTGGTGGCGATTTCCCTGGCCCGCTGTTCCTCGCGCTACCGCCGGTGGAGCTGGAGTGGCCGCAACGCCAGGCGCTGGCGCTGGCCTCAGGCGCAAACGAGTCAGTGCACTACGACGACCTCCGCAAGGCCGCACGCGCTGGCGGGTTTGAAGCGAATTATCGCCGCTTCCTGTTCGGGTCGGTCGGTGAGAGCCTGGCCGACCGCTTCGGCACCAAGGGTTCGCCGATTGCCACCTCCACCGCCTGTGCCTCCGGCGGCACGGCGATCCAACTGGGGGTGGAAGCCATCCGCCGTGGCGAGGCCGAGGCGGCGCTGGTGGTTGGCACCGACGCTTCGGTGAACGCCGAAAGCATCATCCGCTTTTCGCTGCTGTCCGCGCTATCCACCCGCAACGATCCGCCCTCCGGCGCGTCACGGCCGTTCAGCAAGGACCGCGAGGGCTTTGTCATGGCCGAAGGCGCTGGCGCGCTGGTGCTGGAGACGCTGGCGCATGCCCGCGCCCGTGGCGCCACCGTGCTGGGTGTGGTGGAGGGCTGCGGCGAGGCGGCGGACGGGTTTCATCGCACGCGGTCCTCGCCGGACGGCAAGCCGATCATCGCCTGCATGAAGCATGCACTGGAGGATGCCGGGCTGGCGCCCGACGCGATCGGCTATATCAACGCGCACGGTACCGGCACGCCGGAAAACGATAAGATGGAGTGGGTCGGCGTCACTGCGGTCTTTGGCGAACGGGCGGCATCAATCCCGATCTCGTCGAACAAGTCGATGATCGGCCACACGCTGACAGCGGCGGGCGCGGTGGAGGCAATCTTCACGGTGCTGGCGCTGAAGCACGGCCTGTTGCCGCCGACAATCAACTATGAGACGCCGGACCCGGCCCTGCCGGTCGATTGCGTGCCGAACAAGGCGCGCGCGGCGAAGGTCGGGCATGCGATCTCCAATTCGTTCGGCTTTGGCGGACAGAATGTGTGCCTGGTGATCGGAGGGGAAGCGTAGCAAGGCGTCGGAGCCCCTGGGGCCGTCAGCCGGCGGCGCCGCGCTCACCCAACCCGTCGTCGGCGGCGGCGTGGACCATGGCACTGCCGATGTCCGGTGAGGATGGACAGTGACCACCGCGACGTCCCTGATGTTCGACCACATCCGACAGGTCCGACGGGTCAGGCTGAACCGGGCGCCCGTCGCGCAGGAACAGAAGTCCAGCCTTCTCCGGCGGCATGGCGGCAACAAAGGCTTCAGCCTCGAACAGTGCCTGTTTCAGCGCCCGTGACACCTGGCCTGCATCAACAGGGTCAACCAGCTGCAGACTGTCATAGTCGTCCTGCCGATATCGGGCGTTTCGCCGGACTTCGGCTATGACACTGTCGGGGGAGTAGCCAGGATCCTTGGCCACGGCCGCCCAAACCACTGCGCCCAGCGGCAGGAAGCGACGGTGAATGTAGAGCAGGTCGAGGATATCACGGGGTTCGCGGCGCCCGGCGGCTGCAAGCAGTTTGTTGGTCGCGAGATCGGCCAGATGGAGCCGATAGCCGAACAAGGGATCTTCTACGGCCGGAAAGAAGCGGTAGTCACTGTCACGGACCCACTCCAACCGCGTCGATTGCTCTCCCAGAGAGACGACGGCCGCATGAATCCCAGGCTCGCGCCGAATCCACTGGACGGAAAATCCCTGTTGCTCGAGCACGGCCGCGTCGGCCGCGGCCGAGTGCGCGACCGCGGCTTCCCGGTCATGGAAGATATCGACATCTGCTGAATAGCGAGGTCCATCCCTGTTCAAGACCGCCGCGCCGCCGACAAAGCTTTCTTGATCACGACAGGACGCAAGGGCCCAAAGGCACGCTGCAGATCAGACAGCGGCACGGCAAGCTGCCTCCAATTCCGCCGCCAAGCGCCATGCTGCCATATCGCCTTCACGCCGCAATGCCTCGGCTACGACAAGGACGTCTGCGATCGATGGATGAGTGAGGGGACGGCGGCTCCAAAGCGCCTGCGTCCCATACCGGTGGAAGGCGCTGGCGTATAGGCGAGCCACCTCTTCGGGGGCAGCGACGGCCGACCCTGCCTGCTTCAGCGCCTGAAATGTCCCATTGCTGCTCATCGCACTGCACCGTACCACAGCCGACGGAGCGTCACCACAACGGCTTCCGCTAGCCTCCGATCCGCAACGCTACCCGATATCGTTCCGCGACCCCGCCTTCCCCCTCCCAGGATCGCCAACGCTTCAGCACCACCTCGGTCGTCCCTGGCGCCGATGCGGTGATGACAAAGCTGCGCCGGCCGCCGGAGCCGATGGCGCCGCTGGTGGCAGACCGGGCGGGACCCTCCTGGACGGACACCAGGCCCGGATCGGCGCGATCAATGGCCCAGCGATAGCCGGTCGTGGCATTTTCCGGCAGGTCGACCGTCACGCTCTGGCCAGTGTGCAAGTCTACGGTCCGGCCCTGATCCGCCTCGGTCAGTATCACGGTCTCCGCCATCACAGGTCCCTTTCCGGCAACAGGCATCGCAGCGGCGAGCAGCGCCACCGCTACGACAACCCGCCAGGACCGGCGACGGTTCATTGCTATTGCCGGTCCAGCGACACAACGCGATCAGACGGTAATGCCATAGCTCTCATTGTCGAACGCGCCCTTGATATAGGCCTCGCTGGCATAGGCGAAGCCCTTATCACCCCAGGCCTTGCCCCAACTGTTGCGGATGATGAAACGCCCGTCCGACGTATAGCCGCAGACGCAGATCGCGTGCCCGCCGCGCACCGTGCCGGGTTTAAACGTGTCCAGCTTGCCGTGCGTCGCGGTGGCGCTGTCCCACGTTTCATCGACCTGCAGCGCAGCGAGGATCGGGCCGTGCGACGCCAGCCAGCTGCGCCACTTCCTCACGTCCTTGCGCAGGTTGAAATAGGCCGAGATGCGCCGTTGCGCGGCCGTGGCAAAGAACGCGTCCTCATCGCCGGCATACATCGTCGTTTCGATGTGGAACGGCAGCAAAGCCTCGGGCGCCGCGCCATACTTGCGCAGGTAGTCCATCGCGGCTTTCAGGCTGGTGCCCGCCCCTTCAATGAAGGTCTCCGGACGGTTGACGAACTCGTCGGTTTCCTTCGACGCCATCCACGTGGCGCGCACCGACAGATGACCACTCTGCGGCAGCTTGCCGGCCTTCACCATGTGCCAGCGCATGACGCCGTCGGTGGACGACCAGCCGACGCAGGAGCCGGTCGCCTCCTGGTCGCCGATGTCCCACCACGGTGCCCGCAGGTCGACCGAGGCCGGCGGTGTGGCAACCGCCTTGACCGCACCGGCGGCCAGCGCATGCTCCATTGTCCAGTCCTTCTCGGTGGCACGGGAGGCGACAATGTTGCAGATACGATGGCTCTCGGGACGGGATGTTTTGCCTGTCATGGCAATGACTCCTCCTTGCAGATCGTTTCATTTCTTTGCGTAATCGGGAATAGACAGGCTGACCACGCGACTAGGGCTTAGCACCACCCATTGCGAGGAGCACTGAAATAGATCATAGGCTCCGCAGTCCGGAGACTAATTTTGATGGTACAGTGCCGCCGGCCCTGCGGCTTTACTTGCGCGCAGCGACACGGGCAGCCGCCGATTTGGCATGCGGCCCGATCCGCCGCACACTTCCGGCCGGGAGGAACCGATACATGCCATCAGACCGTCAATCCGCCATCGTCACCGGCGCCGCTTCGGGCATGGGGCGCGCCATGGCGCTTGCTCTATCGCAGGCCGGCTTCGACGTGGTCGCCGTCGACCTCAACGCCGCCGGCCTCAATACCCTGCCGGCGCCGATCAAGGGGCTGCAGGCAGACCTCAGCCAGCCGGACTCGTTCAACAGAATCACGCAAGAAACATTGTCCGCCTTTGGCCGCATTGACGTGCTGGTGAACAACGCCGGCATCGGGCAAGCGGCCATCAAGCCGAACCAGCGCATGAGCCCGATCCGCTTCTGGGAGACGACACCGGAGCAGTGGTGGCGCTTCGTCACCATTAATGCCGCCGGCCCGATCCTGCTGACACACGCAGTGGTGCCGCACATGATCAAGGCCGGGCGCGGCCGGGTGATCACCGTGACCACCAGCCTCGGCACCATGGTCCGTGAAGGCTATCTGCTCTATGGCTCCTCAAAGGCTTGCGCAGAGTCCGCCATGGCGGTGCTCGCCGCCGACCTGAAAGGCACCGGCGTCACGTCGAACGTGCTCGTGCCCGGCGGGGTCACCGACACGCCATTGGTCGGCGAAGGCGGCGACCGCGCCAGGATGCTGCGCCCGGAGATCATGGTTCCACCCCTGCTCTACCTGGTTTCGGACGCGGCTGCGCAGGTCAACGCCCAGCGCTTCGTCGCCGCTGATTGGGACACGAAGCTGCCGCCTGCCAAAGCCGCCGAGGCCGCCGGCGTGCCAATCGCCTGGCTCGGCATCGCGCGCATGCCGATTGAGCCGACCTGACGTCACAAGGCGTGGTGGCCAAGTCCGCCACGCGTGCGGCTGCACGAAACCGGGATGAGGTGCCCCTGGCAGGGTTGCGACACGTCACCATGTCATGACATCGCCACTCCGTCACGGACCGCCATGCTCGAGCACCTGAAAGCCAATAATCGTGCCTGGGCCGCCCGCAAGACCGCGAGCGACCCGTCCTTCTTCCAGCGCCTGGCGAAGCAGCAGGCGCCGGAATATCTCTGGATCGGCTGTGCCGACAGCCGGGTACCGGCCAATGACATCGTCGGGCTCGACCCCGGCGAATTGTTTGTTCACCGGAACGTAGCCAACCTCGCGCCACCGCAGGACGCCAACTACCTCTCGGTCCTGCAGTTTGCCGTAGATGTGCTGCAGGTCAAACATATCATAGTCGTGGGCCACTACGGTTGTGGTGGCGTCGCCGCGGCGGTGGACGGAGGACGGCGCGGGCTGGTCGACCATTGGCTGCACCCGATCCGGGAGACCTATCGCGCCAACAGAGCTGAACTCGAGGCACTCAGCGACGTGACTGCGCGGCTGAACCGGTTGTGCGAACTTAACGTCATTGACCAGGTGCGCAATGTCGCCTCCGACGTCTTTGTGCAGACAGCCTGGGAGCGCGGGCAGACACTGGCGGTCCATGGCTGGTGCTACTCGATCGCCAACGGGCTGGTGAACGACCTGCAGGTGCGGGTCGGCAATCAGGACGAACTGGACGTTTTGCGCCGTTGATGCGGATCAAGCCCACATTGCGCCGGTTGTGCTAAGCAGACTGGCGCAAGAGGGCCAGTGCGATGCAGACATCCGAGGTCATGACCCGTGCGGTCGTTACCGTTGCACCGAATGCCACGATTCAGGACGCCATACGTCTGATGCTTGGCCAACGGATCAGCGGCCTGCCGGTGCTGGATAATGCCGGCACACTCGTCGGCATCCTGACCGAAGGTGACCTGCTGCATCGCGTTGAGACAGGCACGGCGTGGAAGCACCCCGGCTGGCTGGCCTTCCTGCGAGGACCTGCCCGTGCCGCGGACGAGTTCGTCCGCAGCCACGGGCGCTATGTTGAGGAGGTGATGACGCGCGACGTGGTCACGGTCGACGAAGACACGCCGCTCGACCAGGTCGTGGAGTTGATGGACAAACGACACGTCAAGCGCCTGCCGGTGCTGAAGGACGGCCGGATGGTCGGGGTCGTCAGTCGCGCTGATCTGTTACGCGCGCTGGCGGCAAAGCTGGCAGAAGCGCCTCTGGCCTCACCGGGCGACGCAGCGCTGAAAACCGCGGTGGAGGAGGCCCTGCGGCAGCACACGTGGTCCGGCGGCCAGGTGACGGTGGTGGTGAGCGATGCGGTCGTGTTCCTCGAAGGCGTTTTGTACAGTGAGGAGGAACGGACGGCCCTTCGCGTCGCCGCCGAGACCGTGCCGGGTGTGAAGGAAGTCCGGGACAATTTGGTCTTCCAGTCGCCGGAGGCGTTGGTACCGGGCCTCTGAGCGGCACCGGCACTCTGTAGAGGACAGCACGCTCCTGATCGGGACCGTGCCGCCGCTACCAGTTGCCCGCCCGCAACCAGGCGAAAATCAATCCGCAGCCACGGAGACTTTGTCGCCCTCCGCTGCGCCAAGGTGCGGCGCCAGGAATGCCATCACCGCCGCCTCCTCGGCACGCAATCCCTCGCCCGGATCGGCCAGCTTCTCCTCGGCCCGTTGCTTCAGCGCCTCCAGCAGGCTGCCGTCCAGGTAACCATCGAAAATCCCGGGATGGATGTAGCATTTCCGGCACACGGCCGGGGTGTTGCCAAGCATCTTGGCGACGGCTTCAACCGCCTGGACCACGTTCTTTTTGGCCTTGGCCTGGGTGTCGAATTGTTCCAGCTTCGTCAACGCCAGCGCAGCAAGGTTGGTCCCCGCCCAGGTCCGGAAGTCCTTGGCAGTGATCTCAACGCCGCTGATCTCCCGCAGGTACTCGTTGACGTCGTCAGATCCAAGCGTATGCGGCTCGCCGTCGTCATCCAGATATTGGAAAAGATCCTGCCCCGGCAGGTCCTGGCATTTTCGCACGACCGCGGCGAGGCGCCGGTTGCGCAGATCGATATGGTGTTCGGTCCCGCTCTTGCCGCGGAAGTCAAAGCGGATGCGGCTCTCGCCCTCAACCTTCACATGTCGGTTGCGCAGGGTCGTCAGGCCAAAGCTGCGGTTCGACCTCGCATACTCCTCATTGCCGACCCGGATCAGCGTGCTCTCCAGCAGGTGCACGATGGCGGCGAGCACCTTCTCGCGCGGCAGGCCGCGGCGGGCGAGATCCTCCTGCACGCGCTTGCGGATCGTTGGCAGGACGCGGCCAAATACCAGCATCTTGCCGTATTTCGTTTCGTCGCGAACCTCCCGCCAGCGCGGGTGGTAGCGGTACTGCTTGCGGCCGCGCGCATCCCGCCCCGTCGCCTGCAGATGGCCATTGGCATAGGGACAGATCCAGACGTCCTCATAGGCCGGTGGAATTGCCAGCTTGCGGATGCGGGCAAGATCATCCTCGTCGGTAATCTTCCGGCCCTTCGGGTCGAAGTAAGCGAAAGCGTCCCCAGCCCGCTCCCGCTTGATTCCGCGGCCGCGGTCGGAAACGTAGCGGAGGCCGGCCGCCTTCGCGGTTGCCTTCAGAATCTCCGGATCAAGGATGTTGGCGCCGGTTTCAGCCAGTTCAATCGCAGGGTGTGACATGCTGTGGATAATGCGCGGCTGCCGCTCCGGTTCGCTGTCCGGTCGCCGATCCGATAATCCTGGCTTCCCGCTGGGAAATATCGCGGTATATCGGAGACTGCATGTTCGGCTTCGTCGCCTCCCGCATCCTGCAGGCCATCCCGGTGCTGCTGATCGTCGGCTTTCTGGCCTTCTCCCTGTTCGCCTATATCGGCGACCCGATCGCCATCATGCTGCCGCAGGACCATACCGAGGCGCAGCGGCTGCAACTGATCCACGACCTTGGCATGGACCAGCCGTTCTTCGTGCAATACTGGCACTTCCTGGTGAATGCGCTGCACGGCAATTTTGGCAATTCCTACCGGATGGCGAAGCCGGTGCTGGACCTGATCGCCGACCGGCTCCCCGCGACGTTGGAACTCGCGGTGACCGCCACGGTATTGGCCTTCCTGATTGGCGTGCCAATGGGGGTCTACACTGGGATCAACCGCAACGGCTGGCTGTCGCGGGTCTTCATGGTGGTGTCCCTGGTCGGCGTGTCCCTGCCCACCTTCCTGGTCGGCATTCTGCTGATCCTGACCTTCGCTGTCTGGCTCGGTTGGCTGCCGAGCTTCGGCCGCGGTGCGGTGACGCATCTCGGAAGCTGGTGGACCACCGGCTTCACCTCCTGGAGCGGCATCCGCTCCCTGATCCTGCCGGCGGTCACGCTCGGCCTGTTCCAGATGACGCTGATCATGCGCCTGGTGCGGGCCGAGATGCTGGAGGTGTTGCGGACTGACTACATCAAATTCGCCCGCGCCCGCGGCTTGACCAACCGGGCCATCAATTTCGGCCATGCGTTGAAGAACACGCTGGTACCGGTGATCACCATCATCGGCCTGCAGTTCGGCGGCATCGTTGCCTTTTCGTTGGTGACCGAGACGGTATTCCAATGGCCCGGCATGGGGCTGCTGCTGGTGCAGTCGGTCTCGTCCGCGGACATTCCAGTGATGTCCGCCTATCTGCTGCTGATCGCGCTGCTGTTCGTGGTGATTAACCTGGTCGTCGACCTGCTGTACTACGCGGTTGATCCGCGGCTGCGGGTGCAACGATGATCGCCCGCCTGCACCGCCTCTGGGACAGCGACATCGCCTACGGGTTCCGGACCTCGCCGTTGGCAGTCCTGGCAGCCGGAATCCTGGTCGTGCTGATCGTAGCCGCCGCGTTCGCGCCATGGCTGGCGCCGCACAACCCGATGGATGTCGCGTCGCTGTCGCTGCTGGACAGCTTCAAGCCGCCGATCGGGATGGAGGAGTCGGACTGGTCCAACCTGCTGGGCACCGACAACCAGGGGCGCGATGTGCTGTCGGCGATCATGTACGGCATGCGCATCAGCCTGGCGGTCGGCATCAGTGCCATCGTCGTGGCGGTCCTGCTCGGCATCGCGATTGGGCTGATCAGTGGCTATAGCGGCGGGCCGGTCGATACCGTGCTGATGCGCATCGCCGACGTGCAACTGACCTTCCCGTCGATCCTGACCGCTTTGCTGGTCGACGGCGTCATCACCGTCGCCCTGCCACGCACCATGCGGGAATCGTTGCAGATCTACGTCATGATCTTCGCCATCGGCATCAGCCTGTGGCCGAGCTTCGCCCGCACCATCCGCGGCTCGACCCTGGTGGAGCGGAACAAGGATTATGTGCTGGCCGCACAGATCATCGGCGTGCCGCGCTGGAAGATCATGCTCAGCCACGTGCTGCCCAACGTCATCGGCCCTGTCCTGGTCATTGGCACCCTAGGCCTCGGCCTGGCGGTGATCGCCGAGGCGACGCTGTCGTTCCTTGGCGTCGGACTGCCGCCGACGCAGCCGTCGCTGGGCACTCTTATCCGTTTTGGCAATGACTTCCTGTTCGCAGGGCAATGGTGGGTCAGCGTGTTTCCCGGGCTGACGCTGATCCTGATGGTGCTGGCGATCAATCTGCTGGGCGACTGGATGCGCGACGCACTGAACCCGAAGTTGCGCTGATGGCCCTGCTGGATGTCATCGACCTGTCAGTCGAGTTTCCCACCCGCCGCGGCGTGCTGCGCGCGCTGGAGCGCGTGTCGTTCAGCATCGAACCCGGCGAGGTGCTGGGCGTCGTCGGCGAATCCGGCGCCGGCAAGTCGCTGACCGGCGCCGCTATCGTCGGTCTGCTGGAACGCCCCGGCCGCATCGCAGGTGGCCAGATCCGTCTGAACGGCGACCGCATCGACAATCTGCCGCCGGAGGCGCTGCGCCGGATTCGCGGCCGCCGCATCGGCACCATCTTCCAGGACCCGCTGACCACGCTGAACCCGCTCTACACGATCGGCCGGCAACTGGTCGAAACCATGCAGACCCACCTGCCGCTGTCCGATCGTGCCGCCCGCGCCAAGGCAATCGAGTGGTTGGAGCGCGTCGGCATCCCCGCCGCGTCCCAGCGGGTCGACGCCTACCCGCACCAATTCTCCGGCGGCCAGCGCCAGCGCGTGGTCATCGCCCTGGCGCTGTGCGCCGAACCGTCACTGATCATTGCGGACGAGCCAACCACCGCGCTGGACGTCTCGATTCAGGCGCAGATCATCACCCTGCTGAAGACGCTGACGCAGGACCACGGCACGGCGGTGATGCTGGTGACGCACGACATGGGCGTGATTGCCGAAACCGCTGACCGGGTCGCGGTGATGTACGCCGGCCGGATCGCTGAAATCGGCCCCGTACGCGCCGTCATCCAGCACCCGAACCACCCATATTCAGAAGGATTGATGGCGAGCATCCCCACCCTCGAGCACCGCCGCGACCGCCTGCGCCAGATCGACGGCGCCATGCCCCGCCTCGACGCCATGCCGCACGGCTGCCGCTTCCACCCCCGCTGCCCCCTCGTCCGCGACCGCTGCCGCCGGGAGGAGCCGGAGCTGATGGACGCCGGTGACACCAGGGCAGCCTGTTGGGTGCATGCGGATGGGTAGGTTTATGCGGGGCTCTGCCCCGCGCCCCGCTAAGGGCGTAACGCCCTTAGAACCCAATCATTGGGGGGAAATGGAGGGAGGGGGCGACGGTGCAGGTTGCAACCGACTGAGTAGCCCCCTCCCTCCGTTTCCCCCCATGGACGAGGATCAAAGGGGCGTGCCCCTTTGCGGGGGTGCGGGGGCAGCGCCCCCGCCTACACCGGCCCAACCCGCATGAGCACCAGCCGGACCGTCCTCGAGGCCATCGGCGTCTCCCACAGTTTCGACGTCTCCCGGCCGCTGCTGCAGCGGCTGGCGGCGGGGGAGAAGCGGCGGTGGCTGCGGGCGGTGGATGATGTGTCGTTTGCCATTGCGGACGGGACGACGTTTGCGCTGGTCGGGGAGTCGGGCTGCGGCAAGTCCACCATCGCGCGGCTGGCGGTCGGGCTTTACACGCCGGCGGGCGGTGAGATGCGGTTTGAGGGCGTGTCGCTCTCGGCGGCGCGGGCGCAGGCGTCATTGCGCCGGCGGATGAACATGATCTTCCAGGACCCGTATGCCTCGCTGAACCCGCGCTGGCGGGTGCTGGATATTGTTGCGGAGCCCATCCGGGCGTTCCGGCTGGCGACAAGGTCAAGCGAGGTGCAGGCACGGGTCGGGTCGTTGCTGGCGCAGGTCGGACTGGCGGCGCGTGACGGCGCCCGTTATCCGCACGAATTTTCCGGCGGCCAGCGGCAGCGGATTTCCATCGCCCGGGCGCTGGCGAGCGAGCCGGAGTTCCTGGTCTGCGACGAGCCGACCAGCGCCTTGGACGTTTCGGTGCAGGCGCAGATTTTGAACCTGATGCGGGACCTGCAGCAGCGGCTCGGGCTGACCTATTTGTTCATCAGCCACAACCTGGCGGTCGTGCGCCACATGGCGGACCGGCTCGGGGTAATGTATCTCGGCCGCATCGTCGAGCAGGGCCCGGCGGAAACGGTGTTCACCACGCCGCGACATCCCTACACGCGCATGCTGCTGGAAGCGGTGCCGGACCTGGACCATGTCGGCCTGCGCCGAACGCCGGTGCGTGGCGAGGTGCCGAGCCCGATTGCGCCGCCGCCGGGATGCTCGTTTCATCCGCGTTGTCCGCTGGCCAATGACCGGTGCCGTGTGGAGAAGCCGGCGCACACGCGGGTTGGGGGCGTCGAGGTGGCGTGCCATGCCGTGCAGGAAGGGCGCGGCTGATGTCGCGGGATGAGGACGGCCCGCCGCCAGGCTCGCCATGGCGCGCGCTGGTCGGATTGATCGTGCTGGTGCTGGCCGCCCTCGGAGTCTGGTACATGGTTCAGCAGTTGCAGAAGTCGGCGACGCTGCAGGACTGCTTCGCCTCCGGCCGCACCAACTGCGCGCCGATCAACGCTCGATAGGGTGCAGCCCCTGCCCTTGAAGCACAGTGACCTGGCGCAGGACGCGGTCGTCCAGCCGCACCGACACGCCCGGTAGCTTGCCGATCGCATCGAACCAGCGCTCCGCGGCGTTCATGGCGCGCTGGTCCGGTTCCATCGACAGCACCAGCATGTCACGACCGGCATACGTGCCGAGCGGATGCACGAAGCCGAATTGCCGGGCGTCGCGGTTGAGCACGATCGTTGTGACGTTGGGGCCCAGCGCATAGGCGATCTTGCCGGCGTCACGCCAGTTTGGCACGGCGACAACGTCACCGTCATGCAGCAGGTCACGGCGGTGCAGGTCGTCTCGGATCGACGTCCAGTTGATCCCCTCGTCCGTCGGGTCCTTGCGCATTATTGCTGCCACTGAACCGCCTAACCAGTCGAAGGTCAGTTGGGTGGAGATGATGACGAGGGCGGCCAGCACCAGGCCGGCGGTCCAGGCGATGCTGCGCAACACCCGGCGTTGGTGCAGCCTGGCGGCGATAGCCTCGCCGAGCAGCGGGAACAGCATCAGGTAGCCGGGGGCCGCCCAGTGGAACAGGATGCGCTGGCTGGACCACGCCGCAATCAACGCGAAGGCGGCGATCGGTGGCGCGGCAAGCCACGCCAGCAGCCGGTGCGTCCAGGGTGCGCCGGAGCGGAAGGCGCCGATCCACAGCAGCATCATCGGCAGCCAGATCCAGGGCAGCACGAACAGCGCCTCGCCGCCCAGAACGGCAAATGGCATCCAGGGCTGGAAGCGCAGGCCAAGAGCCCGGTCGCCCTGGAAGGCGAAGGAGGCCCAGCCATGGGTCGCGTTCCAGATCAGTACGGGGGCGAACACGAAGGCCGCAACAGCGGCCGCGACGTAGGGTCCAGGCCGTGCCAGCCAAGTTCGATCGCGTGGGCTGAACAGCAGGTACAGGCCGGCGCCGCCAACGGTCAGCACGGCCGTGTATTTCGAAAACAGCGCCAGCCCGGCACAGGCGCCTGCCCCGGCCCACCAGCGCACCGCGCGGCGGTCGTCAGCCAGCGCGTGCAGCAGGCACAGCGCGGCACCGAGCAGGGCGGTGTCGAGCGGCCCGTCCGGCAGGACCCATGTGCCTGTGGTGATGCCGAATACCGGTGACAGGTTCAGCGCGACGACCGCCCAGAACCCCGCTCTCCGATCGGCGATCAGGCGGCCAATGCAGTACGTCAGCCATTGCGACAGGGCGAATAGCAGAATGAACGGCAGGCGTACGACGACCGGCGCCTCGGACCGGAACAAATGCGCCGCCCCCCAGGACAGCCACCACGATGCCGGCGGGTGGTCGAAATAGCCCAGGCTGAGGGTGCGGCCCGCAGCGACCATGTAGCTTTCGTCCACGCCCAGGCCGGTGGTGGCGGCGAAGGCCAGGCGGAGCAGCGTAGTGATCAGGATGAGGACGGCGATGGGGGGCACGCTTTACTGGCCTCACCGGCACTGGTCGTGCGTGTGCGCGAAAACGCTACGCGCTGACCGTCTTCGCCACCCCAAGTCGCCCGGCCATCTCCTGGATGAACTGCCATGCCACCCGTCCAGAGCGGGCGCCACGGGTCACCGACCATTCCACCGCCTCGGCGTGCAGCGCCTCGGCATCAATGGGCAGGCCGAGATCCGCCGCATAGCCGTCGATCATCGCCATGAACGTCGGCTGGTCGCAGTTGTGGAAGCCCAGCCAGAGGCCGAAGCGATCTGACAGCGATACTTTCTCTTCGATCGATTCGTTCGGATTGATCGCCGTGGACCGCTCATTTTCG
The DNA here is from genome assembly GCA_018240405.1 of Pseudomonadota bacterium. Lineage (GTDB taxonomy): Bacteria > Pseudomonadota > Alphaproteobacteria > Acetobacterales > Acetobacteraceae > Rhodopila. The sequence goes on from JAFEFW010000636.1 coordinate 82,095, forward strand.
ATCATGTCGCGCGGCATCAGATGGCGGCGGTTTGAGGTGGCGTAGAACAGCACGTTGTCCGGCCGGCCTTCGATGCCGCCGTCCAGCACCGACTTCAGGGCCTTGTAGTCAGCGTCCTCCTTCTCGAACGACAAGTCGTCGCACAGGATCAGGCAACGCCTGGCCTCGCCGCGCAGCAGGTTCAGCAGATCCGGCAATGACCGGATATCCTCGCGGTGGATCTCGATCAGCGCCAGGCTGCCCGGCGTCTCCCGGTTGGCCACCGCATGCGTCGCCTTCACCAACGAGGATTTGCCCATGCCGCGCGCGCCCCACAGCATGGCGTTGTTCGCCGGCAGGCCACGGGCGAAGCGCAGCGTGTTCTCCAGCAGGATGTCGCGCTGCCGGTCCACCCCCTTCAGCAGGTCGATCGCCACCCGCGACACGCGCGGCACCGGCACGAGCGATCCCGCCTCGCCAGGCCGCGGCGACGGATGCCAGACAAAGGCATCCGCCACGCCCAGATCCACCGGCGCCGGCGGCAGCGGGGCAAGGCGCTCCAGCGCCGCCGCGATGCGGGTGAGAAGGTCGAGCGAGACAGTGTCCACGGCAGTTTCCAGAAAGCTTGACGAAAGAGGGCCGGAAACTATGGTCCGCCCGGTTTCACCGCAAGGACGCGTCGACCACCATGAATCCGTTTGTTCTCATTCCGCCGGCCTATGCGCAGAACGCGGCCGGCGACTGGCTGGCCGGCGCGGCGCAGTTTGCGCCGCTGGTGCTGATCTTTGCGGTCTTCTATTTTCTGCTGATCCGCCCGCAGCAGCAGAAGCAGCGCGAGATGCGGCTGATGCTGTCGGCGCTCAAGCGCGGCGACAAGGTCGTCACCGGCGGGGGTATCATCGGCACGGTGCAGCGCGTGCCGATGGTGCAGGACAAGGACGGTAATCAAGTCCCATCCACCGAGATCGAGGTCGAGATCGCCCCGAACCTGAAGGTGACGGTGCTGCGCGAGACGATCACCACGGTCATCAAGCCGGTGGCCGCGAACGATGTGAAGCCAGTGAAGGGCAAGGCCTCCTGAACCGAGAGGGCCAGTAGCGCCGGCTTAACCCGGCCAGCGCCTCGTGACCTCCAGCAGGCCTACATCGCGTCCCGCAAGGGCCGTGGCGGGCCGTGCTTGGCGACGCGCGGCTTGTCAGCGATTTACAATCCTCCCAACACCCTGCCACTCAAACAGAACGGACAGGCTACGGGGGATTTGGGGAGGCGACCGCCGCTGTCGACTGCGGCGGCATGACAGCAAGAATTGATCGTTTCGGCGCTGCTGAGGGAGGGGTCGTGGCGCTGTGTGACCCGTTGAATTTGGGCATCTGACGCGGTTCAGCCTGCCGCCAGATAGCGCAGCGCCCGAATCCCCGGCATAAAAAAATAGGCGCCGCCCTGCACCGTCACGAACTGCGGCAGCCCCGCCAATCGCCGTCGGACGCTGCCTTCGCGCGACCAGACAAAGCGGTCCGTCACTGGACACCCAGGGATCGGCGCGCGGTTGCCAAGCAGCGGATCGCCCTCTTCGGCCATGCCGTTGAATTTCGTGCTCATGATCCAGGCGCTCTGCACGAACTCGAACTGGCGCGCGATGTTGGCGTTCACGCAAAGGAAGCGCAGGCCGACATCGTCGCTGATCCCTGGCCCGCCCTGCCCGTATTCCCGGCCGCGCCGCAGGATACGGTGGAACCGCGCCGGTGCGATCAGGTCATCGCGCGCATCCTGCCGGTTCAGACCCAATGTCTGGATCAGCCGCGCGAGGAAGCCGACAGTCCCCGGCGGCACATCGGCCGTGCGCGGGTTGGCGCGGCGGATATGGGCGCCGAGCGGGCATTGTGCGCCGGCGGGGTCGTCGTCGAAGGTGAAGGCGTTTGGCGGCCCGTCGCTGCCTGGTGCCCCGCGCGACCTGACGGGTACAAGCGGTGCGCCGTCCGCCAATCGCCTCCCCACCATTCGCTCGGCCAGATGCTGCGCCGTCACCCCGGTTCCAGCCGTTTGTGCGTTCAGGTACTGCCAGAATGCCCGCACCGACTGGTGCAAATCGCGGAACACCAGATAGGTGCCGTTCCGGCCAAGGTCGCGGAGCTCCGGCAGATCCTCGGCCCAGGGCAGCCGCCCTTGCGGGTCGGCCGCCGGGTCGAGCAGCGGGCGGTCGGTGTATTTGCCGTATTCGTTCGGGTAGCCGAGGACAAACTCGCCCAACGCGATGTCGTTTCGGTAACGCGCCTCCCCGGGCTCTGGCCGCAGTCGCCGGTCCCAGTCCGGGATGGGCTGACTGATGCCGTCGATGAAGCCGAACGGCTCGCGCCCGTCCCGATCGCCGGTATCCAGGCTGGCGATCAGGCTGAATCCCCGCTCCCAGGCCTGGTCCTGAAGCTGCGCCTGCCAGTCCGGGAAGCGCGCCGGCGTGGCGTAGACCATGACCAGCAGATGCGGCGCCCGGTCGCCGGTGCCCCAGGTCCAGGTCGCCGGATCATTGCCAGCCACATCACCGAGACGGCGGGAGCGGTCCAGATCGCCGGCCATTCCTGACCGGAACTCAGCGGAGAATCCGTCCAGCACAGCAGGCTCGATGCCAAGCGCGCGCAGGCCTTCGGCGCTGAAGGCAATTTGTAGCGCCGTGTCGGGCAGCGGGTATTGTTCTGCCGCATGCGTGACGGGCGCGGCAGCCAGCCACTGGCGCGCGGCGGCGAGGTCGGCGATGCGCAGCAGGTGGAAGCGTGCCTCGGTCAGGCGGCCATGGCCGAAACGAACCAGTCCCTGGATGTCGTCGTAGTCCACTTGCATTGGCGCGGGGCTCATAGCAGGTCCAACCAGTCACGGATCTGCCGATCCGACATGTGCCGCGCCTCGATGCCGGCACGCACTTTACTGTTGCGGAACAGATCGAACAGGGTGAGGCCCGGATACGCCTTGTACCAGACCTGCACGGGCACCTGGTGGCGGAACAGATCATATTTGAACTTCAGTTCGTCCGCGGCGCCGTCCCGCAACAGCCAGTTGGTGCGCGGATAGCCGACGCTGTTGCTGAACAGCACGTTCAGTCCCCAGCCGACCTTGTTGATGAAGTCGTCCATGTAGCTGTCGAGCGAACCATCGTATGTACTGGCGAAGAACACTTGTTTACTGTCGTTGATAAACACCCAGCGGGCGAAATGGATCGTCCGCACCCGCGCCAGGCGGCCGCGCCTATAGATGTGCCGCGCGGCGTAGTTCACCAGCCAGAGAAGAAACACCGCCAGGGAGCGCCGGAATGGCCCCGGCTTCAGATAGCCGATGACAATATAGGGATTGCTGACATCATGGTCCTCAAAGGCCGCGATTGCGGTGCGCCGAGCCAGATCTGGCGGCGTATTAATTTCCGGGTCCGTCGTCTCGTGCCGGCGGAGCAGCAGCAGGAAGAACGGCAGATACGCCAGCAGCAGCGGTAGCGCCGCCGTCAGGACGACCGGCACGGTGACGGCATGGACAAGATTGTGCCAGTACCAGCCGGGCGGCGCCGGTTCCGGCGGGCTGAGCGCTAGCGCTCCCGCTCGCCGCTGTTCTGCAACGAACGCCGAGAGGCGGCGATGGATGTCCCGCGGCGCGTGGCCTGCCAGCTCACTGCCATTGGCGTCGAGCCAGCCGGACAGCGCTCGGAACAACGCGGCCTCTTCCCTGATCTGCCGCACCGTGCGGCCGATCCAGTTGACGTAGTTGGCCGCGATCGGCGTCTGGTGGCGTCGCATCCAGTCCAGCAGGTCGGTGCCGGCGGTGAAGCCGCGGCAATGGGCGAAGATACGCCGTAGCCCGGCTTCGCATCGACTGGCCATGTCGTTGAGGAAATCGTCTGCCGTGCCGTCGCAATCCGCAAAGAAGGCCAGCATCGGCAGCCATGGCGAGGGCGGCAGGCCATGGACAGTGATCTCGTCCGGCACCGGGTCCTGCAGGATCAGGAAGCGGGCGAAATGGAGCCGGTCGAACTGCCCGAAGGGCACCAGCGCGTTGTCCGGGTCGGCGAACCCAGGCACCAGGTTCATCGTGACGAGCAGCTCTGTCAGCGCTTGCTGCTGATCCGGAACAATGGGCGCAGTCACCAGGACGGCGGATTGCGGCAACATCGCTTGCACTCTGTTTCGGGGCCGCGATGCTGACTCGATTGCCACACACGGACAACGGGTTTCACGTTACAGGATATGTGCGGATCGGCAGAAGCCATTTGGCAAGCCGCCCCACCCGCCTTACCGTCGAGCAAAAGTGGGAGGCACATCATGCTGCAGGACGCCCAGGGCCACGCCGTTTCCGGCGCCACCGCTAATGCCGTTGCGTTGTATAATCAGGCGATCCACGCCGCCACCATCGGCCATGGCGACGCCATGGGGGCGCTGGATGCCGCCATCGCGGCGGCGCCGGATTTCGCCATGCCGCGCATCGCCAAGGGCTGGCTGTTCGCCCTGTCGCGCGACCCTATGCTCGCCCCCCGAGCCCAGTCAGCGGTACGGGATGCCGCCGCACGGCCGACGAATGACCGCGAGCGGAGCCACCTGGCGGCGCTGCAGAAGGCCGCCACCGGCGCGCGTCTCGCGGCGATCGGGCTGCTCGACCGGCACCTGATGGCGTGGCCGCGCGACATCCTGGCGCACCAGATGGCGCTGCTGTTCGATCTGTCGCAGGGCCGCGTGCGTTGGATGCGCGACCGCACGGCACGCGCCCTGCCGCAGTTTCCGCGCGCGGTGCCCGGCCATGCCGCGCTGCAATCCTTCCACGCCTTCGGCCTGGAGGAGAACGGCGACTACGCCCGCGCCGAGGACGTCTCTCGGGATGTCGCCGACGCCGAACCACACTCCTGGTTCGCCCACCACACCGTCTCTCACGTCATGGAGATGATGGGCCGGGCGGAGGACGGCATCGGCTGGATGGCCTCGCGGGAGGCGTACTGGGCGACGCGGGAGCATCCCAACCAGGACCATATCTGGTGGCACAAGGCGCTGTATCACCTCGATCTCGGCCAGTACGACGAAGCCGTGGCGATCTACGACGGCCCGTTCCTGGCATCGGAGAAGAAGCTGGCGATGAGCCTGACGCATTCCTCGGCGCTGCTGTGGCGGCTGGATACGCTGGGCGTGGACGTGGCGGCGCGCTGGCAGGCGCTGCTGCCGCGTTGGGAGGGCCATGCGGACGGGCGCTGGCTGGTCTTTGCCGACCTGCACGCGATCATGGCGGAGCTGCGGTCGGGCCACGAGGCGCTGGCCGAGACCCGCCTGGCGGCGATGCGCGCCACCGCCGCGAGCGATGACGAGGCGGCGGAGACCTATCGGGAGGTCGGCGTGCCCCTGGCCGAAGGTCTGACGGCGTTCCACCGCGGCGACTACGCGCAAGCGGTGGACTGGCTGCTGCCGGCGCGGTTCGAGCTGTGGCGCATCGGCGGCAGCGCCGCACAGCGCGATGTGTTCGACTGGACGCTGGCCGAGGCAGCCGGACGCGCGGAGCTGCGGGACGTGGCGGTGTCGCTGGCGCATGAACGGCTGGCGCTGAAGCCGCATAGTGCGGTGAACCGGCGGTTCCTGGCGGCCGGGCGGGGATAATGCGGAGCGGAGCGCAGTTTTATCTGACCGCTCCGGCCCAGCGACAGAAGACACACCGGCGGGAGCTCCGGCGATGCTCCGGCCGGTCACCGGACCATACGGGCAAAGGTGGACGAGGCGGCACCGCGTGCCGGCACAGCCCCGGCGCTTCCTCATTCTGTCAGTCGCGTGCCACCTCCGGCCAAGAACATGCGCGCACTACGGAAGAGTTGGATCGGGCCCGATCCGGACCAGCGTCTTGCCGAAATTGGCGCCGCGAAGCATCTCGGCAAAGGCGCTGGGGATGGTCTCCAAGCCCTCGCGGATGTCTTCGCGATAACGCACCTGGCCCGAAGCCACCCAGGGGGCCATTTCGGACAGGAAGACGTCATGCCAGTCGGCGGCGTAGCTGCCGACTGACAACCGCTGTACGCGCACACCGCGCGATTCGGCGCGGCGGGCTTCCTCGGCCCCGGCGTCTGTCCCAGGGGCGTCACCGTAGTGCGCGATCAACCCGCAGATGGTCATCCGGCCGCCGGCGTTGAGCAGCGGCAGCACGGCTTCAAACACGGCACCGCCGACATTTTCGAAATAGACATCGATGCCGCCGGGGCAGGCCGCCTTCAGGTCCTCGGGAAAACTGTCCGACAGGTGGGAAACGCAGGCGTCAAAGCCGAGCTCCTCCACGACATAGCGGCATTTTTCTTCGCGCCCGGCGATGCCAACCACACGGCAGCCCTTCAGCCGCGCAATCTGACCGGCGATCTGACCAACCCCGCCGGACGCCGCCGAGACCACGACGGTCTCGCCTGCCTTCGGTTCACACTGGAGCGCCATGCCCGCGTAGGCGGTCAGGCCCAGCATGCCGAGCACACCGACGGCATGGCTGATCTTGCCCTGCGTCGGATCGAGCTTCCGGGGCACCATATAGCTGGGGCGCTCAACGCCCTCGCCCATCAGTCCATACTCGGCCCAGCCATTCGTGTTGAACACGAAATCACCGGGCGCCAGGCCATCGATCCGGCTTTCCACGACCTGCGACACGGTGCGGGCATGGCACGGCGTGCCTTCCGCCTCCTCGCCGCGGCGCCTGCGGCCCCACTGATACGGATCGAGGGAGACATAGATCGTTCGTGTCAGCGCCTGGCCGGGCCCAGGTGTGGGGACCGGCGCCTCCTTGAGCGCGAAGGTGGTCTCATCGGGCCAGGGCGGCGGCGGCCGCTTTGCGAGTGTCCAATAGCGCGAATTCACATCACCCTCCTGACGCATTCCTGTCTGTCTTGGCGGCAGATCACGGCAAAGTCCACCGGCGGCGCGGCGGACCACGCGCGCAAGCCTGCCTTGCTCCGGCCGGTCAGCGGGTAATTCCGCCGCCCGCGCCGGAGCGGCCGCCGTCGATCACGATGTGCGTGCCGGTGACATTGCGGGAGACGTCGGAGCACAGATAGAGCACGACATCCGCCACCTCCTCGGGCAGTGAGTAGCGGCCGGACGGCATGGTGGCGCTGTAGGCGGCGCGTACGCTCGCCGGATCGTTGTGGTTCCGCTGCGATTCCACGTCGCGCATCATCGCCGTTTCCACCGGGCCGGGGCAGACCGCGTTGATCCGGACACCCTGGGCCGCGCACTCGGTTGAGGCGACCTTGGTCAAGCCGAGGACGCCGTGCTTAGAGGCGACGTAGGCGGGCTGCCCGGCGCCGCCAAACAGGCCGGCGACCGAGGCGGTATTCACCACGGTGCCGCTGCCCTGCGCCAGCATCACCGGCAGAACATGGCGCAGGCCGAGGAACACGCCTTTGAGGTTTACAGCGATGACCTGGTCGAACATGTCCTCGTCGTAGTCCTTGGTGGCCGCGATCGTGCCGACGATGCCGGCGTTATTGAAGAAACAATCGATCCTTCCGTAGCTGTCCAGGCAGGCTTTCACGTAGGCCTGAACGGACGAGGACTTTGTCACGTCGGCCTGGACGAAGCGTGCCGTGCCGCCGGACTGACTGACCAGGTCCGCGGTGGCCTGGCCGTTGTCGGCATTGGCGTCGACGACCAGAACCTTGGCGCCGCCGCGGGCGAAGCCGAGCGTGGTGGCCCGGCCGATGCCGCCGCCTGCGCCGGTGATCAGGGCGACCTTGTTGGTGAAGTCCATGACGTGTTCCTCCTGCCGCGTTGTTGTTCGTCGCGGAGTATAGGATCGCGGCACGGATGAGGAAGGCCCGGGAAGGCCGGTCTGCTCCGACGCCTACCGAAGCGGGAGAATATTCTGGTTCAGGTGAAAGAAATTCTCCGGGTCGTACTTTGTCTTGATATCGCGTAGCCGCCGGTAGTTCGGGCCATAGGCTGCCGCAACCGCATCCACGGCCTCATCGTCATCCAGGTAATTCACATACCGGCCTGGCGCGATGAACGGCTTCATCGCGTCATAGGTCTGGCGCACCCAGGCCGTGCAGCGATCGGCGATGGCCGGGTCCAACGTCTGCGAAACGACCAGGAAGTTGTAACCCCTCTGCCTGTGGGGAAACGCCGTGTCAGTGACGCCAACCCGGGTCGCGGCCCCGTGAAATCCCTCCAGCAGCAGCTGCCCCATGGGTGTCGGACACGCCTCGAAACAGGCAATCATCGTGTCGATGGCTGCGTCACTCAGATCTGCCAGGAAGCTCGACTTCCAGTAATTCAGGGCGCCTTTCGGATAGCCGGCATCCAACATGCTGTTCAGCTGGCAGTACGGGATTGGGCCAAGCGCATCCATGACCGGCGCGCCGAATTGTTTAATCGGCTGAAGGGCGCTCTCACCATCGGCCAGCGGACCACAATGGCTGGCCACCATCGCCGCCAGCCTGGTGCCGGAGCCGTCCGGAGCATGGACCAGCGTCGCGGCGACGGCGGCCTCATCGGCAAGCGACGCAGTAAACGTGCGGTAGAACCGTAGCATCTCACGGGCATTCTCGAACGGATAGGCGATCAGCCCACCAGTGATCATGGGGCCAACCGGATACAGCCGGAATTCCAACGACGTGACGACGCCGAAATTCCCGCCGCCGCCGCGGACGGCCCAGAACAGGTCCGGGTTTACTTCGGCGCTCGCCTGCTGGACCTGCCCGTCCGCTGTAACCACTTCAACCGACAGGAGGTTGTCGAGCGCCAGCCCGTATTTCCCCATCAGCCAGCCGATGCCGCCGCCCAGTGTCAGCCCTGCGATACCCGTAGTCGAAACAACACCGCCGGTCACGGCCAAGCCGTGCAGCTGCGTTTCCCGGTTCAGCCCGGCCCAGGTCGCGCCACCTTGGGCTCTGACCGTCCGGTGCCCGACATCGACGTGGATTGCCTGCATCTGCGCCAGGTCGATCATCAGTCCGCCCTCGACCACAGCGCGTCCCGCGACGTTATGGCCGCCACCACGCACCGAGACTTCGAGGCCAAGCTCACGCGCCAGCTTGATCGCGTCGACAACGTCGGCCACGCCATGGCACTGAGCGATCAGGGCCGGCCTCTTGTCCACCATGCCATTATGGACACGCCGAGCGGCCTCGTACTCCGCGTTGTTGGGTTGTAGCAGCCGGCCCGCGAACGCACCGGCCAGGTCAGAGACCGCTTTGGAAACAGACAAGTCTGACCGCATTTGACGCCTCCTGTTCCATGAATGCTTCTTACCGACTGATGCACGCCGGCCTTGTGATGCCAGCGACGGCTTTGTTCTTCCCTCACCGGTAGACGCGCCGCCTTTCCGGTTCAAACGAGAAATTTTCAGGCTATAGATGAAGCCAATTCAGCTACGTTGCGGCAATGCGCAGGTTACCGCCGCTGAAAGCCTTGCGTGCCTTCGAGGCCGCAGCGCGGCTGTCGAGCTTCAAGGAGGCCGCAGACGAGCTTGGCCTGACGCCAACCGCGATCAGCCATCAAATCCGCGTGCTGGAGACGGTAGCCGGCTGTGCGCTGTTCCGTCGGCACCCGAGGCCGGTGACACTGACGCCGGCCGGTGCGGCGCTGCTGCCCGTCGTACAAAGCAGCTTTAAGAACGTTGCGGAAGCCTTCGCGGCACTTCGAGTGCAATCCGTCTCTTCACCTGCCAGCGTCCTGGAGGGCGGTGTACCCGAAACACGCGATCCGGCGCGGCAGTCCGCCAATGCCGCTGAGAGGCCGCGGAGCCTGGCGGATCATTCCGGCGCTGGTCCACCGCAAGTGTCCCTGGTCGTGCTGCCGTTCACCAATATCGGCGGTGACCAGGCGCAGGACTACCTGGCTGATGGAATCACCGAGAGCCTGACCACTGACCTCTCCCGCATCGCCGGCGCGTTCGTGATCGGCCACAACACCGCCTCGGTCTACCGCGGAGACCTCGTCGATACACGAAAGATCGGCCGGGACCTGAATGTGCGATATGCGCTGCAGGGCAGCGTGCAACGGAACGGCAATCGCCTGCGGGTCAATGTCCAGTTGATCGCCTGTGCGACCGGCACCCATCTGTGGGCGGAGCGCTTTGACCAGACGCTGGCCGATCTGTTCGAGATGCAGGACGAGATCGTTGCGCGCCTGGCAAACCAGCTCGATGCACAACTGATCGAGGCCGAGGCGCGGCGCGCGGAGCGGTCACCCGACGCGAACTCGATGGATCTGTATTTCCGCGCCAAGGCGCTGATGAACCGGGGATCGACAGCCAACTACCTGAGGCCGGCCGAGGCCTTGCTGCAACGAGCGCTGGAACTCGATCCGCAGAACGTTGACGCACTGGCAGCAAGAGGCTGGGTGGACATGGATTTTGGCGCCGGCTTCCTGGCAGACGACCGCGCCGTCCGCTTGGCGTCCGCCGAGACCAACGCTATCAAGGCCCTGTCCCTGGCGCCCGGCCACGCCTTCGCGCACCTTGTGCTCGGTTCATTCTACAGCGCCGTCGATCGTAACGACGAAGCCATTGCGGAATTCGAGCATGCGCTGACCTTGGATCGAAACCTGGTCTACGCCCACGCGCTGATCGGCATGGCCAAGACCGCGCTAGGGCGGGCGGCGGAGGCCGAGGCGCATTACCGGGAGGCCCTGCGCCTCAGCCCGCGGGACGTTTCGGCGCATCACTGGATGAGCAGCGCCGGAACTTCCAAGCTGCACCTTGGGCGGGACGAGGAAGCGGTGGTGTGGTTTCGCCGCGCCATTGAGGCCAATCGCAACTTTGCCTTTACGCATTTGTCTCTGGCCGCTGCGTTGGCGCATCTGGGGCGGGTGGATGAGGCGCACGCTGCGGCCTCGGCTGGGCTGGCGCTGGAGCCGGGTTTCACCATCAGCCGATTTCGGGCTGGAGCGCGCAGTGCGGATCCTGTCTATATCGCCGGGCGCGAACGCATTTATCAGGGCATGCGGTGGGCTGGGGTTCCAGAGTAGGCTTCGGCGGGTATTGCCGGATCTGGACTAAACATCGCTGACGTCGGCGCTGTGCTACGCATCCCGGTCATCAGCGCCGTCGCCGTAAGCTGGGGCAAACGGCGCTAACGCGGACGCCCTGCGGTGCGCACGCGTGGATCACGCAGGGGCGGCAAATGCGCCTTCCGAAAGCCCGCATTCTACCGGGATTCCGGAATATCCGGAGTGCGTTATGGAAGACGTCGTCCGCCTTTCCGCAACGGAGTTCCGTAAGGAAGTCGGCCGCTACCAGGGTCTACTGCTGCGCCAAACCGTCATCGTTGCCGGCAACGGCCGCGATCGCACCGTCCTGATCTCAGCTGAAGAGGATCAACGGCCGAACGGTGCAACCGTCAGGTTTATTCCGCCGGCGACTTTGCCCACCAAACAGCCTGCCACGCATTGTTTGACACCCCCGCACCCCAATCCGCATAGTCCGGGCGGAGACGCCCCAATGACACTCACGATCGACTGCGACATCCATCCGGGTGTACCGGATATCCACGCCCTACTGCCGTATATGGAGCCGTTCTGGCAGGACTCCTTCGTCCAGCGCGGGCTGGACGGGTTCGACATGATGTCCTACCCGCTCAACGCGCCGATCACCTGCCGCGCGGACTGGCGCGTCAAGGGCCAGCGCCCCGGCAGCAGCCTCGACGCCATGCGAACCCAGGCGCTGGATGCCTTCGGCATCGGCCTGGCCATCTGTAATCCGCTCACCGGCGGCCAGGTCGCCATCTCCGAGACGATGGGCGCCGCCATCTGCTCCGCCGTCAACGACTGGATCAAGCAGCATTGGCTCGACCAGGAGCCGCGCCTGCGCGCCTCCATCGTCGTGCCGGCGCAGGCGCCGCTACTGGCGGCCGAGGAAATCCATCGTTGCGCCCCCGACAAGCGCTTCGTCCAGGTGCTGCTGCCGGTCGCCTGCGAAATGATGCTGGGCCGGTCCTATTACTGGCCGATCTATGAAGCGGCGGCGCGCTACGACCTGCCGATCGGCATCCACGCCGGCAGCATGTACCGCTATCCGACCACCGGCACCGGCTGGCCGTCGCACTACATGCACGACTACGTCGCCCAGTCCCAGACCTTCGAGGACCAGATCCTCAGCCTGATCTCCAACGGCGTGATCAACAAGTTTCCCTCGTTGCGCTTCGTGCTGCTGGAATCCGGCGTGTCCTGGCTGCCCGGCTTCATCTGGCGCGCAGTGAAAACCTGGCGCGGCGTGCGCGGCGAGGTGCCGTGGGTCAATCGCTCCCCCGCCGACATCATTCGCGAGCATTTCCGCCTGTCCATCCAGCCCTTCGACGCCGCTGACGCCAACGCGGTGCAGCGCACGATCGAGCAGATCGACGCCGACCACATGCTGCTGTTCGCCTCCGACTACCCGCACTGGCAGTTCGAGGGCGATGCCGTCATGCCCGCCGGACTGCCGGCGTCGCTGCAGCAGCGAATCTGCACCGATAACCCGCTCGCCACCTATCCCCGTTTGCAGCAGGAGGCTCTGGTATGAACGCCCCCGTTTCGCTCGCCACCCGCGACGCCGGCAGCAAGACCGGCATCATCGATTGCGACGTCCATCCGTATCCGAAGGCCGGCGCGCTGAATCAGTACCTGCCGGCGCGGTGGAAGGACCACGTGTTCCAGTATGGAAAGTTCAACTGCGGTCCGTATGCCGACCGCGGGACCTATCCGCGCTTCTCACCCAACACCTCGCGCCGCGACTCCTGGCCGCCGGGCGGCGGCGCCCCTGGCTCCGACGTGGACTTCATCCGCGAGCAGTTGCTGGACCCGTACAACATCGAATTTGGCGTGCTGGAGCCGTTACTCGGCGGCAACACCTCCCGTAACCTGGACGAGGCAGCCGCGCTATGCAGCGCGATGAATGATTGGCAGGCGCATGACTTCGTCGAGCAGGACCGCCGCCTGCGCGCCTCCATCCTGGTGCCGCAGGACGACGCCGAGGCCTCGGTGAAGGAGATCGAAAAGCGTGCCGGCGACTGGCGATTCTGCCAGATCCAGCTTGGCTCCAAGACCTCCGAACCCCTGGGCCGGCGCCGCTACTGGCCGATTTTCGCCGCTGCCCAGGCCAACAACCTCTCCATTGGCCTGCATATCGGCGGCACGCAATCCAGCGCGCCGTCAGCCAGCGGTTGGCCACAGTTCTACATCGAGGACCACCACGTCCTGGCCCACTCCATGCAGAACCAGGCCGCCAGCCTGATCCTGGAGGGCGTGTTCGACCATTTCCCCGGCCTGAAAGTCGTGCTGATCGAAGGCGGTTTCGCCTGGGCCCCGCAACTCGCCTGGCGGCTGGACGCCCACTGGTTGAAGATGCGCGACGAGGCGCCGTTGAAGCGCAAGCCCTCGGAATACATGAAGACCAACCTCTGGTTCGCCACCCAGCCGGTTGAGGAACCGGAACGCCCCGACGATCTGCGGCAGGTCTTCGAGTGGATCGGCTGGGACCGCATGGTCTACTCCAGCGACTACCCGCACTGGGATTTCGACGATCCGCATCTGGCGTTCCGCTTCCAGATGACGGAGACGGAGAAAAAACAACTGTTCCGGAACAACGCGCTGGACGTCTATACGTTCGCAAACGCTTAGCACCGGCGCAGGCTGGTGCAGCGTTGGTTAGCACCTTTCCGCGACGGTGGCGGCATAAGGCAATTGCGTGACGCAGACAGGTGCCTTCTGCCGCTGACGATCCGCCGCTTGCGCCTCCGGACAATATGACTCCGCGGCCCGTGCCGGTCGCGGAGGTGACCCGGCGGAGCGCCGACAGCGTCCCGTCGGCGTTCCGCTCCACGCCGCAATTCGTTGCCTGGTTCGCGCAGACAACACCGGATGCAACGGCGGTTATTGAAGACAGCCGCGCGGTCACCTACCGAACGCTGGCCGATGACCTCGCCCGCAGCATCGCCACACTACTACAGCTCGGCGTTCGGACCGGCGCACTTGTCGGGATCGAGGATCGTCCCGAACGTTACCTGCAGCTCGTGCTTCGCCTGGGGTGTCACGCGCTCGGCGCCACGATCACGCCGGTTGGGCGGCAAGATCTGGGAAACGCCGATGATCCGGTCCTGCCTAGCTGCGCGCTCCTGCTGCTGAACGCGCCGCACTCCGGCCAGTATGCGAAGGTGGCGAAGATCGTCCCTTCGACCTTCCTGGATCGGCTTGCGGAGCAACCCGTCCGGCCAGAGGTCATGGACCTGCTCCAACGCCCGCCTGATCCTGACCGGATTGCACTGATCTCGCGCACCTCCGGCACCACCGGCCGGCGCAAAGCCGTGCCGGTTACAGAACGTGTCCTGCAGGGCATCATCACCAGCGGACTGGACGGGATGCCCGAGGGCGCGCGGACCTGCATCCGATTCCTTTGTCTGTATAACCTGGCGGTGCGGGCCGCGTGGACCCGCTGCCTGCGGGCGCTGCAGTCCGGCGGTACGGTGATCTTCAGCAATGAAACCGACGCGCCGCAGCTGCTGAATGCAGGTGTCGCGAACCTGATCCTGCTGCTGGTCGGCAACGCCGAACGGATCGCCAAAGCCGCCACGGCCGCGCCGCGGTCCGCTGCGCCGGTGGTGGAGTTTATCGGCTCTCGTGTGGAACCCCGGATCCGGCAGCTCGTCCGAGACCGGCTCCATGCTCACGTCATCGTCCGCTACGGATCGAACGAAACCAATGGCATCGCGGTTATTGGCGATGACGGCGTCGGAACGGTACGGGCCGGTGTGAGCGTGATGATCGTTGACGATGCCGGCGATCCACTCCCCGTAGGGAAAACCGGCCACATTCGGGTACGCACACCGGTGATGGCGGAGAGCTATTACAACGATCCGGAGCAGACCCGAGCGGCGTTTATCGACGGCTGGTACAACACCAACGACATCGGCTACCTGCCGGAACCCGGCCGCATCGTCGTGCTCGGACGCGCCGACGACATGCTGAATATTGGCGGGATCAAGATTCCACCACTGCCCCTGGAGGAGAGGATCAAGCAGATCGCCGGCATCGCTGATGCCGTCGTGCTGAATGCGCCCGACAGCAGCGGCGCGGACATGCTCGTGGCCGCGGTGGAACTGGGTAGCGGGGGCGATGCCAGCACCGTCGCGGTGGCGGTAGCCGGCATTCTGAGCGGCTATGTTCGACGCCACCGCGTCCTGCTGCTGCCGTCGCTGCCAAGGACTGACACCGGCAAGGTCCGGCGCCAGGATGTTGCGGCGGCAATCCGTCCCGGCGCTGATCAGCAACAATAGACCCGGCGCTGGTTTGGCCGGTGCAGGGGCGGTTGTCCCGGTTTCAGCGGACATCGTTGGGTGGTGTACGAACCGCCGGGTTAAATTCCCCGACGATATCGGATGTCGTGACCA
>JAFEFW010000637.1 GCA_018240405.1 Pseudomonadota bacterium
CTATCTGCTGGCGGTGAAAGCCAACCAGCCGACGCTGCAGGCGGAGATTGAGGGCTGCTTTGCGGTCGCTGAGCCTGGCAGCCTCGACATCCATGTCGATCACAATAAGGGTCACGGCCGGATCGAACAGCGCAGCGTCCGTGTTGTTCGCGAGGTGGACTGGCTCAACGGTGAGCGCCGCTTCCCCGGTGAGCTGCGTCTGCCGGACGCTGCCAGCAGCGTGCGCGTGAAGGCTTGTATTCAGCGTGGTGAGAAGCGGCACGAAGAGACCCGCTGCTACATCTCGTCCGCCATTTTGACCGCTGAGTAGGCCGGCTCGGCCGTGCGGGGACATTGGGCGATCGAGAACAGCCTGCACTGGGTTCTCGATGTCGCCTTTAGCGAGGACCAGTCGCGCCTGCGCAAAGGCTTTGGCGCGCAATATGGCGGTCGTTCGGCACTTTGCGCTGAACCTCGTGCGGACGGCGAAGGACAAGCGCTCGATCAAGCCGCGCCGCAAACTGGTAGCCTGGACGCCCAATTATCTCGATCAATTGCTGCAGGAACAGGTCAAGCGAAACTTGGATTCGAGGCCCTGACGAAGAGACCCGTTGCTACATCTCGTTAACTATCCTGATCGCTGATAAAGCTGGCTCAGCCGTGCGTGGGCGCTGGGCAAACGAGAACAGCCTGAAGTGGGTTCTCAACGTCACCTTCAACGAGGACCAGTCACGGCTGCTCAAAGGCTCCGGTGCACGTAACATGGCCGTCGTCCGCCACTTCGCGCTCAACCTCGTGCGGACAGCAAAGGACAAGCGCCTGATCAAGCTGCGCCGCAAGCTGCAGCCTGGATGCCTGACTGTCCCGGTCGACTGCTTCAGGAACAGGTCAAGTGAAATTTGGGTTCAAGGCCCTGCGTCAATCGACCCGTCAATCGACAGAGGCATTGCCTGAAAAGCCGCTCCGTCGGATGCTGGCGGCGACCAGCCGAGGGGCCGCCGGATGAAATATTCGAACTTCCTGTTCCCCGATGCCGCGACACCGGACGACGACGGTCGTGTCATCGATGAAACCCTAGCGGAGGCCCGCCTGACTGATCAGCTTGGCTTTGACACGATCTGGCTGGCGGAGCACCATTTCGACGGGATCTGCGCCTATGTGGACCCTGTTAGTTTCGCTGCCGCGCTGGCGACGGCGACGACTCAAGCGCGCATCGGGTTCGCGGTGGCGCAGATGGCGCTGCACCATCCGACACGGCTGGCGGAGCAGATCGCCCTGATCGACCATATCAGCAAGGGCCGACTGATCGTCGGGCTCGGCCGCGGCACAGCCTACAACGTCTATGACTACCAGGGGTTCGGCATTGACCACACCGAGGCGCAGGCACGCTTCGAGGAAGCCGAAGACGTGATGCGCCAAATGTGGACCGGCCAGCCTGTGGACCACAAGGGTCGCTTCTTCAACCTGAAGCTGCCCGCCCTGCGCCCGTCGACCTACACCAAGCCGCATCCCTATGTGATCCGCGCGGCCGCCACCGAACACGGCATGCTGGACATCGCCAGGCGCGGCCAGCCCTTCATGATGAACGTGCAGAGCAACGAAACCACCGCTCAGCGCATGCAACTGTTCAAGCAGACGCTGCGCGGCCTGGGGATGGATGAGGCCTCCGTGGCCGCCAAGACGGGGGAATGCTGGGTGTGGCGCAACATCTATGTGGCCGAAACTGACGCCGAGGGAGAACGCGTCGCCGTCCCCGCCTTCATCAACATGCACGAGCGCCGTGTGGAGATGCGCAACAAGGTCTACGAGGAGCAGGGGGTGTCGATCCTGCCGATGGCTCCCGCCGGCTCTGCGCCACCGCCGCACGCGCAGGTCGAACACGCCCTGGTGTGCGGCTCGCCGGCGACGGTGGCCGAGAAGCTGGCACCGCTGGCCGCCACCGGCGTTGGCGGGCTGATCATGCAGTTCCGCCTCGGCCCGATGTCTTATGAGCAGACCGCCGCCAGCCTTACGCTGTTCCGCGACAAGGTGATCCCGGCGCTGGAGACCCGCCAACAAGCCGCCGCCTGACCCATGGCTGACATTCAGGACGACACCGCGCACTGGCGGCGCAATCTGGCGGTGTGCGTGTTCGGTTCGTTCAGCACGATCATTGCCATGTCGCTGCTGCTGCCGTTCCTGCCCCTGTATGTGGAGGAACTCGGCGTCAAAGACCCGGCCGCCATCGCCGAATGGTCCGGGGCCGCGTACGGCGCAGCATTCCTCTCGGCGGCGATCTTTGCGCCGATCTGGGGCCGGATGGCCGACCTGTACGGCCGCAAGCTGCAGTTGATCCGGGCGAGCGCCGGCATGGCGGTGGCGATGTCGCTGATCGGGCTGTCGCAGAACGTCTACCAGCTTGTGGCGCTGCGATTCCTGGCCGGGCTGTTAGGCGGCTACTCGTCCGGCTCGATCGTGCTGGTGGCGACGATGACGCCGAAGGACCGCACCGCCTGGGCGCTGGGCACGCTGTCGATGGGCGTGATGGCCGGCAACCTGACCGGCCCGCTGATCGGCGGGTTCCTGCCGCCGCTGATCGGCATCCGCTGGACCTTCTTCGCCGCCGGTGGATTAATCTTCGTTGCATTCCTCGGCACTACGTTCCTGATCCGCGAGCGGCGGACGTCAAAGGCAGAGCGTGCGCAGCGCAAGGGCGGCTGGAGCGTCATCCCCGACAAGCGGCCGGTGGTGGCAATGCTGCTGACCGGCATGATGCTGATGTTCGCCAACATGTCGATCGAGCCGATCATTACGGTCTATGTTGCGCAGCTTGTGCCGGATCCGGCGCAGATCACCATGATCGCCGGCATCGTCATGTCCGCCGCCGCGCTGGGCAGCATCCTGTCGGCGTCGCGGCTGGGGAAGCTGGCGGACCGGATCGGGCATTGGAACGTCATTATCGGCTGTCTGCTGGTGTCGGCGCTGCTGCTGATCCCGCAGGCTTTCGTCACCGCTGGCTGGCAACTGATCGGGCTGCGCTTCCTGATGGGCCTCGCGCTCGGTGGGTTGCTGCCATGCGTCGCGGCGGTGATTCGCCACAGCGTGCCGGAGGGCACGGCGGGTGGGATCCTGGGTTACTCGACATCGTCACAGTATGTGGGGCAGGTGACCGGACCCCTGGTAGGCGGCTTCATCGGCGGCCATTACGGGATGCGGGCGGTGTTCCTGGACACGGCGGTGCTGATGGCGGTGGCGGCGGTTTATGGGTGGGTTTCGAAGCCGCGTGGGGATCACGCCCTGCAGAGCGAGCACCGCTGAGAGAAATCGGCGCCGCACTGCTGATGTATCCAATTGCGAAGCATCTCGACGTCGGCTGCACAGATTTTGATATAGGATCCCCGGTGAATGGATCGACACGGGTGCTTCGCGCAGGTCGCGTAATGGAAGCACAGGTGGCACGATGCAGGACGAGATAGTCGTCCGTGAGGAACTCCGATCTACCCTCTGGCGGTGGTGTATAGTGCGGCTGGCGGATTGGCGGCGACGCGTTTGTGTTGGTTGAACGTGCCTGCGCGCAGGGCCCGCCAAAGCATTCTGAACCAGGCCAGCAGGAGCCTGAAGTTATATCCGGCGGCGGCCAGCACCGCGTTGGCCGCATCGCCAGCCCGTCCGGCCAGGAAGTTGCGGTCCATGCGGTGCCCGTCCTTCATATGGCCGATGACCGGCTCGACGGCTGATCGGCGGCGGAGCTCCCGGCGGATCTGACCGGTCACACCGCGCTTCTGCCCGGTGGTGAAGACCTGCATGCCCTTCACTGGCGGGGCGTTGTGGCCGCGGTAGCCGGCATCGGCAATGACCCGGCGCAGCGAGACGCCGATCTGCTCGGTGATGGCGGGGATGACCGTCTTCAGGGTGTGACCGTCATACGGATTGCCCGGCAGAGCCGCGACATGGGCGACGAACTGCCCGCCGGCGCAGCGGTGCAGCGGCGTCGCCACCGAGACCTTGACGCCGAACTCGTAGGGCTTGTGCGGCTTGCCCTTGCCGATGCACTCCACCTCCGGCGCATGCAGGCTGTAGACCTTGGGACCACGCTGGCCACGACGTTGATGGCGCACCCGGATGGCCTGCGACAGCAGCGGGGCAAATGCCTCCTTTGCGGCGGGATCGTCGGCGATCTTGCGGCCAATGTCGCGGATCACCCGGCCGAGATAAGTGCGCTGCTTCTTGAGGGCGCGGTTGGCACGCTTGAACTGTTTGGCATGGGCGTAGCGCTGATGGGCGATCAATGCCGCCTTGCCGACACGCACATAGCTCTGGCGCAGCGACACGCCGAGCGTCTTCGCCATCCCCACCAGCTTCTCACGTGCGCGGTGGACCAGCTTGGCATCAGTGGGGAAGGTGATGGCTTTCGGCTGCACCGTGGTGTCGACGATCATTTTGGTGAAGTCGGCTGGCTTGGCAGCACCGCTGCGGGTCGCCAGGTGCAGGCTCTCCTGCACCAGCGCCAGCAGCTTCTCTTCGCCCATGCGCTGGCGCCAGCGCGTCAGCGAGGATCGGTCGAACGGCGCCTCGTGGCGGAAGAACTCTTCGCCGCAGAACAGCTGGTAATAGGGGTTCTCCAACCAACGCGCGCACAAGGTTTCGTCCGACAGGTTCTCCATGTGCTTGAGAATGGTGAGGCCGGCCATCAGCAGGGTGGGCAGCGGCGGCCGGCCCGGCTTGTCGCTGTAGGCTGCGCCGAGCCGGCTTTCGAGAAAGCCCCAGTCGATGGCCCGAGCGAGCTTCACCAGCGGATGCTTGAGGCTGACAATCTCATCAAGGCGCGATCGCAGCAGGTCCCGCTGGCGCGTCTCGGTTGACTTCGGCGGTCGCATCGGCAGTGCCTCCACACAAGCGCTGCGAAGGTGTGAATCATGCCGCTTCGAGCCGCGTCAATTGCAAGAAAACGGGGTCTTCATCACAGGTTTCCGGCAAATACCTATACTTGCTACAAGAGATTTCGGCAGAGAATTCAGGGACATGCGCATTCTTCACGGGCGACGAGATAAGTTGGATTGAACTGCCGGCGGCTATTTACCACCCAGCCGGACGGGTGAGATTGCAGCCAAGTAAGATACTCCACTTCGCCAGCACCTTTATTCCCAGTGAATAGCTGAAGGGGCGATTCGCTCATGGGTCAAGGCACTCCTTCAGTATCGAGAGTGTGTAGGTGCTGTTCTGCGATATCGACATTATTTTTAGCGCATGACTGTCCTGGCTCGGTACTCCGCCCAAACCGCATGGATCTTGCGGAACTCCCCTTTTGAAATACGCCGCTCCGTTACGATTCGACCGCCGGTGACAGCGACAAAAGTATTGCTGACGTCCGCAATGCGAAAGCCGCCGCCAGTGTAGCCGCGACTTTGTCCCCAGTTCCTCACCGTTGCGCCGACGTCAAGCATCGAGCGGATCTTGAGCCAAACCGATACAAACTCGTCAGTCATCTGCCAGTCTCCGATGACCTAGGGTAGCCGATGATACGCAACGGCCGCTGAACAAAAATTTTGAGCAAATGCTACGCCGGTGGCCGTCGGGCGTCAGCATGACGGCTCCAAACGTCTGTTCGGTTCCGCTCATTTTCAGGGATACCTCAACAACAGGGCATTCTCGCGCGGTAGCACAAATTGTGGCAAATCGTCTCAGTGAACCGCCTATCTGAATCGAGTCACGGGACGTGGGAGTGTCAGGTATGATCGAAGACGTCGTCTCCTTCTGGGCCGCGTCCTCCCCCAACTGGTTCGAAAAGTCCGACGCCTTCGACCAGACGTTTCGCGACCGGTACCTCGTGCTCCACGAGCAGGTCGCCGCCCGGCAGCACGACGCGTGGATCGCAACCCCACACGGTGCGCTGGCGCTGCTGATCCTGACCGACCAGTTCCCCCGCAACGCCTTCCGCGGCACGGCCCGGATGTACGCAACCGATCCGCTTGCCCGCCACTACGCACGACAGGCACTGGACGCGGGCCATATCGAGCAAGTCGCCACGGATCTGCAACAATTCTTCTGCTTGCCCTTTATGCACTCGGAAGACCCCGCCGACCAGGATCTGTGTCTGGCGCTATGCACTCGCCTCGACAACGACTCGAAACGCTACGCAGAGCATCATCGCGACATCGTCGTCCGCTTCGGCCGCTTTCCCCATCGCAACGAAATCCTGGGACGACCCACAACAGAGGCCGAAGCCACGTTCCTGCGCGAAGGAGGCTTCACCGGATAGGCAGCCGCGCCCGTGCGCCCCACCGGGGACAGCCCTGCGCTCTGCCCACGCCAAGACGGCACATCGGCAGCTCGCCGCACGCACCAGCGGCGTTTATCGGTGGTTCCTCAACCGAACCAGCCGCCACCGCCGCATCCTGACAAAACCCTGACACCTCCCATCAGCACGGCGACAGCACGACCCTGCCAATCTCCGCCTCGTTCGAACGGCATCCCGCCGCTCGACCCGAAACGGAGACACCACAATGCGCACCGTCACTCGCCTCGCCGCCACCGCCGCCGCCATCACCATCGTTGCGCTCGGCGCCGCCGGCGCCCATGCCAGCAGTCTCGGCCGGCCCTGTACAGCCTCGCCGGAAAGCCAGTACCTCAGCGCCGCCGACCTGCAGGCAAAGGCCGAGGCACAAGGCTACACCGTCAGTCGCGTAAAAATCGCCAAAGCCTGCGGTGAGATCTACGCCCGCGACAAGGCTGGCGCCCGTGTCGAACTCTTCGTCGATCCGACCAACGGCACCATCGTCGCGACCAACTAAGCGAGGCCGTCATGTCCTTCGCATCGCATGCGGCACAACCCGGCAGCACCTCGCTGCCGGCGTCCGCGCCGCAGACGGTCCGGGTCTGGGACCCGGTCGTCCGCATCTTCCACTGGGGCGTCGCCATCGCCTTCCTGATCGCCTGCCTCACCGCCGAGGAACTCGATGGTATCCACCGGGCCACGGGCTATCTGATCGCCGCACTGCTGGCCGTCCGAGTCGTCTGGGGGTTGATTGGCACGAAATACGCCCGCTTCATCGACTTCGTCCGCTCGCCCCGCACCGCGCTGGAGTACCTGCGCCAATCGCGCGACGGCACCGCCCCGCGCTATCTCGGCCACAACCCGGCCGGGGGCCTGATGGCTATTGCCCTGATGGGGCTGCTGGGCGGCATCTGCTACACCGGCTATTTGATGACGACGCCGCAATGGTGGGGCTCTGAACTCATGGAGGGTCTGCACGAAACGCTGGTGAACGGAACGATCGGGCTGATCGTGCTGCACATCCTGGGCAATGTCTTCAGCAGCATCGTCCACCGTGAGAACCTGACGCTGTCGATGATCACTGGCCGGAAGCGGGTTCAGTGACGCAATGGAAGGCGGATCGCGGCATGCAGTCCGCCCAGCCCCGACCGGCCAAGCGCCAGGGCGCCGCCATAGGCTTCCACCAGATCGGTGACGATCGCGAGTCCCAGGCCGGTACCAGGTCGGGACTCGTCAAGCCGTCCGCCCCGAGCGAGCGCCACCGGCATATCGTCTTCGGCGATGCCAGGCCCGTCGTCTTCCACCGCGACCACGCAGCCATCCGGGGCCGCAACGGCCGTGACCGTTACCTGGGTCTGCGCCCATTTCACGGCGTTCTCCGCGAGGTTTCCCAGCATCTCGGCCATGTCCTGCGGATCGACCGCGGCGGCGACGCTGGCGGGGGCGTCCACCGCCCAATCCAGTTCCTGACCACGTGGCGTGCGGCGCAGCACGCCGACTACCTGCCCGATCACCGGCGCCACAGGTTGCAGCACGGCACTGCGGGTGGCGTGACTGACACGGGCACGCGCCAGCTCGCGCTCCACGTGGCGCCGCATGCCGTCCGCCACGCCGTTGATTTCATCGGCAATCGCTGCATCGCCACGGGCGCGCAAATCCTCCGCTGTCGTGGCCAGCACCGTCAGCGGGGTCTTCAGCCCATGGGCCAGATCCGCCGCGCGCGCGCGGGCGCGCATCATCGCGGCCTCCTGCGCATCCAGCAGCGTGTCCACCTCCAGGGCCAGCGGCCGCACCTCATCAGGAAAGTCGTTGCCCAGGCGCGGCATCCGGCCCTCGCGCACCGCGGCCAGGCGGCGGCGCACCGCATCGAGCGGACGCAGCCCGACGGTCACCTGCACCCAGGCCGCAGCGGCCAATATCAGAGCGAGCAGGCCGAGGGCCGGCAGCAGGTCGGTGGCGAAGGCACGGGCGGCGGTCGTAACAACGCTTCGGTCCACCGCTACAACCGCTCGGATTTGCACACCGCCCAGGCTGGCGGGCAATCGTACGGACCGCTCCGCCGCCAGCAACATTGCGCCGCCGGGGCCGAGCAGGTCGTGCAGGTGCTCTTGGCCGGGCGTAAGGTCGTCCTGCGGCAGGGCCAGCACCGTGTCCCAGAGCGAGCGCGAGCGAAGCAGCGGCCCGCCACCCAAAGGGGTGATCTGCCAGTAGGAGCCGCTGAGCGGCGTGTCGAATAACGGCTCTGCCGGCGGCCGGGCCACCTCGAGGGCACCGTTCGCCCCCAGCGCCAGACCGCCGATCAGTTGGCGCAGGTCGGTTTCCAGCTCCGCAACGACGCGCCGCTCGACATGCCGCTCGAACAGCAGCAGCAATCCACCCCCGGCGACCGTCAGCGCCACCACAATGGATGCCGCCCCGGCCGCGAAAAGGCGAAGCCGGAGCGAGCCCTTCTTCACGCCTTGGCCACCAGGTAGCCGAAGCCACGCCGCGTTTCGATCAGGTCCACGCCCAGCTTCCGACGCAGGCGGCCGATCAGCACTTCGACTGCGTTCAGGTCGCGGTCATGGTCGTGGGCGTAGAGGTGATCCATCAATTCCGTCGGCGGCACGACACGGCCAGCATGGTGCATCAGGTAGCTCAGCGCGCGGTACTCCAGCGGCGATAATGTGACCTGCGCCTCGTCCACGAGCACCCGCATTTGCCGCGTGTCCAGCGTGACAGCCCCGATCTGCAGCACGGCGGAGGCCTTGCCGGCGGACCGGCGCAGCAAGGCCCGTACACGAGCGAGCAACTCCTCCATGGCGAAGGGCTTCGGCAGGTAATCATCGGCGCCGGCATCGATCCCCTCGACACGCTCTGCCCAGGCGCCGCGTGCGGTCAGCACAAGCACGGGGAAGTCGCGGCCGGCGGCGCGCCATTTCTTCAGCACCGACAGTCCGTCGAGTTTGGGCAGACCCAGGTCGAGCACGGCCAGGTCGTAGTCCTCGGTGTCGCCCTGGAACCAGGCATCCTCGCCATTGTCCGCAGAATCGATGGCGTAACCGGCAGCTTCCAGCGCCGCCTGCACGCGTCCCAGGATCCGCGGATCGTCCTCGACGACAAGGATTCGCATCAATGCGCCTCCCGCTTCACGATCTCCGCCGTGGCGGCATCGACATAGACCTCCGTCATCTGGCCGCCGGCACCGATGACTCGGAACTCATAAAGCCACTTGCCAGCCTTGCGGCGGAATTCGACGCCCGTGACTTCGCCGCCAAGTTCCGGACGAACCTGGGCGAGAATTTCCGATAGCGGGCGGGCCTCGCCACGTTCGACGGCAAGCCGGGCGCGGTCATGATCGTGGCGGTGGCGGTAGACACCCTCATCGTCGTCCGGGTCGGCTCGGCCGGGGGCGGAGGAAAGCGCAAGGGCCGCGATCACGCCAGCGGCGATGAAGGCCCGTCGGGAAAGAGCGCACATGCGCGCAGCATAGGCGCGGTTCCCTGACAATTCGCTGACATGGCTCAACAGCCGCATGACAGCAATGACGCGGCACAAGAGGCGATGAACCAGGGATGGAGTCCCGTCATGCCACGCCTGTCGAGGAGTGCCGCGCCATGGACAAGTTGATGCATCGTGCCACCACGAATGCCTTTCTGTACGTCGAGAACACCGTCTATGGCGCCCTCGGCGCACTGCTCGCCACTGCCGCTCTGCTCGCCCTTGGTGCCGCCGGCCGCCACCTGTGGGACGCTGTCGCGGCATGGAACACCGGCTCCGCCGTGTTCTCGGTGATCGAGCGCCTGCTGCTGGTCTTCATGCTGGTCGAGATCCTGCACACGATCCGCGCCTCGATGCAGTCGCACACACTGACCTGCGAGCCGTTCCTGATCGTTGCGCTCATCGCCTCGGTGCGACGGATGCTGGTGATCACACTGGAATCGAGCGAGGCGTCGCGCGAAACCACCTGGACAGCGCAGACCGAAATGATCTTCCGCTCTACCATGCTGGAACTTGGCGTGCTGGGCACGCTGAGCTTGATCATGGTGGTGGCTATCTACATGCTGCGCCGCAGCCGCCGGTACGCCGGCGACGTCGCAGTGTGATGCACCCATGAGCGAGGTGCTGACTCGTGCCGACTGCAGCACGATCCTGGTCTGGGATCGTGGCGTTCGGATCTTCCACTGGGGCCTGGTTGCCGGCATCGTGGTCTGCGGCTGGACGGGGTTCATTGCGCCGAGGAACTGGCTGAACCTGCACCTCGCTGCGGGCGCGGCCGTCACAGCGCTGGTGTGCTTCCGGCTGATCTGGGGCAGCACCGGCTCTACCTACGCGCGCTTCCGCAGCTTTTCTCCATCCCTGGCGGCGGTGCGTGCACACCTGGCAGCGATCGCGGCCGGACGGCCGCAGCACCATATCGGCCACAATCCGGCCGGCGCGCTGATGATCTATGGGCTGCTGGGCCTTCTTGTGCTGCTGATCCTGACCGGGGTCATTGCGCTGGGTGGCGCCCTGAAGCAGGGACCGCTGGCCTTCGCAGTGCCGTTTGCGGTCGGCTGGCCGGCGCGAGAGGTCCACGAATGGCTGGCCTGGGGGCTGCTGCTCCTGATCGCCGGGCATCTCTGCGGCGTGGTGCTTGAGACACTGGTAACGCGCGAAAACATCGTCCGCGCCATGCTGACCGGTCGCAAGCGGGCGTCCCCCGCAGCGTGTGGCAACCCCGCCAAGGCACATCCCGTCCTGGCCGCGACCGCATTCGTCGCGGGGGCGGCCGGCATTGCCGCCGGGACGATCTGGCTGTCCGACAGGCCGGCCGCCGGTGTGCCAGGCGAGAAACTGGACGCAGCCTATGCGCGCGAGTGCGGCGCCTGCCACTTCGCCTTTCCGCCCAGCCTGGCGAGCGCCCAGACCTGGGCAGCGGTGATGGCCAGCCTCGACAATCATTTCGGTGAGAATGCCAACCTCGATCCCACCCAGATGGCACGGATGCTGGCCTGGCTCACTGCCAATTCGGCAGAACGCTTTGATACGCTGCCGGCCAATCTGTTCCGTCAGGCGGATCCAGCCGAACCTCGGCGCATCACCGCAACGCCTGCCTGGCAGCGCATCCACCGCGCCATTCCTGACAGTGTGTTCGGCTCCAAGCAGGTGGGCGCCAGAGGCGCCTGTGAGGCCTGCCACCGCGACGCGGCGTCAGGCCGTTTCGATCCCCAATCCATCTCCCTGCCAAAGGAACTCCGCTGATGACCATTCGTACTCTGCTCGCCGTCTCGGCCTTTCTGGCCGCGACACCGGCGCTAGCCGGTTCGGCGCAGCATGCCGTGCTGGCCCGTTACGCGGCCGAGGCCAAGACGGCCGACCCGGGCTTCACCGGCTTCTCGGCGGAACGCGGCAAGGCGTTGTTCCACGCGAAGTTCGCCACCGGCAAGCCGGATACACCGTCCTGCACCACGTGCCACACCGAAAACCCGAAGCAGGAAGGTCGGACGCGCGCCGGCAAAATCGTTCCGCCGCTGGCACTGTCGGTCAAGGCTGATCGCTACAGCGACTTTGCGGAAACCGAGAAATGGTTCGGCCGCAACTGCGACAGCGTCATCGGCCGCACCTGCACACCGGTCGAGAAGGGCGACTTCATCAGCTACATGATCACGCAGTAGGAGCCGTTTCCGATGAGACGAATCAGCATTGCCGCCGCGGCCGCTGCCGTGTTGCTTGCGACCGGGGGCCTGGCCTGGGCTGACCGGCATCATCAGCGCGGTGCAGCGTCATCTGCCAGCGTCGATCCGATCTATCTGAAGGAGTGCGGGTCATGCCACATGGCATTCCAGCCGCAGTTCCTGCCGGTGCGCTCCTGGCAGGCTGTGATGAATGACCTCGCCGATCATTTTGGGGAGAACGCGAGCCTGGGCGAGACCACACGGCAGGCAATCCTGACCTACCTGCAGGCCAACGCCGGCGATGCCCCGGGCAGTAACACGCGGTTACTGCGTGGCCTGGCCAGCAGCAAGACGCCACTACGCATCACGGAGACGCCGTACTGGGTGCGGGAACACCAGAAGGAGGTGCGGCCGTCCGCGTTCCTGGATCCGAAGGTGAAGAGCAAGGCCAACTGTATTGCCTGCCATGTAAATGCACAGCAGGGGATCTATGAGGGCGATTGACATTGGGATTTCGTCATGGCCTGCCGTAAACGCAGGCCGCCGGGAGAGTCACCCATCTCCGACTGTTCAGCCGAGCCTGCGCCGGCCATCATCGTCCGCCCACTGCTTTGCGCGCGGCGGTGAAGCGTGTGCCGGGCGCCGGCGGATTCTCCGGCGGCCCGGCAAAGCATTGCGCGACCCCCATCCACGTCTGCGCCGGATGCCCTATCACGGTCAGCGCCGTGTCCACGACGTTGCGAACCTGGGTAACAACCTGGCAGAAATCCAGCGCCTCACCTTCGATGCAATTATCCGGAGCATGATCGTTCCACTCCCAAATTGCGCCGGACGGCGCGCGCAGTCGCACATAGGGTGCTGGCCCGGGCGTAGCCTGACCGCGATTGGCGAATGTCCAGCCATAGGTGCGCACACCAATCTCGGCAATGTTGCGCAGTCGGTCCGTCGGCTGCCGCACAACACCCATGACATCGAAAATTTCCTGTCCATGTGCCCAGGTCTCCATCTGGCGCGCGGTCGTGAACATGCGCAGCCCCATATCCGGGCCTGCCCACTTCAGGCGCGTGTCGGCCGGCATGGCGGCAAGCCGGTCACATAATGCTGCCATCTGACCATACCAGCGCTCCTGCAGCCGGGCGCCGCTAAGGTTGTCCAACCGATGCCGCTCCACTTCCAGCCGGGACAAGCCGCGATCGCGCAGCGCCTGCGTCTCGGCGCGCATCTGAGCAAACGCCTCCGGCCCGTCGGCTGACGCGGCGGCCAACAGGTCGCCGCTGTGCAGATGCCGCACAACATCGGCGATGGCCCATGATTTGAACAACGTTGTGCGCGCCCAATCCGCCTCATGCAGCGTCAGCAACAGGACGTTGAGTTCGTCAGCCTCAGCTCTGAAATCGGCTATCTGCTGCAGCACCATGTGGCTCTCCCCCGGTGGGGGGAGTGAACGCCGCTCACGGTTCGGCGTCCAGCCCCAGACATACAGCAAGAACCGCGCAGCGTTGTGCCCGTTGGAGTCGCAGGCTGCACAGAGATGACAGGTATGTTTAATCACGAGACGATGGCGCGGCTCTTGGCACCAGCCTCGCCCGCGGCTTCTATCTTTCTTCCGCTCATGCCGAACCAGCGAGACGCGCGTGGCGTCAACCTCCGTCTGCGCGAACACATCGGTGACGCACAGACGATGCTGCAGCGCATCGGCATAGATGTACGTCGGTGCGAGCAAGTGCTGGCTCCACTTCATCAGGTTGCGGCCGAAACGGACTTCGCCGATCACCGTGACCCGGCATTGGCGCTGTTTACAGATGGCACCTTCATCGTGGCGGAGCCACTGCCGCGGGAGGTGCCGGAGATGGTGGTGGTGGCGGAGGATTTTCACATCAAGCCGCTGCTGCCATTCCTGGCGATGAACCGTCACTTCTACGTCCTGGCGTTGAGCAAGACGCGGGTGCGTCTGCTGGTTGCCACGCCGTTCACCTGCCAGGAGGTGCCGCTGGACTACCTCCCACCCGATGCGCAGGCGGAACTGGACAGCCGGGCGGCGGTGGCGACGGGCCCTGACGTACACATGGAACTCATCATGCAAAGCCCCAAGCGGATAGCAGCGTCCGTCAAAGCCGCACTGGCCGACGACGCACCGATCGTTCTGATAGCGGATCCGGCAGTCGGCGGTCACTTCCTGAAGCAGACGGACCTGCCACAAATCCTGCCGGAACCGATTGCGTTCAACCCGTTCGCCGTGTCGGACAGCGAACTCGTTGGCAAGGCGATGGAGCCGATGCAACCGCTGCTGACAGCAGAACTGGACACGGCCCTTGAGCAGATCAACGCCCGTCTTGGCACGGCGCAGCCGACAGTGGCGATCCGGCTGGAGGAAATCCTGCAGGCCGCACCGGAAGGCCGCGTTGATACGGTGGTCGTAGCGCAGGACGAGGCGCTGTGGGGACAGTATACGCCAGGCGCGCTGCCCAGCGCGCACGGCCACCGGACTCCGGGTGATGAAGACCTGTTGAACAAGGCCGCGGTGATGGCGCTACGCAACGGTGCGCGCGCTTATGCCGTGGCGCATGACCGGCTGCCGCGGCAGGTGCTGGCTGCTGCTTTGATGCGCTACTGAGGATACACCCATGGAACGTCCGCTCGACATTGCCTTCCACGGAATAGACCCCTCGCCATACGTAGAAGCCGAAATCCGCCAGCGCGTGGAAAAGCTGGAGCGCCGCTATGGCAACCTGATCGGCTGCCGCGTCTCGATTGAGGCACTGCACAACCAGCACCGGACCGGAAATGTGCATGACGTGCATATCGTCTTTTGGGTCGCCGGCCGCGACCTGGCGGTATCGCGGGAGCCGCATAAGACCAAGAACCGCGTGGCCCACCCGGACCTGCGGGGCGCCCTGCGCGATGCGTTCGAGGCAGCGGAGCGCCAGTTGGAAAGCTTCAAGGGGGTCCTGCGCGAGGACACATCCGGTCCCAGCGGATCGGCGCTCAGCGGCCAGATAACCCAGTTGCTGCCAGGCGAGGATCACGGCTTCATCCTCAACAACCTGGGCACGCAACTTTACTTCCACCGTGACAGCGTCACCAACGGCGCGTTTGAGGACCTGTCTGTTGGGCAGGCAGTGCACTACGTCGAGGAAGCCGGCGACGCTGGACCTGTGGCAACGAAGGTGCGCGTCGCGGCGTAGGCCACGCAAGTACGCTTGGTCTGTTGCACTCGCCTGAGGGTTGCATCATCCTGTTGTGCAAGTGGCGCGCGGCTTGCACTGCGACTGGCGGTGTAACGCCAAACCGATAGGGCCATGCCAACAGGGGGCGATCATGACGGGACATCCAGTCAGCCGACGCGCAGTGATCGGGGCAGGCGCAGCCTTGCCTGTTCTCGCCGGCTTTAAGGCCGCATTCGGGCAGGACAAATCCATTACGGTTGGCATCAACCTGTCGCTGACCGGCGCCGACGCCGAATCTGCGAAGCGGATCTTTAACGGCGCGGCGATGGCGTTTGACGAGATCAATGCGAAAGGTGGCGTCAACGGATACAGGATTGTTGTTACGCCCTATGACGACGGCACTGCGACGGCCGGACAATATGATCCGGCACAAGCTGCCACGAACGCGCGCAAGATGGTCGCAAACAAGGCAACCATGGCGGCAATCGGTCCCCAGATGAGCGGTGCCGGCAAGGCCATGGCGCCGATCCTCAGCCAAGGCGACCTGGCCATCATCACGCCAGCCTCGACCAATCCGGACATCACAGATCCGAAGTTTGCAGCCCAGTATCGGCCGGCAGGCAAGCCGATCTATTTTCGTACTGTGGCGACCGATGCCTTCCAGGGCCCGCATATGGCCAACTATTACGCCGATGTGCTAAAGGTGAAGAACGTCTACATCCTGGACGACAGCGGCGCATACGGCGTTGGTCTGGCCGATGCGTTCCAGGCTCAGGCCGAGAAGAAGGGCATCAAGATCCTCGGCAGGGATCGCCTGGATCCAAAGGCTGCCGACTACACAGCCGTGCTGACCAAGATCAAGTCGATGAACCCGGAAGCATTGTTTTACGGCGGTGTGCTACAGGCCGGCGTAAAAGTCGCAAAACAGTCCTATGATATCATTCCGAAGGTGATCAAAGCCGGCGGCGACGGCGTTTATGGTCCAGAAATGCTGAGTGCCGTCGGCGCGCCCGCCAACCAGGGTTGGTATGCCACGATTGCGGCGCCGCACGTGACGGACGACCCGAAGATGGCCAACTGGATCAAGGCTTATACCGACAAGTATGGCGTCGGTCCCGAAGACTATTCGGTGACCGCCTACGATGCCGCGCTGGTCATCGCTGCGGCGTTGAAGAAGATTACCGACGGTGGCGCCGCGCCGACACGGTCGGCGATGCGGGACGCTATCCAGTCAATCAAGGTTGATACGCTGCAGGGGCCCGTCTCTTTCGACGCCAACGGCGATATCATGGACAAGACGATCAGCGTCTTCCAGATTGGAAGCGATAAGGCCTTTCCGCCTGACGACATGCGGCAGTACAAATATATCGGGGTAGCCCCGGCGTCGTAACGACGCGCCTATGACATTCGGCGACCTGCTGCTGCAGCAGACGATCAACGGGCTGAGCCTGGGCGCCATGTACGCGCTGCTGGCGCTTGGGTTCACGCTGGTCTACGGCATCCTGGAACTGATCAACTTTGCCCATTTCAACGTCTTCATGGTTGGCAGCTTTGTCGGCCTGTGGACGCTGCAGGCAATGGGGCTTAGCGGCCAATCCGTGATCCTGACCGGCTTGCCGCTGCTCGGCGTGATGCTGACGGCGCTGGCCGTGACGATGGTGGTGTCGGGAGTGCTGGGCGTTGCCATAGAGCGGTTGTCGCTGCGTCCACTGCGCAATGTACGCGGCCCCGCGGCAATGATTACGACGATCGGCGTGTCCTATGTGCTGTTCAATATTGTGCTGCTGACTGCGGGCGCGGATTCCAAGAACTACCCCAACCCGCTGCCGCCGCTTACCTGGGCGCTGGGAGACGCCGTGCTGCGCCTGCGTGAGGTGCTGATCTGGATCGTTGCGGTGGCGCTGATGTTGGCGCTGCATCTGTTCGTGCAGCGCTCCCGCCTCGGCAAGGCGATGCGCGCAACCGCGCAGGACCCTGAGGCAGCGCGCATGATGGGCGTTGAAGTCGATCGGGTCATCGTCATTGCCTTCTTTGTCGGCTCCGCTTTGGCCGGAGCCGGCGGCTTGATCTTTGGCTTGTACTATAACTTCACCAGCTTCATCATCGGCTTCACCGCCGGACTGCGCGCCTTCACCGCCGCCGTTCTGGGTGGCATCGGCAATGTGCCCGGGGCGATGCTGGGCGGCGTGATCATCGGCCTGATTGAGGCGATGGGAAGCCAGTTCATCGCGGCAGCATGGACCGACGTCATTATCTTCTCCATCCTTGTGCTCGTCCTGGTCTTCCGCCCCGCGGGCCTGCTTGGCCGCGTCGCTCCGAACCGGTCATGACGCGGGCGATCGCGCTGCTGTCGCGACCCATCGCGGCCATCCCGGATGCCCGGCGCAGGCAAATCCTGATTGCGGTGCTGACTGTCGCTGCACTGGCATTTCCATTGCTGCACGATAATGACGCCGATATCGACGCCGCAGCCAACGCGGCTGCCTATGCCACGCTGGCGCTGGGGCTGAACATCGTCGTCGGCTTTGCCGGCCTGCTTGATTTGGGCTACGCCGCGTTCTTCGCCAT
Organism: Pseudomonadota bacterium; assembly: GCA_018240405.1. GTDB lineage: Bacteria > Pseudomonadota > Alphaproteobacteria > Acetobacterales > Acetobacteraceae > Rhodopila. The sequence continues at coordinate 17,604 of JAFEFW010000637.1, forward strand.
CGGCGCCTACGCCTATGGCATCCTGACTTCGTTTCAGGTGATGCCACCCTGGTCTGCGTTCTGGGAGCCATTCGCTTTCCTCTATCTGGTGGAACGGCTGCAGCAACCCGGCGGCGACGTCGTGCATTTTACAGTGTCGTTCTGGATCATGCTGCCGGTGTCCGCCCTACTCGCCGCGTTCTTCGGTGTGCTGTTCGGGGCGCCGACATTGCGTCTGCGCGGCGACTATCTGGCAATCGTGACGCTGGGATTCGGCGAGATCGTACCGATTGTCGTGCGCAATACTGATTGGCTGACCAACGGTGCCGCCGGCCTGAACGGCGTGCAGGCGCCGCGCCTGTTTGGCGTAAGCTTTGGCGTCGATGCGCTGCCCTATTATTACGTCGCCATTGCCATGGTGGCGCTGCTGATCTTTGTGAGCATCCGCCTGCGCGACAGCCGCATTGGCAGAGCCTGGATGGCGATCCGGGAAGATGAGACCGCGGCCATGGCCATGGGCATTGATCGCACGCGAACCAAGCTAATGGCCTTCGCGATCGGCGCCGCTTTCGCCGGCATGACCGGCACGTTCTACGTGGCGAAGCTACAGACGGCGACGCCAGAGATGTTTGGCTTCCCTGTTTCCGTCATGATCCTGGTCATGGTCGTCCTGGGCGGCATGGGCAGCGTCTGGGGCGTCGTGCTGGGCGCCGTTATCTTGCAACTACTGCAGTCCTGGTGGCTAAAGGATCTGAGCGAATGGCTGCACACCCTCGGGGCCGCCATCGGCAATGCCTGGCTGCAACAGATTGATCTGACGCGCGCGGTCGAACTGATCTTCGGCCTGATCCTGGTATTCATGATGCTGTATCGCCGCGACGGCCTGATCCCCGCCACGCGCAAGGAACCGGCACTGAACTTTGAACAGCAGCACGCCGAGGTCCGACGTGGCGGCGCCCTGCCTCTGGCTGGACTTGGCAATTCTGATCACGGCGGACTGGACGTACGCGGCGTCACGGTTCGCTTTGGCGGCCTGGTTGCGCTGAATGCCGTGGATCTGACCGTGCCGCCCTCCAGCGTCGTCGCCGTGATCGGCCCGAATGGGTCGGGCAAGTCCACCCTGTTCAATGTCATTACCGGCCTGACGCCGGCCGAGAGCGGCGTCATCCATTTCGATGGCGCTGACATCCAGGGTTTGCCGCCGCACGAGCTTCTGCGACGGGGCATTGCCCGCACCTTTCAGAACATCCGCTTGTTCAATAACCTGTCTGTCCTCGACAACGTGCTGATCGGCCAGCACGCCCGGCTGACAACGGGACCACTGGCTGCGGTACTGCGCCCACCGGCCGCGCGGCAGGAGGAAGCGGATGCCCGCATTCGGGCAACGGAGATTGTTTCGATCTTCGGCAACCGGCTGCTGCCACGACTGGCACAGACCGTTTCGCATCTGTCCTATGCCAATCGCCGCCGCGTAGAGATCGGACGAGCGCTGGCGTCGCAGCCGAGGATTCTACTGTTGGATGAACCAACCGCGGGGATGAACCCGGCGGAGACGCTGGAACTGGCAGAGCAGATCAAGGGTTTGCACGATCTGGGCCTGACCATTCTGCTGATCGAGCACAAGCTGGATGTGGTGACGCGCCTGGCCGACAAGGTCGTCGTTCTGGATCACGGCGAGAAGATCGCTGAAGGCACACCCGATGAGGTCCGCCGCAATGAGCAGGTGCTGACTGCCTATCTCGGCCGTGGCACGCTTGCGAAAGCGACAGCGGATGCGTGACAAACCGCTGTTGCAGTTCCAGGGCGTCAACACGTACTACGGAGACCTGCACGTCCTAAAAGACGTGGACTACGATATCGCGGACGGTGAGATCGTTTCGCTGCTTGGCGGCAACGCCAGCGGCAAATCAACCACGATGAAGACCATCATGGGCGTGGTCAGGCCCGTTTCCGGCAGCGTACGCTTTGATGGCCAGCGCATCGACACGTTCGCGACCGCTGAACGCGTCCGCCGAGGCATCGCACCTGTGCTGGAGGCCCGACGGCTGTTCCCGCGCATGACGGTCTTCGAAAATCTGGAGATGGGCGCTTACACGCGTAAACGCGGCGCAGAGTTCGACGCCGATCTGGACCGGGTCTACCAGTTGTTCCCACGCGTCAAGGAACGCCGAACACAGCTCGCTGGCACACTGTCCGGTGGCGAGCAGCAGATGGTGGCGATTGGTCGCGCTTTGATGGCGCGGCCCAGATTGATCTGCATGGACGAACCGTCGATGGGATTGTCACCGCTGTTCGTTGAGCAGGTGTTCGAGATCGTGCAACAGATCAATCGTCAGGGCACGACGATCTTTATGGTCGAGCAGAATGCCAATCTGGCGCTGGCGATAGCGCACAGAGCCTATGTGCTGCAGACAGGCCGCGTGGTCCTATCAGGGTCCGCCGCCGATTTGCGGCGGAACCCTGCGATCCAGGAAGCCTATCTGGGCGAACTGCAGGTCACGTAGTGTTATGACCGCAACAAACCGCCGTCGATGGCGATGCACTGGCCGGTGACGTAGTCGGACAGATCCGTCGTCAGGAACTCCACCACCTTGGCACAGTCCTCGACATTGCCGAGGCGGCGCACAGCGACCTTCTCGGTCCGGTCGCTGTTCGCGTCGGCGCTGCCAGGCATCACCGATGCGACGATGCGGCCGGTGGTGATTGTGCCCGGCGCAATACAGTTGGCAGTGATGCCATAAGGGCCCAGATCCTGTGCCAGATAGCGCGTATAATGCAGGATCGCCGCCTTCGCCGCGCCATAATGCGCGTAGCCGCCGTCGGTCGATGGACCGAGGCCGGCAACCGAACTGACCGTGACGATCTTGCCGCTGTGCTGTGCCTTCATCACTGGCGCGACGGCATTCACGCAGTAGACGGTACCGTAATAATTCATCTCCGTCACCAGGTGCAGCAACGAGGTTTCAATCGTGCTGGCCTTGGTGTCCATCGGCCGGCCGCGTCCACCGCCCGCATTGCAAACCAGGATGTCGATGCGACCCCACTTGTCCATGACCTGCTTGACCATGGCCTGCACCGCCTTCTCATCGCGCACATCCATTTCGATGCCAATGGCTTCGGTGATGGCGTTGATCTCGTCCACCGTGCTGTCGGCGGTCATCGCCTTCGCTTCGGCCTCGAATTCCGTGTAAGATTTCAGGTTGATGTCGGTGACCGCCACCTTTGCACCGAGCCCCGCCAGGCGCAGGGCGTAGGCGCGGCCAAGCCCGCGGCCGGCGCCGGTGACGATGGCAACTTTTCCGTCCAGCTTTCCCATGGTCCGTTTCCCTCAAGTTGATGAGCTTTGCTTACCACCCAGGGCGGCGGCTGTTGAGAGGGGGTCATTTGCGCCCCGGGCACAGCCGTGGCTATCCTACCCGCCAGTAGAACCCACCTCTCCAAATCAGCAGTGGAAACGCCCATGACGCCTGCTATTCGTATCGATGAGGCCACTGGCCGAAAGCTGTTCAACACGCGCGCGGCAAAGGCGAGCGAGAGGATCGCTGGCAAGGGCTATTCTGCCGTGACCGACGAAGCCCTGCGCACGCTGCCGCCGCCCCCGCCCGGTGCAGTGTTCAACGCCGAGGAACAGGCAAGATATCGGGAGAACAAGGAATCTCGGCGGGGCGCGGCGGCCTATATCGAGATGGAGGGTGAATTCGCCCGCTATCTTGAGGACGTCTATTCCGCTCCGCCGGTTCAGCGTGAAACACTGACCGATGAGTGCGAAATCCTGGTGATCGGCGCAGGCTTTGGCGCGCTGATGCTGTGGTACAAGCTGCAGCAGGCTGGCTTTACGGATGTGCGCTTCTGTGAGAAGGGCGGCGATGTCGGCGGCACCTGGTACTGGAACCGCTATCCGGGCATCGCCTGTGATGTCGAATCCTATAGCTACCTGCCGCTGCTGGAGGAGATGGGTTATTTCCCATCCATGAAATTCGCCTCGGGCTTCGAGATTCTTGAGTATTGCCAATTGATGGCAGAGCGGCACGGCTTCTACGACCGTTGCCTGTTCCACACGACGGTGACGCAGACTGTGTGGGATGAAGGCACCGCCCGCTGGACGGTGCGCACCGACCGTGGCGACGAGATGCGGGCGCGCTATGTCGTGCTGGCGAATGGGATCCTGACCACCCCAAAGCTGGCCCGCATTGACGGCATGGAGACCTTCCGGGGCGAATCGTTCCATACCTCCCGCTGGAACTACCACGTGGACCTGGAAGGTAAGCGCGTCGGCATCATTGGCACGGGCGCGACGGCAGTGCAGGTGATTCCGGAAATTGCCAAGGTGGTGAAGGAACTTTACGTCTTCCAGCGTACGCCCTCGACCATCGACGTGCGCGATCAGCGGGCGACGAAGCCGGAAGAGATCGAGGAATGGTCGAAGCAGCCGACCTGGGCCAAGGACCGGCGTGAGCGGCTGGCAAAGATTTCCTCGGGCCGCACCGCCCTGCAGGGCAATGACGACTACCTGTCGGGCAAGGTAGCCGATTTCAAGCAGCGCCGGACCTATGACCGGCAGTTGTCGGCTGAGGAAATGATCGAGCGGCAGTTGAACACCAACTTCCGGATCATGGAGCAGATCCGGGCTCGGATCGACGCAATCGTCAAGGATCCCAAGACAGCCGAGGCGTTGAAGCCGTACTACGCCTATGGCTGCAAGCGTCCGACCTTTCACGACGAATACCTGCCGACTTTTAATCTGCCGCACGTGCATTTGGTCGATACCGCACCGCTAGGCGTTCAGAAGATCACTGAGCGCGGTGTGGTACATGACGGCGTCGAGTATCCGCTGGATGTGCTGATCTATGCCACCGGGTTCCAATGGATGGCGACGGGCAGCTTCAACATGATCGTCGGGCGAAATGGTGAGACGCTTCGGGAGAAGTGGCAGAAGGGCGGCGTCCGGACGTTCCTGGGCCTGCACACGCAAGGCTTTCCCAACCTGTTTATCATGTCGGGACCGCAAAGCGGCGGCGCGCAGTTCAACTTCACACGCGGGCTGGAAGGCCATACCGACTACGTCGTGTGGTTGTTGAAAACGATGCGGGAAAAGAATGCTGCGGTGCTGGATATCCGGCAGGAGCCTGAGCAGAGTTGGGCCGAACATTGCCGTGATGCCGACATCCGCACCCGCCCGCTGCGCGATTGCCTATCCTATTACAACGGCGACGGGAATGCGGAGCCAGGCAGCCTGGCCTATTACGGCGGCCCGGAGAAATGGCACGAAGCCCGCCGAGCGGCTCAGACTTCGCTGGATCCGTATGTGTTTGAGCAGGGCCCCCCTGCGGAGCGGCGCGAGCCAGCGGCGGTGGCGTAACGATGCGCGGCAGCGAGGATGGCATCCTCACCAGCCATGTCGGCAGCCTGCCGCGTCCGGACTTGCTGATCGAGGCGAATCGCCGGCGGCTGGCCAACGAAGATATGGACGAAGCGTCGTTTCAGACGCTCCTGTCTGAAGCGGTGGTGGATGTGGTGCGCCTCCAGGTCGATGCTGGCATCACTGTTCCGGGCGACGGTGAATTCGGCAAGGCCATGGGGCACCGCGTCAACTATGGCGCGTGGTGGAGTTATTCCTTTTCACGACTGGGCGGCTTGGATCCGTTCGGTCCCGGGCTGTACCAGTTTCCCAGCCGTCGCTCATCGCCCGGCAATATCGTTCTGACCAGCTTTGGCGACCGGCGCGACCGCACGGCCTTTGCCTCTGCCTATAACGATCCCGAATCGGGTATCACGACAGGGCCGCGTCCGCCGCACTATCCGGTTTGTGTCGCGCCGGTCACCTATATCGGCCACGATGCCATTGCGCAGGACATCGCCAACTTCAAAGCAGCGTTGTCCGCCTGCGGCGTCGCCGAGGGTTTCATGACGTCAGTCGCGCCTGGCAGCGCGTCGCGCATCGGCAACAATTATTACAGGACTGACGAGGAGTTCATGTTCGCCTGCGCCGACGCCATGCGGCACGAGTACAAGGCGATCATCGACGCCGGCCTGATCCTGCAACTGGACGATCCGTCAATTGCCGAGAACTGGGACCAGATCAATCCAGAGCCGAATGTGGAGGACTACCGGAAGTTCTCCATGCTGCGCGTGGAGGCGATAAACGAGGCAATCAAGGGCCTGCCGCGGGATCGCATCCGCTTCCATCTGTGCTGGGGCAGTTGGCATGGCCCGCATACCACGGATATCCCGATGAAGGACATCGTGGACGTTATGTTGGCCATCAATGCCGGTGCCTACTCATTTGAAGCAGGCAACGTACGGCATGAGCACGAGTATGCCGTCTGGCGCAACGTGAAACTGCCGGACGATAAGCTGATCCTGCCGGGCGTCGTCAGCCATGCAACCAACGTGGTCGAACATCCTGACCTGGTGGCCGAGCGTATCGTGCGCTTTGCTGATCTAGTCGGCCGCGAGCGCGTGATTGCCTCCACCGATTGCGGCCTGGGTGGCCGCGTCCATCCTGATATTGCCTGGGCGAAGCTGCAATCCCTCGCGGAGGGCGCCAAGCGGGCGACGCAGCAACTCTGGAAGTAGCGCGTCGGGCGTGGTCCTGCTAATCCCGGGTCATTACGAGATATCGGGATAGAGGAAGGCCATGCCCGCGGACTGGACGTGAATTCCTGGATGGCCTGCGCGATCAGCGTGAATTGTGGGTCAATGGCGAGTTGGTACGCACGCCGGTCGATCATCCGGCCTTCTCTGGTGCGGCGTATGCCCTGGCCGGCGTGCTCGATCTCCAGCATCAGTTTGCCGACAACTGCCTGATGCCGGACCCGGAAACCGGGGAACCGATCGCCGTCAGCCACATGATTCCGCGCTCGAAGGACGACCTGACGCGCTGTCACAGGGCGCTGCGGCGGGTGGCAGAGTATTCCGTCGGCTTGATGGGCCGGACACCGGACTACATGAACGTCACCTACGCCGGCTTTGCCGGACGTGCCGATGAATGGGCGATCAATGGCAATGACCGTGGCGCCGACAATCTGGTGCAGTACCAGAAGCTGCTGCGCCGCCGCGACCTTTCGCTGACGCACACGATTGTTCATACTACCACCGACGCGGTAAAGGGCAGCCTGCCCGAGGGTCTTGATCCGGTCCAACTGCACAAGGTTGCGGAAACAGAACACGGCATCATCGTCCGTGGTTCACGCATACTGGCGACCCTGGCGCCGTTTGCCGACGAACTCGCCGTTTATCCCGGTGCGCCGATACTAAGTGCCGCCGATGCTCACGCACTCTCCTTCTGCATCCCGATGCAGACACCTGGCTTGAAATTCATCTGCCGCGACAGCGTTGCCATCAACGGCAATCGTTTCGATCACCCATTCTCCAGCCAGTTTGATGAGCAGGATGCCTTTGTAATATTCGACGACGTCGAGGTGCCGCGCGAGCGCATCTTCATCGATGCCAACCTTGACGTCTATAATACCGTTATGAAATCGACATGGTGGCCGAACATCATGCAGCAGACCATGATTCGTGCCCACGCGAAGCTGGATTTCGCCCGCGGCCTCGCCGTGCGCATGGCCGAAGCAATCAATGCTAACACGCCGTTCCACCAACAGATGATGGGCGAACTCGCCGTTCTTGCCGAGTTTGCCCGGGCCGCCATTCTTGCCGCCGAAGAAGGGGCGTACGAATATGGCAACTCCATGTGGGTTTGCGATGTACGCCCGCTGGCGGCACTGCGCGCTTCTCTCCCTTCTTGGTTCCCTCGTGTCAACGAAGTCCTCCGACTGCTCGGCTCGCATAACATGCTGACCGCGCCGCCCGTGGCGCTGTTCCGCAACCCGGTGATGCGTCCGCTGCTGGACCAATACCTGCCAAGCCATGGCATCGACGCCGAGCGTCGGGCACGCATCTTCCGCCTCGCCTGGGATTTCGCCGGTACCGGTCTGGCCAGTCGCAACGAACAATATGAACGTTCCTATCTCGGTTCGATCGGCTGTAACCTGCAGGTAGCCCACACCATGATCGATCGCGCCAGGCCGGACGAAATTGTCAACCGCTTTTTGAACAAGCCAATTGGTTGACCCGGAGGAACCGTGAAGAAAAGAACCTTTCTGGGCACCGTCGCCGCGGGCGCACTGCTGAGCGTCACCCCAACATCCTCTCGCGCTGCTGCCGCCCCTGGAGTCACCGAGACTGAGATCACCATTGGCCAGAGCCTGCCCTATAGCGGGCCAGCCTCGGCCTATAGCGGCTTCGGTAAGTCGGAAACCGGCTACATGCGCATGGTCAATGAGAGAGGCGGCATCCGCGGCCGTAAGATCAACCTGATCTCGCTGGACGATTCCTACCTGCCACCGAAAGCTGTGGAACAGACGCGCAAGCTGGTCGAACAGGAAGGCGTCTTCTTTAACTTCTCTACCATTGGGACTGCCAGCAACGTCGCCATCCGGAAATACCTGAACGACAAGAAGGTACCGCAAATCTTCGCTGCCAGCGGCCTTGTCTCCTTCGGCGACCATAAGCGCTATCCATGGACCATTGCCTGGCAGCCGCCGTTCGAGATTGAGGGGCAGCTTTTCGTTCGTTATATTCTAAAGGAAAAGCCGAACGCCAAGATCGCCGTGCTATATCAGAACGATGACCTCGGCCGCGATTACGTCCGGGGCGTCCAGCGCGAACTAGGCGACAAAGCCGCGGCCAGGCTGGTGGAGATGCAGAGCTACGAGATCACCGATCCGACCGTCGATTCACAGATGGTCGGGCTGCAGCAGAGCGGCGCCGACGCCTTTATCAACATCTCCACCCCGAAGTTCGCCGCGTTGTCCATCCGCAAAGCCTATGAACTGGGCTGGCATCCATTGCAGCTACTGTCCTACGCCTCGGCCTCGGTATCTTCCGTCATGATTCCGACAGAAATTGAAAAGTCGACGGGAGTCATCTCCAGCACCTACTACAAAGACCCAACAGACCCGCGCTGGGCCAATGATCCGGAGTATCTCGACTACATCGCCTTCCTGAACAAGTACGTGCCGGGGGCTGACAAGGGCGATGTTTTCTATCTGATCGGCTATATGATGGCAGCCACTGTGACACAGTTGTTGCAACAATGCGGCGATGACCTGACGCGGGAGAATGTCATGAAGCAGGCCGCCAACATGAACTTCCGCATCCCAATGCTATTGCCAGGCGTCAATGTCCACACCACACCCGACAGTTTCTACCCGATCACGACACTGCAGTTGCAGCGCTTCGACGGTAAGACCTTTGTGCTGTTCGGCGATCCGGTTACTATTCAACCAGTCCCGCCGCCATAGCGTCAGATCACGCGGTGCAGCAGCGGCTCGCCGGCTGCCAGACGCCGGCAGTTCTCGGCGGCAAGCTCGAAGCTGCGGTCGAACGTGCCGGTGGTGAGCCAGCCGATATGCGGCGTCACCACCACGTTCGGCAGCGCCAGCAGCGGATCACTCTGAGCAATCGGTTCTGCATCGAATACATCCAGCCCGGCGCCAGCCAGCCGGCCTGACCGCAGCGCGTCTACCAGCGCCCGCTGATCGACCAACCCACCCCGCGCCGTGTTGATCAGGATGGCACCGGGCTTCATGTGCGCGACCGCTGCCGCGTCGATCATGCGTGTCGTCTCATCCATCAGCGGTACATGCAGGCTGACGATATCCGCCTGCGCCAGCAGGGCGTCGAGCGCAACTTGCTGTCCGACTACGTCGGTTTGTGGCTTACGAGCCGCGAACAAGACGGTGCAGCCCATCGCCGCAAGAATTGGCGCCAGGATACGCGGGATGGCGCCATAGCCCACTAGGCCGACAGTCCGCCCGCAGAGTTCGCCAATCCCGTCCTGCAGCAATGGATCGGTCCACGCTCCGCCACGCAGCCCGCAGTCGAAACGAACGAGCCGCCGCAGAACCGCCAGCATCAATCCCAATGTCAACTCGGCAACCGCTCGGCTGTTGGTTCCCGGCAGGTTGCAGACCGGAATGCCGCGAGCCTTCGCCGCCTCCAGGTCGATCGTGTTAACGCCGACGCCGATCTTCTGGATCAGCTTCAACCGCGGCGCCTCCGCGATCATCTCCGCCGAACACCGCTTCAGCACGTGCCACAGGACATCGCAGGCGGGTAACAAGCGATGTAGCAGAGCGTCGTCGTCGTCGGCACAGATATGGACAGTCAGCCCAGGAATGACGGCAAGACGTGCCGCCAGATCGGCCCCCGCCCTTTGGTGGAAAACGATGTTCATCCTGATGTCCACTCCGTCAACCTTGCCCCGGCATCGCCTGCGTCCTAGCCTTGCCACAAATTCAGGAAGGGAACCACGCCATGGCAGACGATCTGACGCTGGTGATTCGCGGCGGCTTTGTTGTCGACGGAACCGGCGTCGAACCCTTCGAAGCCGATGTTGGCATCTCCGGCAATCGCATTGTGGAAGTCGGGCGAATTGCGCGACGCGGCATTGAAGAAATCGACGCGCGCGGCCTGATCGTCACACCTGGCTTTGTCGATGCGCACACTCATTACGACGCGCAGGTGATGTGGGCCAACCATATCACCCCTAGCTCCTGCAACGGCGTCACCACCGCGCTCATTGGCAATTGCGGCGTGGGCTTCGCACCTTGCAAGCCGGATCAGCGTGCCATGCTGGTGGAGTTGATGGAGGGCGTCGAGGACATTCCTGAGCCGGTCCTGACTCAGGGACTGCCCTGGAACTGGCAAAGCTTCCCGGATTATATGGACCGTATTGCCGAGCGCCAGTTTGACATGGACGTCGCGGCGCAGGTGCCGCATGCGGCGCTGCGGATATTTGTCATGGGCGAACGCGGTGCTGCACGTGAGCCGGCGACAGAGGCGGATCGCGCTGCCATGGCTCGCCTGACTGCCGAAGGAATTCGTGCTGGCGCCCTGGGCTTTTCCACGTCCCGCACGCTGAATCACAAGACCCTGGACGGCCGGCCGACACCGACCTTGGACGCGTCGGAGGAGGAGCTGACCACGATCGCCAAGGCTGTCGGCGAAGTCGGATCAGGGTGGCTGCAGGTTATTTCCGATTTCGGCGAAACGCTGGAAGACGAGTTCGCGATGCTGCGTCGGTTGGTCCAGAAGTCTGGGCGGCCAATGACCACAACGATCCTGGAACGTGATTCAAAGCCGCAGGAATGGAGCCGCCTGCTGGACCTGATCGGCAAGGCGAATGCCGACGGATTGCCTATCACCGGCATGGTTTTAACCCGGCCCACGGGCATCATGCTAGGCTTCGAGATTTCCCAGAACCCCTTTGTCGATCTGCCAGGCTGGGCCGAAATTGCCGACCGTCCATTTGAAGCCAAACTGGCCGCCTTGCGTAATCCCTCGTTCCGCGCTCGGTTGCTTAGCGAAACACCCAGGGATGACACACTCGCGAAACGGCTGCGGCATTGGGATCGCATGTTTCCGCTGGGAGACCCGCCGGATTATGAGCCGCCGGCGGAACGCTCAATCGGTGCCGAGGCGCGGCGGATGGGGGTGGATCCTGCGGCGCTGGCGTATGACCGAATGCTGGAGAACGACGGCCGGACGATCCTTTACCGACCCCTGAGCAACTATGCGAACGGCACATTAGAGACCGTGCGCGCAATGATGGCGCACCCGAACACGCTGATCGGCCTTGGTGACGGCGGTGCGCATGTCTCGATCCTGTGCGACGCGACGGCCATGACGTACGGGCTCACGCACTGGACCCGTGACCGAGCCACTGGACGTTTCCCATTGGAATGGATGGTAAGACGCCTGACCTCGGACAATGCTCGGGCATTGGGTCTGAACGACAGGGGGGTGATCGTGCCTGGCCGCAAGGCAGACATCAACGTCATCGATCATGGCAGACTGACGTTGCGCACGCCCCGGGTCATCTATGATCTGCCCGCCGGTGGCCGACGGCTTATGCAGACTTCCGATGGTTACATTGCAACGATATTATCGGGCGAGGTCGTTTCACGCGATGGAAATTCCACCGGAAAGCTGCCTGGCCGTCTAGTACGTGGCACCCAGGCATAGGTGCAGTAAGGCCGCCGGCAAGCGGCGACCCCTGCGCCGGTTAATCCTCTAGACGGAAGCCTGCCTTCAGGCTGACCTAGTAGCTTGCGACCTTGCGGTCATCGATGCGGCCGCGAATTTGATTGACTTCGAACCACCCAAGATGGCGCACCGTCTCACCGGTCTTGGAAACGGCACCGTCGATGGCGTCTGACAGGCTTGTCTCAGATGTACCAACAAGTTCAATGACTTTGTAGACACCCTCGTTCATGATCGTTTCTCCTCAGGCTGGAATACGCTGCCGAGCGGCGCCCCGCATGGCCTCAGCCGACTTGGGAAAACCGCTTCGGTCGGAATAATCCGGTACCGGTTGGGATCGGCGGGCGTGGAAGGTTGTAAGCCAGTGGGCGCACATGGCGTCGATCAGCGTAACCCCGCCCACGGCGGCCAATGCCACCATGTTTGTGCTGCGCCGACGGTTGTCGCCCGTGGCCAGCGTGGCGATGTCCAGGACGTCCCCGGCCAGCCGGGCCCAGATCCACGGTGTCGGATCCTTGGACATCAGAATACCGACGCCGTTGCCGATCTCGCGCGCACCAAACGTTGCTACCAGCCCCTGACGTCCGGGAAGGCCTACACGCCAAGCTGTCGCACGAGGTGCCAGGATCTCCAGCAGACCAAGGCCGATACTGAACCAACCCAAGCGCCGAACCGTTGCCTGCATCGATCCGGCAGGACTGCTCGGCGAATACACCGTCAGGGACTTTTCGTTCATGACTCTTCTCCCTACGGGCTCATGACAACCTTGATGCAGCCGTCCTGCTTTTCGCGAAAGACTTTGTACATCATCGGTCCTTCTTCCAGGCTGACGCGGTGCGTGATGACGAAGGACGGATCAATCTGCCGTTCCTCAATGCGGCGCATCAGATCGTCGGTCCAGCGGTTCACATGTGTCTGCCCGGAACGAACCGTCAGACCCTTGTTCATCAAAGCTCCAAGAGGAATTTTGTCGACCAGGCCACCATATACTCCGGGAATGGAAATGATTCCGGCCGGTCGGCAGACATAGATCATCTCCCGCAGCACGTGCGCGCGGTCGCTCTCCAGCATCATGGCCTGCTTAGCACGGTCATACAGCGAATCGATCGAGCGGGAGGCATGCGCTTCCAGCCCTACGGCATCGATGCACTTGTCCGGCCCTTTGCCAGCAGTCAGGTCATTCAGTCGCTCGAGAACGCTTTCCTCATCAAAGTCAATTGTAATCGCCCCGCCGGCGCGGGCCATGGCTAGACGTTCCGGCACGTGGTCGATGCAGACAACCTGGCGGGCGCCCAGCAGGATGGCGCTTCTAACAGCGAACTGACCTACCGGGCCTGCGCCCCAGATCGCTACCGTATCGGTCGGCTCGATGTCGCAATAGACGGCGGCCTGCCAACCGGTTGGAAAAATGTCACCCAGGAACAGTACCTGATCATCCGTCAAGTCGCTGGGGACCTTCACGCAACTTGCATCTGCATACGGGACTCGAACGAAGTCTGCCTGTCCGCCGGGGTAGCCACCCGTCAAATGGGTGTAGCCGAACAGGCCCGCCGTTGTGTGCCCGAATACGGTTTCAGCAAGCTTCTTATTTCGGTTCGTCTGTTCACACACCGAATAGTTGCCGCGCCGGCACTGGTCGCATTCGCCGCAGATGATGGTGAATGGTACCACAACGCGATCGCCAACCTTCAGCCGCTTGTTCTCCGCTCCGACCTCCATGACCTCGCCCATAAACTCGTGGCCCATAATGTCGCCGGACCGCATCCCTGGAACGAACCCGTCATAGAGATGCAGATCGGAGCCGCAGATCGCACAGGAGCTGACCTTGATGATGGCATCGCGGGAATGCTCGATGATTGGATCCGGGACCGTATCGCACCGTATATCTTCCCGGCCGTGCCAGCGGAGCGCGCGCATATCTGTCTCTCGATCGTGTCAAGTGGTTTAACGACGACCGGCTACAGCAGTTCGTTGCAAACCGTCCCTGCACCGCCAACACGGCTGCGCGAGTGAAGGTATGTCCAAGACTAACTCACTTCGTCCCACGCAACGCGTTCATAGCCCAGGCCGGCGGCCATCTGTTCGACCCAAGTCTTTACGTCTGCTGCACTGGTCGCGATGTGGCGGTCCGGGATTTCGCGGGCGTCTGAGTTCTCGGGGTTGATCTCGCCGCCATAGTCGGCACTGAAAAGGCCGGGCGAAACCTCTCTCAATGTCGCGTGCAGAACACCACTACGTGGCTTTGGCTGGTCGCTCATGTTCGTCTCCTGCTGCGTGCTCGCTCAACGCGCAGTGAAGCCGATCAGTTCACGGCCGGCAGACAACGTTCACCAAAGCCTGTCGGCCGCCGTGTACCGCGGCAGCTGCGCGACGTAACGCGGCGGGCAGTTCTGCCGGAGTCTCGACCCGCTCTCCGTGTCCGTCGTGTGCCGCAACGATTTTCTCGAAGGCCGGCGCGGGCAGATCCGCCAGGAAGCGGCCATCGGCTTCCGCCGCGACGCCGCCAGTGTACATGTCCAGCGTCGCCCGTCGAACGGCGCCATACAGGGCATTGTTGTAGATGACCGTCAGCACCGGCAGCTTCTGCATCTGCGCGACGTAGTGGCAGGCGGTAGGATTGGCGAACATATAGGCGCCGTCGCCCAGGACCGAGATCACCATGCTGTCTTGCGCGGCCAGCTTAACACCGAGCGAGGCGGGGAAGCCCCAGCCCAGGCCGCCGGCCATGCTGAGCGCGAACAAGCTGCCGGGCCCTGGCAACGGGCAATACTCTTGTCGAAACGAATATTCGCTGATCACCTTCGTGTCAGCTTGGATGATGTCACGCAGGCAGTAGTTCAGCCACGGCAGCGTGATCTCATTCGCCTGCCCCGCCCGCTCGGCCTCTTGCTGCCACGCCTGGTGCAGGCGCTGCGAACGTTCGCGCAGATGGCCAGCGCGCTCCGTCACGTGTGGCATTTCGCGGTGCGCCAGAGCGACTTCCAGCGCTTCCAATACCGAGAGGCACGTGGCGGTGATGGTGAGATCAGACGGAAAGCTGCGCATCGGCAGGCGAGCGTGCAACGGGTCCTCGCCGATCTGCACGACGCGCGCGCCGGCCGGCGGCGCTTCCTTCGATGGCAGCCAGGGCACGTCGGTGTCGAAGACAATGACGAGGTCTGCATCGGCCAGCAGCGGTCCCGGCATGGAACCCTGGAACATGGGATGGGCGGCGGAAAGGGCGAAGTAGCGTGTCTGATACGGAACGACCGGCAGGGCATGGCGCTCCGCCAGACGCGCCAGCACCTCGGCGTCGCGAGGGTCGCGGCCGAGCAGGCCGGTGATGATCAGCGGGTTTTGCGCGGCGGTGATCCAGTCAGCGAGTGTGTCGATATCGGCTGCCCGGGGTGTCGGTGGGCGCGGCACTGCGCGATGTTCTCGGTTGCTCAACGCTGGTTCGGACAGGACCTCCCCAAGAACCTCACGCGGCAGACTCAGATAGACCGGTCCTTGCGGCGAGGCGCAGGCGATTTCCATTGCCCTGTCCACCGTCGTTGCGGCTTGGTCGCCACGCTTCATTTCGTAGTCCCACTTGACCATCTCGCGCAGCATGCCGGCCTGGTCGAACATTTCCTGCGCCCAGTGGATGTGCACGCTGCGGGAACCTTCGGCACCGGCCTCGGTGAACGGCGTGCGGCCCGAGGTCAGCAGCATCGGCACGCGATCGCGGCTGGCGTTGATCAGCATGTTGATGGCGTTGGCGGTTCCAACGTTGGTGTGCAGCATCACTGCCTGCGGTTGGCCGGTGACCGCGGTGTACCCGTGCGCCATTGCAACGGCCGCGTTTTCGTGCGGGATCACCAGCGGCTTCGGCACCGGGCGGTTGCCGCGCGCGGCCCGGCTGAACGCCTCAATGATCGGGGCGAAATCGGTACCAGGATTGGCAAACAGGTACTCGATGCCGTGTGTGGACAGGGCAGCGAGGTAGTCTTCGGCGGCAATGCGGGTTTGGGTCATGGGCGTCCTGCGGATCGGATAGCCTGCCAAATTCGTTCCGGGGTCGCCGGCATGTCGATATGGGCGACGCCAAGTGGCGTCAGCGCGTTCAGGATGGCGCTGATAATGGTTTGCGGTGCAGCGATAGCGCCAGCCTGGCCAGTGCCTTTCACCCCCAGGGGGTTGCCGGACGTCGGGATGCCGGTCAGCGTCACATCCAGGTCGGGTAAATCTACAGCGCGGGGGATCTGGTAGTCGACGAACGATCCGGCCAGCATCTGGCCGGATTCAGCGTCGTAGACTGTGTGTTCCATCAACGCCTGGCCGATGCCCTGTGCCAGGCCGCCCTGCACCTGGCCGATCGCCAGCATGGGATTGATTAGCGTGCCGTAATCGTCAACCGCCGTATAGCGTTCCAGCGTCGTCTCGCCCGTATCGGGATCGACTTCGACCTCTGCGACATGGCAGCCGTTGGGGATGGTGATGATGTCGAGCAGATTCCAGACGTACGTGTCCAGCGACGTGTCCTGCGCGACGGTCAGAAGATCGACAAAGCGCTCGCCGGCGCTGTAGCGCCCTGCAGCAAAGGTCACTTGATCGTCCTGCGCCTGGAGCAGGCGCGCGGCGACTTGCTTGCCTTTGGCGATGACCTCCTGTGCGGCCTTGAACAGGGCGGCGCCGCCCTGGTGCATGGAGCGGGCGCCGCCATGGCCATTGCCCTCGGGGATTTCTGCCGTGTCGGCCTGGATGTAATGGAACTGCTCAACCGGCAGGCCCAGCAGGTCGGCAGCGATCTGCGGATAGGAAGTTTCGTGCCCTTGTCCGTTGCTTTGCGTGCCGACCAGGATTGCAACCTTACCGTCGGACTGGAAGCGGATTTCGGCGCCTTCATTCGGGGCGCCGCGGGCGGTTTCCAGGAAGCAGGCGACGCCAATGCCCCGTAGGCGGCCTTCAGCCTCGCTGGCAGCTTTGCGAGCCGGAAAACCGGCGAAATTGGCGGCTTCCAACACGTCGTCGATGTTGGCAGCGAAGCGGCCGCAATCGACCAGCGTGCCGAGCGCCTTGCGGTAGGGGAATGCACTGATCAGGTTGCGGCGGCGCAGGCTGATGGGATCGAAGCCGCACTGAACCGCCGCGTGGTCGATCAGGCGCTCTATCAGATAGTTGGCTTCAGGCTTGCCGGCGCCGCGATAGGCGTCGATCGGCGCGCAGTTCGTGAAGACACCGCGCACATCCATAAAGATGGCAGGTATGACGTAGCCACCGCCCATCGCGGCGGCCGGCGCATTGGTGGAGCTGCCAGGCCCGCCGCCGGACATGTAGGCGCCAAGACCCGCAACGGTATCGGCCCGCAGTGCCAGGAAGGTGCCGTCGCGATCCAGCGCCAATCGCCCGCGGGAGACATTGTCGCGGCCCTGTGCGGTGGAAACGAAATCCTCACCGCGGTCGGCGATCCACTTCACCGGCCGGCCCAGCCTGCGCGCGGCCCACAAGAGTAGCGCCCATTCCGGATAGAGACAGTTCTTGATGCCGAAGCCACCGCCGACATCGGGCGCCGAAACCCGCACGTGGTCGCGCGGGCAACGGAAGACGACGTCGGCCAGCTGGTCGCGTATGGCGTTGACGCTGGCGGCCGACACTAGCAGGTCGTAGCCGTGCTCAGCCGTCCATCGACCGATGGCGCCGCGCGTTTCCATGGGTGCAATGACGACGCGATTGTTGACGACTTCCAGTTCAACGACATGGGCGGCGGTCGTCATGGCCGTCTGCACGGCAGTTTCGTCACCGCGTTGAAACCGATACGACTCGTTGCCGCCGTCCCAGATCGCCGGTGCATCGGGCGCCAGCGCGGCGACCGCATCGACCACACATGGCAGCGGCGTGTACTCCACGATGACGAGTTCCGCCGCGTCGCGCGCGGCTTCCTTCGTTTCCGCGACGACCAACGCCACCGGGTCGCCCACATGGCGCACACGGTTCTTCGCCAGCGCCGGTCGGGGCGGCACGATCATCGGCGCGACTGTCGCCACCTGCGTTGCACAGGGCAGCAGGCCCAGATCGGCGATGTCGTCGTAGACGTAGACACCCAGCACCCCCGGGGCGGACCGGGCTGCCACGGTATCGATCCGGCCGATAACGGCATGGGCGTGCGGCGAGCGGACAATCGAGGCCCAGACTTGGCCTGGATCACTGACGTCGTCCAGGAAGATGCCCGTCCCGGTCAGAAAACGGGCGTCCTCCAGCCGCTTCAGCGATTGCCCAATGAAGGGCGCCATTCAGAACCCCAATCGGTCGGCAATGCCATAACCTTGAGCCAGATCCTTCAGCTTGGCCCAGGTCGCTTCTTCGATCGGCACGCCGTTCTTGCGGCGGTCGGCTTCCTTGCGGAATTCGACCTCGCCGGGATAGAAGACCTCGGTGAAGCCCTGCGCCGGCGGCGTCGCCTTCAAGTACTGGGCAAACTCGGTCACCTCCTGCTTGAAGGTCGCAACATCACGGAAGGCCGCGACGTTGAACACCGCCATAAAGCAGCCGTCGTTATGCCGGCCACTGGGCTCGATGCCGAAGCCAAGGCCGGTTAGCAGGCCTGACAGGATCTCCACGATTGCCGCAAGACCAGTGCCCTTGTAGCCCTCACTGCCACCCAGCGGCAGCAGAGCCCCGCCGGCCCGCAGGACCTTTGGATCGGTCGAGGGTCGGCCTTCGGCATCGATCAGCCAGCCGGTCGGCACCTGTTCACCACGTGCGGTGGCGACGTTGATCTTGCCGGCCGCTGCGGCGGAAGTCGCCATATCGAAGACGAACGGACCTTCCAGGTTTGATGGAATGGCGAAGGAAATCGGATTGGTGCCCAGGCGCGCCTTGGCGCCGCCGTACGGCGCGACGTGCTTCGGACTGCGGCCGGAGTCGGCGGTGATCATTGCGATCATGCCCTCGGCGGCGGCCATCAGCGGATAGCTCGCCAGGCGGCCAATATGGCTCTGACGGAACACCGTAGCTGCCGCAACGTTCTGCTTCTTCGCCTTCTCGATCGTGTAGCGCATGGCGCGGTCGGTGGTGTAGTAGCCAAAGCCCCAGTGACCATCGATAACCGTCGTCGTCGGTGTCTCCTGCGTGATCTCCCACGGGGCCTTCGGCACGATATGGCCGACCTTGATCCGCTCAATGTATTGCGGAATCAAGATGATCCCATGGCTGTCGTGGCCGACCAGATTGGCGCCGATATTGTACTTGGCGACGACGGCCGCTTCCTCCTCCGAGGCGCCGGCCGCGATCAGCAGGCTCTTGGCGATGTCGATCAGTCTGTCCGCTGTCACGGTTGGCATGGCGGTTTCTCCCCTTGACCCGAGTACCGAAAGGCTAGCCCAGGCCCCGGCGGTTGGCCAGAACGCCGATCCGGCGTAACCTGCCTGTTCGAGATGAACCGAGGGGAGCGGACCAATGGCAAGCACTTCGAACCTGTACGCCGGGATCGCCGGCTATGTCGGCCGGCCGGACCAGCGAGGCCTGGTCGGTGTTTTCGTACGCGAAGCCGGTAGCGAGGCGTGGGAACACAAGATCAGGGACCATGAGACCTTCGCGGTAAACGTGCATCCGACCGATCCGAACGTCGTGTTCGCCGGCACGTCGGACGGCGTCTATCGCAGCACCGACCGCGGCAAGACATTCCGGCGCGCGAACTTTCCTGACAAGACGCAGATCTGGTCCTTCCTGGTCGATGCCGGCAATCCCAAACTGATCTTTGCCGGCGCCTCACCGATCGCGATCTATCGCAGCGAGGATTGCGGCGAGACGTGGCGCAAAATGCCCGACCCCGGCATGCCGGACCGCGCCGTGATGCCGTTCGCCTGCCGCGTCATGCGTATGGCGCAGCACCCAAAGCAGCCCGGAACGATCTTCGCGGCGCTGGAAGTCAACGGCGTGATGCGCACGACCGATGGCGGCGAAAGCTGGACCGATGTCAGCAAGGACCTGATCCGCCTTGCGCAACTGCCACATCTGAAAAGCAAGATCGTCAGCGACACCTATAACGAGGGCATGCTGGACGGCCATGCTATCGCCATTTCACCAGCAGAACCGGACAAGGTGATCCTGGCCGTGCGGATGGGCCTGTTTGAAACCACCGATGGCGGCAACACCTGGCAGGACATGGAGGTCGGACGGTTCTCCCCGACTACGTATGGCCGCGACATCAAAGTCTCGCCGACCGATGGGAAAACGCTGTATTCGGCGCTGAGCGTCGCGGCAGCCAGCAAGGACGGTGGCGTCTATCGCAGCACCGACAAAGGCGCGACATGGAAGCGCTTCGACAAGGTGCAGGTGCACGGCACGGTCATGTCCGTCGCCCTTCACGATCGCGACCCGAACAAAGTCTACCTCGGCGCCCGGTATGAAGGCGAAGTATACGGCACGGAAGATGGCGGCGGGAGCTGGCAGTCCATGCCGCTGCCGGCGGGCGTGAAGGATATCTACAGCCTGGCGGTTGGGTAATCGTCAGCCGACAGCGTACCACGCGACAAACATGACGTAACCGGTGATGGCCATCCCTGCGTGGATTGCCATCACCACGTTTGGGCCCTTGCGCCGGCGCATCAGCACCATCATGCCGGTCCCTGCCGCGGCAAGGAAAAGCCAGCCGGCAATAGGGCCAAAGGACGCGGCGCCGGCGGCAGCGCCCCGCGGAGGCCCAAAAGCGACCGGCAGAAGCAGCAGCAGACCGACGGCGCCCACAATGCCATGGGCCAAACCGGACCATAGCGGCGGTCGCATCCCGGCATCGGTAGCGCGCAGATGCAGAAGGCTAAGGATTGCGCCTGCGGCAACGGCGAGCGACAGGCCGTAGAAGGAGGCGGTCAGCACGGCGCGGACGTCAGGAGTGATGCTGTTGCACACGCCCGATGCCGGCGGATGCCATGCACAATTGTAGGTGGTCCGCCTGCGCGGACCGTGACGGGGAAAGCCGCGCTCAGGCCAGCACCCCAAGTCCGCGCAGCCGCTCGATATCGTCACCCGTATAGCCGGCGTCGCGCAGCACAGCCGCATTGTGCTGTCCCACTGACGGTGCACGCTGTGGCGGCACTTTCTCCACGCCATCGATATGGAACGGCGTCGAAATCGTCAGCCCCTGCCCGTCGGCGAACGGCACCAGCGCGCCGCAGTGGCGCATCTGCGGATCGTGCAGAGCCTCGTTCACAGTGGCAACAATGCCGAACGTGATCCCGACGCTATCGAGGATCTTCCGCCACTCCGCCAGGTCGCGCGCGGCAAAAACCTCATCCAGCACCTTGCATAACTCGAATGCGTTCTGTTTCCGAGCGGCGGTGGTGGCGAAGCGGGGATCTTCGGTGAGGTCTTCGCGGCCAATTGCCTCCAGCAACGAACGCAATTGCCGCTGCTCGTTGAACAGCGCCATGATGAACCAGCGATCGTCGCGCGTGCGGTAGTGGTTGGCCAGTGCGTTCGGTGGTTCATGCCGCGGTGGGCGCAGGCCGACGTCTTCGTTGAACAGGCGGATCTGTACAGCGCAGCTATTCGCCCACAACCCGTTCTGTAGCAGCGACGATCGGACGATGCCGCCTTCGCCGGTCTTCTCGCGCCGGTACAGCGCCGACACGATGGCCGCGTAAAGGCCAGTTCCGCTCGGATGATCACCCATGCCGGGCATCGAGCGGACCGGCGGCGTATCGTGATCGGCGCGCACCATGTCCATCAGCCCGGTCCGCGCCCAGTAGGCGGTTGAGTCGAAGCCAGTCTTTGCCGCTTCCTCGCCTTCCTCGCCGTACGCGGTGAATGACGCGTAGATCAGCCGCTTGTTCAGCGGCATCAGGTGCTGCGGGGCCAGCTTCAGCCGGTCGCGCACCGGCAGCGGATAGTTGGTGATGAAGACATCGGCGTCAGCGACCAGCTTGTAGAGCACGGCCTGGCCTTCCGGATGCTTCAGGTCCAGCGCCAGGCTGCGCTTGTTGCGGGACGTCAGCTGCCAATAATAGTCCACCTTGCGGCCAGGAATTGGCTGAGACCCACGCCAGGGGTCGCCCTCGCCCGGGGGCTCGATCTTGATCACGTCGGCGCCGAAGTCCGACAGCATCGTCGCCGCTACCGGACCGGCGATCCAGCTCGCGCAATCGACGACCTTGAGGCCCGAGAACAGACTTTCCGCCATCACCAAAACTTCCCCACTGCGGCCGGACCGCAAAAAGACGGTCCGGCCGTTGCGTTACCCAACCAAAGCGACGGTCGTTACGGCGCCTGGTTGCTGAAGATGATCGTGCCAGACGCAGCGAACATACCGCCGACGCCGTGGCAGACCGACACCTTGGCGCCCGGCACCTGGGCCGCCGCGGTGCCGCGTATCTGCCGCACGCTCTCCTGCAGCGCATACATGCCGTACATGCCGGAGTGCATGTAGGACAGGCCGCCGCCATTGGTGTTCAGCGGCAGCTTGCCGCCGGGCGCAGTGTTGCGGCCAGCAATGAACGCGGCGGCCTCGCCACGCGGCAGGAAGCCCAGGTCTTCCAGCCCGTAGATCGGCAGATGCGCGAAAGCGTCGTAGATCATGAGGTGGTCGACGTCGCTGTGCTTGATGCCAGCCTCCTTGAATGCCGTCGGGCCGGCGACGCGGAAGGCGCGGGAGGTGGTGAAATCCTCCATCTGCGAGACCATGGGAGTCTCGACGCTTTCGCCGGTGCCCAGAATGTACACCGGTTTGGTGGGGAAATCCTTGGCGCGCTCGGCCGAGGTCAGGATCAGCGCGCCGCCGCCGTCGGTGACCAGGCAGCACATCAGCAGCCGGAACGGCCAGGCAATCATCCGGCTGTTCAGCACATCGTCGGTGGTGATCGGGGTCTTGAAAGTGGCGCGCGGGTTCTTCGCCGCCCACTCGCGCTGTACCACGCAGACCTGGGCGATCTGTTCCTCGGTCACGCCGAACGTCTTCATGTAGCGAAGCACCGGGATGGTGAACATCGACGGCGGGCCCATCGGACCGAACGGCTGCTCGAATTGCCCGTTCAGCGACTGGGGATGCACCGAGCGAGCAGGATTGCCGATGCGCGATTTTCCGGACTCGCCGTGGGTGACCAGGATGGTTTTCGCCAGCCCCGCTTCGATCGCCGCGGCAGCGTGGCGGACATGGATCATGAACGAACAGCCGCCGACCGCGGTGCCGTCCACCCAAGTCGGCGTGATGCCCAAGTAGTGTGCAAGCTGCACCGGCGTTTCATTGGCGCAAGCGATGCCGTCGATGTCCTTCGGCTTCAGCCCGCAATCCTTCATCGCGTTAATCGCGGCATCGGCGTGCAGGCCGATCTGCGACAGGTTGGTGATGACACCCAGGTCAGTCGTTTCGGCGGCGCCGACGACGGCAACAGTATTGTGCGGCATAATGTTACCCCTTCGCCGGACGGAACAATGGCAGGGTGATCGAGTCGTTCTGCGGCTCGAACACAACCTCCAGCTTCATGTCGAGCTGCAGCGCCTCGGGCGTTTGCGGGCACTCGACGATGTTGGTCATCATGCGCGGCCCCTCGGCCAGTTCCACAACCGCAATGGCGTAGGGCGGCGTGAAGCCGGGCACAGGGCGGTGATGGATGACGTAACTGTAGAGCGTGGCCTTGCCGCTGGCCTGCAAGACCGAGACGTTCTTCGAGGCGCAGACCGGGCAGAACGGGCGCGGCGGGAAGTAGGTCTTGCTGCAATCGCCGCAACGCTGCAGCAGCAGCTTGTTCTCCTTGGTGCCGTCCCAGAAGAACTGCGTCTCGGGTGTCGGTTGCGGCAAAGCGCGCCCGGGGGTCGCCATCGGTGTGTTTCCTCCAATTGGATGCGCCGGATGTTAGGCGGGCGATCCGGCGCGGGCAACCGTCGCCCCGGTTACGTGTTGCAATCCGGTAATCCGCTAACAGTCAGCCGGAATGCCCATGATCAACGATCTGTGGTACAAGAACGGTATCATCTATTGCCTGAATGTCGGCAGCTTCATGGACGCCAGCGGCGACGGCACCGGCGACTTTCCCGGCTTGTTGCGCCGCCTCGACTACCTGCAGGGCCTGGGCGTGACCGCGATCTGGCTGATGCCGTTCCAGCCCTCACCGATGCGCGACGGCGGCTATGACATCACCGACTACTACGCCGTTGATTCCCGCTACGGCACGCTGGGTGACTTCGTCGAGTTCACCCATGGCTGCCAGCAGCGCGGCATCAGGGTGATGATCGACCTGGTGGTCAACCACACCTCCGACCAGCATCCCTGGTTCCAGGACGCTCGGCGCAGCCATGACTCACCCTACCGCGACTGGTATGTCTGGTCGGCGGACAAGCCGGCTGACGCGGAAAGCGGTATTGTCTTTCCCGGCGTGCAGACATCGACCTGGACCTATGACGACGCTTCACAAGCTTGGTATTTCCACCGCTTTTTTCATTTTCAGCCTGATCTGAATACCGCCAATCCGCATGTCCAGGCGGAAATCCTGAAAATCATGGGGTTCTGGCTGCAGCTTGGCGTCTCCGGCTTCCGCATGGACGCCGTGCCATTCGTTATCGCGGTTAAAGCGCCCGGACAGCCGCAGCCGGTCGAGCAGTACGATATGCTCCGCACCTTCCGCGAATTCCTGCAGTGGCGGGTCGGCGAGGCGATCATCCTGGCGGAAGCCAATGTCCTACCGGACACCGACCTGGATTATTTCGGTGACGACGGTGACCGCTTGCACATGATGTTCAACTTCCAGGTTAACCAGACGCTGTTCTATGCGCTGGCGACCGGCGACACCAGACCGCTGATCGAGGCGATGGACGCCACGCGGTCGAAGCCGGCTACGGCGCAATGGGGCAATTTCCTGCGCAATCACGACGAACTGGACCTCGGTCGCCTGTCGGAAGACCAGCGTCAGGCGGTGTTTGCAGCCTTTGGGCCGGAGCGCGACATGCAGCTTTATGATCGCGGCATCCGGCGGCGGCTGGCGCCGATGCTTCGGGGCAACAGGGCGCGGATGGAACTGGCGTACAGCCTGCTGATGACGCTGCCAGGCACGCCGGTGGTCCGTTACGGCGATGAGATCGGCATGGGCGATGATCTCTCCTTGCCTGAACGGAGCTGTGCGCGGACACCAATGCAGTGGTCGACAGAGCCCCAAGGCGGTTTCACAAAAAGCGATAAGCCATATCTGCCGGTGATCAGCAGAGGGTCGTTTGGCTATCAGACAATCAACGTCGCCCAACAGCGACGCGATCCGGAGTCGTTGCTGAACTGGATGGAGCGTATCATGCGCATGCGCAAGGAGGTGCCGGAGATCGGCTGGGGCGACTTCGCGATCCTCGGTACCGGCACGCCGGAGGTGTTGGCCCTGCGCTACGATTGGCGCAACAATGCCGTGTTGGTCCTGCACAATTTCGCCGACACCGCGCGCGAAATTGCCTTGGACGTCGCCGCTGTCGACGGTGGCAGCCGTGACCTGATCAATCTGCTGTCCGAAGACCATAGCCATGCTGACGATTCCGGCCAGCATCACATCCGGCTGGAAGCCTATGGCTATCGCTGGTTCCGCGTCGGCGGGCTGGACTATCTGCTGAAGCGTAGTGACGTTTAAGAGTGCCGGCCGACTCGAGAGCACCATCGCCGCCAGACTATCAGCCTCGTACCTCCAAAATGACCCCCTCGTGCGGACGCAGGCCCAGTGCCGCGTCCACCGGGTCGCCTTGTCGGTCGAGTTCTGTCGACAGTGCGACCAGGGCCCGTACGCCAACGGCGGGCAAGGGCAGGTGCCGGGGAGCATCGGCAAAGTTCAGCGCCACCAGCATAATCGGCTCCGCAGCGTGCGCGCGTTCAAACAGCAGGACATCATTGTCGCTCCCGATCAGCCTGAACCCGCCAGCATGCAGTGCTCGGCGCTGCCGTCGCAATGCGATCAGGCGCCGGTACAGCGCCAGAATGGAGCCCGGATCGCTCGACAGCAGTGAAACATTCCGGGTCGCGAAATCGGTGTTCAGCGGCAGCCACGGCTCTGCATCGGTGAAGCCGCCGTTGCGCGACGCATCCCACGGCATCGGCGTGCGCGCCGGATCGCGACCGTGGTTATGCCCGGGCTCGTTCTTCTCCCACGGATCCTGGACGCGGTCCGGTGGGATCGGCACGTTCTCCAACCCCAGTTCGTCGCCGTAATACAGTGTTGGCGTACCGCGCAGCGTCAGCAGCAGCATCGCCGCCAGGCGCGCGTCGGCCGGTCCAACGCGGGAAGCGATGCGTTTCTGGTCATGGTTGCCCAGGACCCAGTTTGGCCAGCCTCCCGGCGGCAAGGCGGCCTCGTACTCGGACACGATTCGCGCAATGCCGGCCGCGTTCCAGGCGGCAAAAAGCAGCTGAAAGTTGAACGGCAGGTGCACGCCTTTCAAATCGAGGCCGTAATAGGTGACCAGCCGTTCAACCGGCAGATAGATCTCGCCTACCAGCACCCGGTCCGGATACGCGTCCACCACCGTGCGCATCTCGGCGACGACATCCTGCACCTCTGGCCGGTCGGCGGAGTAGAGTTGGATCAGACGCTCGATACCAGGTTGGTGCGGTTGCCAATGCGGATTGGGCGGGTTGTTGCGGAACTGGTCGTCCTTGATCAGCAGCCACAGCACGTCGACACGAAACCCATCCACCCCGCGGGCCAGCCAGAAGCGCAGCACGTCGAACATCGCCTGGCGCACGTCCGGATTGCGCCAGTTCAGGTCCGGCTGCTCCTTCAGGAAAGCGTGGTAGTACCACTGGCTGCTCGCCGCGTCGTATTCCCAGGCGCTGCCGCCAAAATTGGCCAGCCAGTTGTTCGGCGAGCTGCCATCGGGCGCCGAATCCCGCCAGATGTACCAGTCGCGCCTGGCGCTCTGGCGTGAGGACCGGCTTTCCAGGAACCAGGGATGCCGATCCGACGTATGGTTCGGTACGAAATCCAGAATCAACTTCAGGCCACGCGCATGGGCCTCGCCCAGCAGCCGGTCGAAGTCGGCCAGCGTGCCGAAGATCGGGTCTATATCGCAATAATCGGCAATGTCATAGCCGAAATCGGCCATCGGCGAGGGATAGACCGGGGAAATCCAGATCGCGTCGGCGCCCAACGCCACAACGTAGTCCAAATGACGCCGAATGCCGTCCAGGTCGCCGACGCCGTCGCTGTTGCTATCCTGGAAGGAACGCGGGTAGATCTGGTAGACGATGCCGTGCTGCCACCAAAGTGTCTTAGTCATGCCGCGGTTAACGCGCCCGCAGAGTGACCCGATACGTGGCGCTGCGGCTTTCGCCAGGCGGAATCAGCATCAGCCACGGCTTTGTGACGAAGTCGCCATCGAAGTCGGCCGGGCTCGCCATGCCATGCCAGGGCTCGATGCACAGGAAGTCGCCGCCCTGCCGCATCCAGATACCAAGCTGCTCGAACCCGTCCCAGCCCACCGTCACGGACGGTCCATCGGCCGCCGCAAAGCGCACCTGACGGCTGGCGGGCTGCTCCAGGATCAGCGCGTCGGCCGCAAACAGGTCCTCGTTCAGCGCCAGCCGCCGGCCGTCGATTGGCGACGGCCGATCGGCTGGCGTCAGCAGCCCGCCGGCGACTCCGCGCAGCGGTGCCGGCTCGTCGGCCTCGAACGTCAGCGCGTAGTCGGCCTTGGGACGTCCCGGCTCCAGCGGCCAGCGGAAGGCAGGGTGCGCGCCCATCGAGGCCGGCAGCACCGCGTCGCCGGTATTTGTAATCAAATACTCAGCCGTCAGCGTCTCACCCGCCGCCGCATAGCGCAGCTCGAACCGGAACCGGAACGGGTACAGTGCCCGCGTCGCCGCGTCGTCCCGCAACACCAGCCGGCAGCCAGACGCCGTTCGTTCCACCCACTCGAAACGCCGGTCGCGCGCGAAACCATGCTGCGTCAGGTGATAGGAGCGGCCGTTGTGCACCAGTGTGTCGTCGCGTAGCCGGCCCACGATCGGGAACAGCACCGGTGCATGGCGTGGCCATACCTCGCCTGCCGGCCACAGATAGTCGCGGCCGCCGCCATGCTGCAGCCGGCACAGTTCCGCGCCCTGCGCCAGAACGCGGGCGGACAGGCTCGCGCTGCCGAATTCGTGCTGATCATCGCTCATGGCGGCCGATCCTATGCCGTCTCGGTCGTCGGTCGCTACACCGGCGGCGGCGTGACCATCTTTACGCGTGATGGATGCGTCATCGCCTCCAGCTCCAACAGCTTGTTCAACTGCCCCCGCGTCAGCAGCCCTTCCTCCAGCACCAGATCGGCGACGCGCCGCTTCTCCGCCAGGGCGCGCCGAGCGATGCGCGATGCGGCTTCGTAGCCGAGGGCGGGGACCAGGGCGGTGATCAGGCCGATGCTGCCGCGCACCAGCGTCTCGCACCGCTCGCGATCAACCTCGATGCCTTCGACGCAGCGCGTGCGCAGCGTCTCGATCGCCGCGGTTAGCATGCGCATGGAGTTCAGCACGCAATAGCCGATCGTTGGCTCGAAGGCGTTCAACTGCAATTGCCCGCCCTCGGCGCACATAGTCACGGTCAGGTCGTGGCCGATCACCATGAAGGCGACCTGATTCACCACCTCGGGGATCACCGGGTTCACCTTGCCCGGCATAATGGACGAACCCGCCTGCACCGGCGGCAGCCTGATCTCGCCGATCCCGGTGCGCGGGCCGCTGGAAAGCAGCCGCAGGTCGTTACAGATCTTCGACAGCTTGACCGAGGTGCGCTTCAGCAGGCCAGAAAACATCACGAAGGCGCCCATGTCGGACGTCGCCTCGATCAGATTCTCCGCCGGCAGCAACGGCAGGTGAGACGCGCGGGCCAACTCCTCCACCGCCAGCGCGGCATAGCGCGGATCGGCGTTGATGCCGGTACCGATCGCGGTGGCGCCCAAGCTGATCTCGCAGAACAAAGCCTTGATTTCGGATAGCCGGGCCACGTCCTCCTTCAGGGTGATAAAGAAGGCATCGAACTCCTGCCCGACCGTCATGGGCACAGCGTCCTGCAATTGGGTGCGGCCCATTTTCAGCACGTCGGCGAATTCCACCGCCTTGGTCTTGAACGCAAACGCCAGATCGTCCAGCGACTGCGCCAGGGGAGCGATGGCCAGCAGGATCGCGAGCCGCAGCGCCGTCGGGTAGGCGTCATTGGTCGACTGCGCCATGTTGACGTCGTCGATCGGGTGCAGCGCCGCGTAATCGCCGCGCTTGCGGTCCATCAGTTCCAGGGCGACGTTGGCGATCACCTCATTGGCATTCATGTTCGTCGAAGTGCCAGCGCCGCCCTGTACCGCGTCGACCACGAACTGGTCATGGAACTGGCCCTCGGCCGCGATCAGCAGGCACGCCTTCTCGATCGCCGTTGCCTTGTCGACAGGCAGGTACCCAAGCCGGCGATTGGCACGCGCGGCGGCCAGCTTCACCAACGCCAGCGCCTTCACCAGTTCCGGGAAATGCCCGACCGGCACACCGGTGATCGGGAAATTCTCCACCGCGCGCTGGCTGTGGATGCCCCAATAGGCCGATTCCGGGACATCCATCTCACCCAGCAGATCGTGCTCCCGGCGCGTTTCCGGCGACACCGTCAGCAGCGGGTTCGGTTCCTCCTGGCCGGTGCGCTCACCGGTGACCAGCGGGGCAGGGAACGAGGTCTCCATCGGCAGCCTCCGGACCAACGCCCTTTATATGGGGCGCCCGCACCTCATTTCGCCATGGCGCCGTTTTCAACTCAGCAGCACGGCCTTGCCGATGACGTCGCGATCGATCACCGCCTGCAACGCCTCTGCGGCCTGGTCGAGCCGGAAGGTGTGGGAGATGCGGGGCTTCAGCTTGCCCTGCTCTGCCAGCTTCACCAGTGCCTTCATGTTGGCGATGGCAAGCTCCGGATTGGCCTCGTTTAGCCCGCCGATGCGCACGCCGACGGCGTCGATGCCTTTGATCAGCAGGTAGTTGCTGCGGATGTTGGTCGGCCCGCCGCCCAGGAAGCCCAGGATCAACAGCCGCCCGCCCCAGGCCAGGCAGCGCAGCGACTCCTCGGCCACCTTGTCGCCGATCGGATCGTAGACAATGTCGACGCCGCGCCCACCGGTGATCTCCTTGACCTGATCAACGAAGCCATTGCGGTAGTCGATGGCGTGGTCGGCGCCCTCTTCCAGGCAGGCGGTACGCTTCGCCTCGCTGCCGGCGGTGGCGATGACGCTGGCGCCGAATGCCTTGGCCACCTGGATCGCCGGGATACCGATGCCGCCAGCGGCGCCGTGGATCATCACCCATTCGCCCGCCTGCATTCGCCCACGTTGCAGCAGTGCGTGGTAGGCGGTGGTATAACCGCTACGGAATACCCCGGCCTGGGCCATGGTCAGACCCGCGGGTACTTTGTCACATAATGCGGCTTTGGCGTTGCCGAGCTCGGCACACGCGCCGAGTGTGTGTCGGCTCATGACAGCATCGCCAATCGCGAAGTCGCTGACATTTTCACCAACTGAAACGACATGTCCGGCGGCCTCACCACCCGGAATAAAAGGCGGCTCCGGTCGGAACTGATACTTTCCGGCGAGCATTAACACATCGACGTATTGAACGCCGCGAGCCGTGATACGCACCTGTATTTCGCCGGGGCCGGGCGGTGGCGGATCCGGGAAATCCCGTAACGCCAGTACCTCGGGGCCACCGAACCGCTCACAAATCATCGCTTTCATGCCGACGCACTCCCGAATAATCGCCTTAACGTGTAGCAATCAGGCTAGGAATCGCCAAAAGGTGAAATTTCAAGCTTGCGGGTGGTCAAATTCCTGATGTAGACCACAACCGACACAAGTGAAACGAACGGGGACACTGGGCATGGCCTCTGCAGCGCAGAGTAACACCGTCGTGGGCGCGGACTATGGCGATGCCCAGCAGGTGCTGGATGCGCTTCGCATGACGCCGTGGCTCAAGGGGCTGGATGAAAAGACCCTGCGCGCCCTCACCGGCATCAGCCGCGTGTTCCGGGCCGCGGAAGGCACGCTCCTCTGCGAGGAAGGTGAGCCAGCCGATGAGTTGTTCATCGTCCTCGATGGCCAGGTCGCAGTGCTGGCTCAGGCTGCCAATGGGACATCAGCCGTCGTCGAAGTTCTGGACGCCGGTGCGTCGATCGGCCTCTCGTCGGTTCTGGCCGGACTGCCGCGCCTGATGACCGCCCGCGTCGTCCGGTCGTCGCGACTGATCTCGGTCGATGGACAGAGCCTGCAGGCGCTGGCGGCGCGGGAGCCTTCGCTGGTCACTGTCCTGCTGCGCGCCGAGGCCGAGGATTTCAAGTCGCTGGTCCAGCAGGTCTGCGACTTGAAGCTGCGCACCACCGCGCAACGCCTGGCTGTATACCTGCTGTCGCTGTCGCCCGAAAAGACCAGCAATACGACTGCGTTGCGTCTGCCATTTGACAAGCGCCTGCTCGCCGCCAGGCTGGGCTGCCGGCAGGAGAACCTGTCCCGCGCGTTCGCCGCGTTGCGCAACCTCGGCGTCGAGACGCACGGTGCTCGAGTAATCCTGCACGATATCGCTCGACTGCGGGACTATGCGCTGCCGGATGAAGCAATGGACAAGGTCACCGCATGAGGTGACGTCGGCGCCTCGCCGACCCGAACAGGGCCGAGCGTAGTGCGCATCCCGCCGATTGGGCCCGCCTGCAAGTGCTTTACCGGACCGCCCGCGCGTGCATAGTGCGGCGCTTGGACGGAACTCCGATCGGCACTCGCCATGGCCAATGTAACAGCAGATTCCATCAAGGCGGCCGTGCAGGCCCAGCGCCAGAGCATGCAAGCGCTCTTCGATCAGTTGCGGCGTGACGGGCTGGACGAGCCGGGCGTTTCCCGCGACCCCTATGGCGACGGTGAGCAGCGGGCGCACGCCACCGTCGCGGCGGCAGCCGACGCGATGGGCCTGACGCTGGACCGGGACGACGCCGTTAACCTGTACATGACGCTGCCCGGCCGCGATCGTCACGCGCCGGCGCTGGTCATCGGCTCGCATCTCGACTCAGTGCCACATGGCGGCAATTTCGACGGCGCCGCAGGCGTGCTCGCCGGTCTTGCCGCCGTGGCTGCGCTCAAGGCGCTCAACCTGACGCCCGCCTGCGACATCATCGTCATGGGCATCCGGGCTGAGGAAAGCGTCTGGTTCCAGGTGTCCTATGTCGGCAGCCGCAGCAGCCTCGGGACGCTGCCGGACGGCGCGCTCGATGTGCGCCGTGTAGATACCGGCCGGACCCTCGCCGACCACATCGCCGCGTGCGGTGGTAGACCGGACGCGCTGCTGGCCCGCCGCCGGCATTTTGACCCGGCGCGGCTGCACGCCTATCTGGAGTTGCACATCGAGCAGGCGCCGAGCCTGGTCGAGGCGGGGCGGCCGGTGGCAGTGTGCAGCGGCATCCCGGGCAATTTCCG
The DNA here is from genome assembly GCA_018240405.1 of Pseudomonadota bacterium. GTDB lineage: Bacteria > Pseudomonadota > Alphaproteobacteria > Acetobacterales > Acetobacteraceae > Rhodopila. Next base: position 50,016 of record JAFEFW010000637.1, read on the forward strand.
TTATCCGGATGCCTGGATCGAAGGCAGCAACGACCATGTCGGCCTGCCCAAGCGCTTCCGTCGTGACGCCGCGATAGCCGGCGCTGAATTTGCCCTTGCCCTCGATGCGCTGTGGGATGAGTACGAAAAGCGCGGCATCCCCATGGCGTGCACGCTCGGCCGGTTCCATACCGACGTGGCGCAGCATGGCATGACCATTGTGCCGGGCCGATTCCAGTTCTCACTTGATGTCCGGGCCTACGACCCGGACGTTCTGGCGGCACTGGAGGAGCGGGTGGCGGCGATCATCGCCGGTATCGAGCAACGGCGCGGCGTGCGCTTTCATTTGGGGCCGACGGCGCGTGCGGCGGTCGGCCCGGCCGATCCGGCGATCCTGGCCGGCCTGCAGGCAGCGGCGAAGGCGCATGGACTGGATCCGCTACTGATCGGCAGCCCGGCTTCGCATGACGGTGCCGCCTTTGCCGCCGCCGGCGTACCGATTGGCATGATATTTGTCCGCAACGAAAATGGCAGCCATAATCCGCTGGAGAAAATGACAATTGAAGATTTTCTCGACGGAAGCACAGTCCTGACACAGTGGATCATTGACTGTATAGTTTAACCGCCTACGACGTACTTGAACGAAACAATCGCGATGTCTCTTTTTTCAGACTATTCTTTTAGGCGTGGCGTATCGCTGGGCAGGATTGCGCGGCTTCTCGCGCCGGTGATTTATCTCGCGGCGGCTGCGGCGTTTGTGGCCGACCTCATGCGCAGTAATACGCTGGCCTACGGCATCATCTATATTCCCGTGATTGGAACCGGGCTGCTGTACCGGGACGGGTGGATGTTGTGGCTGCTAACCGGGGCCAGCCTGGGCCTTGTGGTCATCGGCGCGTTCTTCCCGTTCCAGGACCCGGACCTGCCGGACCTGGTGAGCAACCGCGTCCTGTCAGTCCTTGCCATCCTGGCGACCGCGCTGCTGGTTTACCACGCCCGCAGTATCCAGAGTCGACTCGCGGCGGAGACGCGGCGAGCCGAGACGGCGGAGCGCATTCGGACGGACTTGCTGAGCAGTCTCGGGCGCGAGATGCGCAACCCGCTCCACACGATGATAGCGATGACGAGCCTGTTGCTTGCCGGTGCCCGAGCCGATCAGAAGGGACCTTTGGGGAAGATGCGGGCCGGCGGACAGTACTTGCTGCTAACCATCGACAACCTGATTGGCCTGACACAGATCGACGGCAATCCGATCCATGTGGCGCGTACCGACGTCGGCGTCCTGCTGCGGGATGCCGTCGCGAACGCACGATCCGTCGCCGCCGACAGCGACGTCGGCATGGAAGTCAGCCGTCATGTCACCGCGAACCAGGAGGCGTTCGATGCTTATGTCGATCCACAGATGACACGGCGTATTCTGGACAACCTGCTGTTCAATGCGATCCGGATGACAAGCCACTCTGGCAGCATCTGCGTTTCTATCCAGCAGAATCCGGACGCGGTGCAGGTTGCCGTGGCCGATTCCGCGATCTGCCCCGCCGAGCCAGCGTCCTCATCGCAGTGGCGCGATCCCGGTGCCATGGTGGCGGCGCTGATGACGCCAAAGATTGGCGTTGGACTGACCCTGAGCTACCGACTGGCCGCGGCAATGGGTGCTCGGCTCGAGGTGACGCGGACGCCGGATGCCGGCACGACGGTGACCCTGTCACTGCCGCTGTCGCCGCCTCATCAACTTGCGTGCGGTTCAACGGCCGGCACCTGATGCGGCTGAAAATGCGGCTTCGATAACCGCGCGCAGCGGCCGGTCGGTCACGATGACAAGCCGGCTGAGGCGCTCCGTTGATGTGGGCCTGCCTGCCAGTGGTTCCGGATCCTGTAGCAGATGGCCCGCGCCCTGCACCGTATACAGCTGGCTCTCATCAGTGAACCATAGCTGGCCTGTTACACGCAGCAGGGCGTCGCCGTGTGTCGCCACAACGTGCCGCAGTGTCGCAAGCAAGGGCTGCCTGGACACTGGTTCGCTCCAGGTCAGGGTGACAGCCTGACTCTTGCTGCCATGGCTCGCGCTGTCGTCCGCCGTCCAGCATTGGGAGCGTAACCGCCGCCCTCCGGAGTCCAGCATATCAGCAAGTACCTGCACCGCCTGGCTATCGGCAAGCACGGTTGCGGCTGGGTTCAGCGCCCGAAGCCGGGGCCGCAGCGCCGCGCCATCGGCCAGATCGGTGTTGGTTAGCACAAGCCAATCGGCCACGGCGACCTGCCTACGGGCCTCGTCGTAGCGGTCCAGGTGCTGCAGGCCGTTCACCGTATCAATGACCGCAATCACGCTGTCGAGGCGGTATGCAGCGGCTACGGCCGGATCGCGCAGCAGCCCTGCCAGGGTCGGCACTGGATCAGCCAGACCAGAAGTCTGGATCACGACGCGGCTGACCTGGTCCAGGCGCGCGCGGGGAAGCAGGCTACGCAGCGTCTGCACGAGGTTGCTGCGCGGGATACAGCATTGGCAGCCTGCCGGTATCGGCACCGCGCTGTTGTCGATCTTTCGCACCAGCCTGTGGCCAATGGCGACATCCCCGAACTCATCCACCAGCACGGCGGCACGATCGAACTGCGGCGTCTTGAGCAGCTGGTTCAGCACTGTCGTCTTGCCGGCGCCTGGGAAGCCGGTCAGCAGCGTGACCGGCGTGGTCTCAGCCATGACTGTGGCCGTGGCCGTACAGCGCCTCGGGAGAGACCTCCGGCGCCGCAATTTCGGTCAGCCCGCCATCGCGTGCCGCACGGTAGAAGCAGGAACGGCGACCGGTGTGGCAGGCAACGCCATCCTGATGCACGAGCAGCAGCAGCGTGTCGCCGTCGCAGTCGATACGCAGCTCCTTCAGGTGCTGCGTCTGGCCAGATGTCTCGCCCTTGCGCCACAGCCCGCCACGGCTGCGGCTGTAGTAGCAGACGCGGCCGGTCGCCAGTGTCTCCCGGATCGACTCGGCATTCATCCAGGCCATCATCAGCACCTCGCCTGTCTGGTGCTGCTGCGCGATGGCCGGCACCAGGCCGTGGGAGTCGAACTTGATGGCCGCGAGGACCGGGTCTGGCTGAGTGGCAATCTGGCTCATGGATGTTATCTTGGCGTTGCGCCTGCCCGTCGCCAAGGCAGGACCGTAGGAGAGGAGCCTATGGGGTTTACCCCGCGCACCGAAACGCTGCTCGATCGTGCCTCCGTTATGTGTGAGAGCCGTGGCGTCAAGCTGACGGAGCTGCGCCGCCAGGTGTTAGGTCTGATCCTGGACCGGGATGCACCGACCGGCGCGTATGACCTGCTGGACCAGCTACGCAGTACCCGGCACGGTGCGGCGCCACCCACGGTGTACCGGGCGCTGGAGTTCCTGCAGGAGCACGGTCTGGTGCACAAGCTGGAACGGCTGTCCGCCTTTGTCGGCTGCATCGCCGAGGAGGACCATGACCACGACCATGCCGCGCAGTTCTTCATCTGCCGGAGCTGCGGCAAGGTGATCGAGCTGGAGGACCATGAGTTAGCCCACGCGCTGGCGGATGCGGCGAAACGGGTTGGATTCACGGTGGGCAAGGCGACGATCGAGGCCGAGGGCCAATGCGCGGCGTGCCGCGCAGGGTAGCAACCTCTAATATACGCCCAGGCGGCAATCCGCGCCTACACCGCTGCCAGCACCTCGGCGGCCGCACCGATCAACCGCTGCGTGTCCGCTTCGGTCCCGACGGTGATTCGCAGATAGGGCGCCGTCCTCGGCTTGTTGAAATGCCGGACCAGCACCGCCCGCTCTCGTAGTCCAGCGGCCAGTTCGGGGCCGCCCACAGCAGAATGCCGGGCAAAGACGAAATTCGCCCCTGACGGCAGGACGGAGAAGCCGAGCTTTGTTAGCGCCTGCGTCATCGCCTCGCGGCCGGCGATCACGCGCGCGCAGCTCTGGCGGAAATAGGCGTCGTCGCGGACCGAGGCGGTCGCGCCGGCCTGCGCAATGCGGCCCAGCGGATAGGAGTTGAAGCTGTCCTTGACCCGGCGCAATGCCTCGATCAGCCCCGCCTGTCCGATGGCATAGCCGACGCGGAGACCGGCGAGGGCGCGCGATTTCGACATGGTCTGCACGACCAGCAGGTTCGGGTGATTGGCAATCAGCGGCACGGCGCTCTCGCCGCCGAAATCGACATAAGCCTCGTCGATCAGCACCGGGATGTCGGTATGCTCTTCCAGAAGCTGGGCAATCGCAGATCGGGCCAGCGTTATCCCCGTTGGGGCGTTCGGGTTGGCAATGACAATCGAGCCGGCAGGGCGACGGTAATCTTCGGTGCGGATCCGCAAATCGGCATCGAGCGGCACCGTTTCATAGGAAACGTCGAAGAGCTGCGCCCATACCGGATAGAAGCTGTAGGTGATGTCGGGATACAGCAGCGGCTTCGCCTGTTTCAGCAGCGCTGCGAACGCATGAGCCAGCACTTCATCCGACCCGTTGCCCACGAACACCTGCTCGGGCTGCACGCCATGGTGTGCGGCCAGTGCCTCGCGCAGCTCGGTCGCCTCCGGATCGGGATAGAGCCGCAGCGTGTCCGCAGCGGCTACGCGCATGGCCTCCAGCGCCAGCGGCGACGGGCCGAACGGGCTCTCATTGGTGTTCAGCTTCACCAGGTTCGCCATGCGCGGCTGCTCGCCGGGCACATAAGGTGAAAGCTCGCGCGCGAGCTGGCTCCAGAGAGGGTTCATCAAGGCAGGCCCAGTTTCATCACAAGGGCCGAACCTAGTGCCGAAAATCCCGCGCCGTGCAAGCCGGGCGTGGACATGCCCGCGTCCCAGGCGCCGATACTACACTCTACACCCTGACGAACCCGTCGGCACTCCATGCCTCGCTGCCGACGCCATGGTGCGTCACGAACAGCCCGTCGGGGTCGTATTTCCGCTTTACCGCCAGCAGGCGCGGATAGTTCGGGCCATACGAGTTCCGCTGCCAGTCCGGGTCGGTGAAGCCAGCCTCCGACACATACGAACCGCCTTTCGGTGCCACTGCACGCAGGACGCCGATCGCCTTGCCGATTGCCTCGGCGTTGCGACGGGCGAGCGGCAAGTCCGGTCCGTCGCCGGGCATGCCGGAATAAGCCGGCGGCCCGCCACGGGCGACGATGGCCAGAGCAAATGCGTGCGTCACTGCAGGATTCATCGGCGTACGACGCACCGCGGCCAGAATGTCCTCCGGCGCGCCGGCCAGACCCTTGTTGAAGTGCAGCGCCACCCGGAAATGCCGGCTGGCATCGAACAGAGCCTGAGTCAGCGTCGCCCGCCGGGGCTGGTCGATCAGCGACGACGGCAGCCACACTGATTCATAGCCATGGATGAAGAACCCGACCTCACCCTGGTTGCCGGCCCACCATACGTCACCCGGCGGCGCACCGGGGCGTGGGTCATGCACCACCGCGAACGGATAGTGCTTCGACAAATACGCCGTGTCCCACCAGCGCCGGGCAGAAATGGCAAGGATCTTGAACGGTTCCGTCATGGTGTAGTCGAGCGGCGCGGCAGCAACGAAATCCTGCAATGGTCGCATCGCCGTTTCGGCCGCGTGCTGGTCCAGGTCGTGGAACACGAGGTTAAGCGCCATCGAATTCTGCGGCGTGAACGAGACCGACTCTCCCCAATGCCGATTGAACAGGCGCGTCGCATACAGGTCGTTGAAGCGCGCAATCAGCCGCTTGAACGCCTCATCCGACGACGCCTTGATCGTGCCCATCACTACGCCGGCAAAGCGCGGCAGGCCGAAGGTCTGCAGCGTCAGCCTCGTCACCACGCCAAAGCTGCCGATGCCGCCACCGCGTAGGGCCCAGAAGAGGTCTCGGTTGGTGCAGGCATTGGCGATGCGCACGGCGCCATCCGCGGTAACAATCTCCGCCTCCAGCAGATGCAATGCGCCGGTGCCGTGCCGCTTGGAAAAGCTGCCGAAGCCGCCGCCCAGGATGAATCCAGCGACGCCGACGGTGGTGCAGCCGCCGCCCTGGACATAGCGGCCAGCGCGCGTGGTGACAGCTTCATAGACCGGCAGCCAGCGGGCACCGGTCTGTACCGAGACGGCGTGCACTGGTCCCTGATGCTGAACGAGGCAGCCCTGCGGAACGAAATGGTCATGCAGTGTGATGGCGTCCATCCCACGCATCCACAGCAGCAACGAATCCGCCGCGTTGGAGCCGCCAAGGTAGGAGTGCCCTCCGCCCTTCACCACCAGCCGTAGCCGCCGGTTGCGGGCGAAGCTGACCGCCGCCACCACATCCGCCGTCCGCCGCGCCGCCACCACATAGGTGCTTGGCTGAGACGTCCAGGCGTCGAGCCAGCCGGAGGTCTGCGTCCCAGCCGGCTGTTCCGCGATGAAGTACGGGTTCTTCAGCCCCTGCAGGACAGTGGCGCAGGCGGCACTGTCGGGGGCGGCAGCACAAGGCGCGAGCAGCGGCGGCACCTTCGCCAGCCGGCCCGAGACAGCCTTATTCAGCTCAGCCCACGCCTCCGGCCCTGGCCAGTCCGGATCGCTCGGCCGGACGCGTCGCAGTGTCTGCTGCGCCACAGGGGCGGCGACGGCCAGCGCCGGCTGCAGTGCCACGGCGCCGGCGGACCGCAGAAACGCCCGCCGGCGCAACGGAGGCAGGCCGCCGGGCTCAGGCGTGCGCCGGCGCCTTCTTCTTCACCTTCGCGGCAGGCTTTGCCGCTGCGGCCGGTGCCGCCGCTGGTATCTCGGTTTCCTCCGGCGGGAAGTTGCACTCGACGGAAATCCCGTCCGGATCGGGATAGAACAACTGCGTCATGTTCAGCCGTGGCAGCACGCGTTCATCGTATTTCAGGCCGCGCGACTTCAGATTCTCGCGCATCTCCTTCAGGCCGACGCAGGAAAACGCGATGTGATCCAGCCGCCCGGTCTTTGCCGGATAGGACGGTCCGTCCGCGATCACCGGCTGATGAGCTTGGTAGCCCAGCAGATGGACCACCGGTACGCCGCCGCAATACAGCCAGTAGCCCGGGAAGGCCAACGGCGGGCGCTCGCCGACCGTCAGGCCGACGATGTCGCAATAGAAATCCTTTGTCCGCTCCAAATCACGGGCGATGATCGTGTAGTGGTTCAGCGATTGCGCTGGCATCGGTCTGTTCCCCTTCAGAACTGGTTTTCCGGCTTCATGCCAAACATGATCTGGCCGACGGACTCGTAATGAAGTTGCCGGCCCTGGGATTGCTGCGAGACGGTGTGGATGTCGCGCAGCCGGCGTTCGAAGGGCTGATCCTCGAACACCGCAATCGATCCGGCGCAGTGGAACAGCGTGTTCACCGCCTCTCGAGACTGGTTGATTGCCCAGGTCGAGGCCAAGCGCAGCGTCGCCGCCTGCTGTTCCGTCATTTCGCCGTTATGCATCACGAACTCATAGATCTCGTCCAGCGTGTTGTGCAGAAAGGCGCGGGCCGAGTGCCAGCGCGCCTCGGATTGTGCCAACTGCGACTGCACGACGTTATTCTCACGCATCGGCTTACTGGCCCCGCGCGACACCTTGGTCGCCGGCAGGTCCAGGAACGCATTGATCAGGCCACGGGCGATTCCCAGACCGACGCCGGCAAACCCGGCGGAATAAAGCTGTCCGCTGGTGAAACGATACAGCGGCCCGGACTCACGCCGGTACTGCGGCTTGTCCCGCAGGACGGAGTGATCTTCGGGGATGAACAGATCCTTGATCGTGTATTCATTGCTGGCGGTCCCGCGCAGGCCCAGCGTATGCCAGATATCGGTCATGACGGCGCTGGACTTGGGAAACAGCACCGTCCGGATTTCGCTCCGGCCCTTCACCCGCATATGGGCACCGAGCCAGGTGGCGTTCTGGGAGCCGGAGGCAAAGCGCCACGTGCCGGAGGCGCAATAACCGCCCTCGACCGGCTCTGCTTCAAACGGTGCGCCAGGCGGACCCCAGGCGAGGATGCCATCGACGGGCCCGAACATTTCCCGAGCCACTGCCGGATCCAGATAGGCGGACGTGGTCGAGCAGCCATTGCTCTGGCAGACTACCCAGCCGGTTGAGCCGTCCGCCGTGGCGATCGCCTCGGTCGTCTTGGAGAAGTCGGACGGCTTCATCTCCAGCCCGCCGATCGATTTCGGCTGCAGCATGCGGAAGAAATTGCCGTCCTTCAGTGCCCTGACCACATCCGGCGTCAGCTCCCTGATACGGTTGATTTCCGCCCCCCGATCGGTCAGCAGCGGCTGCAGGTCGCGCGCCTTCAGGATCTGCGGATGGATGTCCGGCATTCGCTGCACTCCGCTCTGGTGGGTGTTCCAGGTCGTACGATGGCGCATTTCGGGCACATTGCAAAGACAGGCGGCGTGGGCCTTTGCGAGCACGCTGTCAGGCGGCGCGGACCACGCGACGAGGGACCGTGCGGACGCATCAAGAGCGTCCGCGGGGCGCAGACTCCTCGAACAGCCAGCTTCCGCGTCCTGGTCCCGCCAACGCAAGCCGGATGCCACGCCCGCGCCGTGCCAAGCAGGATTGCTCGTGCATCGGTAACGAGACACCTGCGGGGATAGCCTGGCCCGGACTGCCTCGATCACCGTACGGCCGACACCTTCACCCCCGGACACGGCTCTGGCCACTCATGCGCATACGGATCTTTGCGGTCATGACCAGCGCGCCCGCAACGGCAGCACCACGGGATGGCCGTCCGATCCCGGATCGACTGCGACATGAACGTCGAATGCAAGCTCCAGCATCGGCGGGCGCAGCACCTCCATGGGCGCGCCATGCGCCAACAGCCGTCCCCCATGCAGAAGTGCGACCTGGTCGGCGAAGCGCGCGGCGGCGTTCAGGTCGTGCAGCACCGCGACGGTGATCAGGCGGCGCTGGCGGGTCGCCGCGCGCAAAGTCGCAAGCACATGCAGTTGGTGCGCGATGTCGAGCGCGCTGGTCGGCTCATCGAGGAGCAGCACGAGCGGATCACCGGCCAGCACCTGCGCCAGCAGCACCATCTGCCGCTGCCCGCCGCTCAGTTCATCGATGCGCCGGTCGGCAAGATCGGCGATACCGACCTCGGTCAGGGCCGCCTCGGCCGCGGCCAGGTCGCGCGGATTCACCCGCATCGCCAGGCCGCGCAGCCGGCCGAGCAGCACCACCTCGAACACGGTCAGCGCGGCACGCGTGGCGGTGTCCTGCGGCATGTAGCCAATCCGTCCCGCCGGCGTGGGCGCCCCATCCCAGAGCACCGTCCCCTCATGACGTTGCACGCCCGCCAATGCCCGCACGAGGCTGGACTTGCCGGATCCGTTTGCCCCGACCACCGCCAGCACCTCGCAGGCTCGGGCGGTCAGCGTCACGTCCCGCACGGCCCACGCAGCACCATACCGGACGCTTACGCCATTGGTTTGCAGGATCATCGGACCCGTCCCGCGGCAAGGATCAGCCAGCCGAAGAACGGTACGCCGATCAATGCGGTGACGATGCCGATCGGGAACAGCGCACCGGGGATGATCGTCTTGCTGGCCACCGAGGCCAGCGACAGAAACAAGGCGCCCATCACCGCCGAGGCGGGCAGCAGATGGCGCTGGTCCTCCCCGACAAACCGGCGTGCGACATGCGGCGCGACCAAGCCGATAAAGCCGATGGTGCCCACGAAGGCCACGGCGGCGCCGGTCAGCAGAGACACCGCGATCAGCGCGCGCAGCCGCAACGCGCCGACCCGCACGCCGAGGGCACGCGCACGTTCGTCGCCGAGGCGCAGCGCGGTCAGCTTCCACGCGTCGGCCATCAGCAACGGCAGCACGGCGGCCAGCACCGTCGCCACGATTGCCACCTTCGGCAGCGTGGCGCGTGTCAGGCTGCCGAACAGCCAGAACACGATCTGTTGCAGCGCCTCGGGTGAGGCGAGGAACTGCAGCAGCGACAGCAACGCCTGGAACAGGAACAGGCAGGCGATTCCGGCCAGCACCAGCAATTCCGGCGTGGCGCCGCGAAGGTGGCCGACCCCCGCAACCGCGGCACAGGCAACGCCGGCGAAGATGAAGCTCGCCAACGGAATGGCCCAGGGTTCAGGCAGGGGCAAGGCGGCACCGAACAGGATGACCAGTGCGGCGCCAAATCCGGCGCCGGCCGAGACGCCTAGCGTGTAGCTGCTGGCCAGCGGGTTGTTCAGGATGGTCTGCATGACTGCCCCGGACATGCCGAGCGAAGCGCCGACAAGCAGCGCCATTGCCGCAATGGGCAGGCGCAGCGCGTGCACGATCGCATCCATCATTGGATCGCTTCCCGGCGCCACCAGGGCCCGCAGCACCGCTGGCACCGGCAGCAGCGCCGGCCCGGTCGCGATGTCCGCGACGAAGCTGGCTGCCATCACCCCGCCTGCCATTGCCACGCGGCCCAGGCGCCGTCGTCCCTGGGTGCGCCAGCCGTCAGCAGCGCTGAGGACAGGGCGCGCCCCGTCCGCCTTCCCGAACTGTTGGCGGACGGTCACAGCCCGCACCCTGGCCGTGCTCACGCGCCGCGCTCTGCCAGGCGGGCCATCCACGTGCCTTCGAATGTCACGGGCAGCCATGCCTCGTGGTAGCGCCGCAGCTCTGCAACCGGATCGATGTCTGCGAAGCGGTCCGGAAATATCTGCTTCGCGATGAACTGCATCGCCGTGTAGTCGAACAAGGCGCGCGACAAACCGTGCTCGATGGCAAACAACTGGCCGTCGCGAATGGCAGTCAGCTGGGGCCAACCCGGCCGTTGGGCATAGGGTGCCAGGCTGGTTCGGGTGGTGGCGAGACTGGCATCGAAACCCGTGCGCACCGCATTGGGCCGGTTCGCCCAGGACGAGCCGGCGATGAAGATGGCGTCGGGATTGGCGGCCAGAACCGCCTCTGGGTTGATCGGCGCGTAGGCGCCGGGGATGAACGGCGCCGCGATGTTGGCCGCGCCCACGAGGTCGAGAATGCGACCCCACATCCCGGTGCCGTAGGAATTGCCGACCACGCCCGCGCCGCCTTGTCCGAGCTCGAGATAGACTTTGGGCTTCGACGCCTCACCCGCGATCCTGCGGCGTATGTCCGCAACCTTGCCGGCGTATAGCGCCGCCAGCTCCTGTCCGCGCGCCTCGTTGCCCGTGGCCATGCCGATGGCCAGGGTGCTCGCCATATGCCGCTCCGGCACCTGGGCGTTGTAGTCGGTGACAAGTACAGGGATGCCCAGGGCGTCCAGTTGTTTCACCTGCTCGCCCAGAACGGCGAAGGACCAATCGGGCAGGATCAGCAGGTCGGGACGCAGGGCCAGCACCTTTTCCAGGCTGAACGTGTTCTCATCCGTCGCCCCGACATCCGGCAGGCCGGTCAGGCGCGGGATGGGCTTGCTGTAGCGTGCGAAGATCGCGGTTCGCCAGTCGGCCCAGGCGGTACGGTTGAAGCCGACCACTCGATCCCAGCCGGCAACCCCGGCGATGGCGGTGAACTCCTCATAGTAGAAGCCCAGGACAATCCGCTCTGCCGGCGCCTTGAGCGTGACTACGCGGTTATTGACGTCACGGATGACGAGCGGGGCGGCGCTGGCCCGCGTGACAAAGGGCAGCGCCAGGCCGAGGCCCAGGGCGGCGCGGCGACTGACTCGCCGGGGACGTGGGGACATGAATTCTCTCCATCAGAAAGACAACACGGCCAACCCGAAGGCCAGCCGGAGAATGAGCTTTCAGACGATGGAGGGTGGTGGCGCCCTGGGACGCGCGGTCTGGCGAATCTGCCGTGGCGGGCCGGTCGCAGGCGGAAGATCGATGTGCTCGGCGGCTTCCGTCAGCCGCGGTTCGGGCAGACACGTGTCCTCTGCCGGCGCCAGATATGATGTCGTGTCCTGGCATCTCGCGACGCAGAGAGCGCAATCATGCTGGTCCGGCGATGGGGCCGCCGGACCTGACGGATCGGTGTCGCGGGGGCTGCCTTCGGCATGGCACAGGACGCCCTGGGCGGCCAGGAGCTTCAGCAGGTCGGGCGACATGGCTGCCCGTGCCATCTGGCTGCCGGATCCAAGCATTTGGCCGAGTAGCAGCAACGACGCGAGCCATAGGCGAAACGTCACAGAGGCTTGCCGGTGGAGGTAGGGCGAACGGAACACGAGCGCGCGGGGACAGTGATCGTCACGGTGTAACCACACGCGACGCACTCGACAATGTCAGATTTCCTGGCCGGTGTTGCTGGGTAAGGCATTGCCGTTGATAACGGATATAGCCCGATCGGCGGCATCCTGGGTGGGCTGTTCGGCGGCTCAGGCGGTAGCGGCAGCAAGAGCTGACGGTGCCTGGGCCGCGACCGAACCAAGCGCCGCCTCCAGCCGCCGGGCAGCGTCGGCGGCCAGCGCCGGCGGCGTGGCGGCGAAGCCCAGGACCAGGCCGCTCATGCGTGGCGCGCCGGCGTAGTAGGCGCGCAGCGGCGACACCGCCAGATCCCGCGCTCGGCAGGCGCGCACGGCGGCGGCCTCATCAATATCGTCGCGCAGGCGCGCCACCATGTGCAGGCCGCCCGGCGCGGCGAGCGGCGTCGCCAGGCGCCCGTGCTTCTCCATCGCCGCCAGCAGCGCGGCACGGCGGCGGGCGTATTCTGTCCGCATCCGGCGGATATGCGGGCTGAGCAGGCCGGACCGCATGAACTCGGCCAGGATCGCCTGCGTGAACGCATCGGTGCCGCGATCTGTCAGGGTGCGCGCTCTGACGAAGGCGGGAACCAGCGGCGCCGGCACGACGGCAAAGCCGACGCGCAATGCGGGGGCCAGCGTCTTGCTGAACGTACCGCAGTAGATGACATGGCCGGCACGATCGAGGCTGGCGAGCGGCGGCAGCGGCTTGCCCTCCCAGCGGAACTCGGAGTCGCAATCGTCCTCCAGAATCCAGGCACTGGCATTACGTGCCCAGTCCAGCAGCGCGAGGCGCCGGCCGACCGGCAGCGTACCGCCGAGTGGGGTGGCGTGGGAGGGGGCGACGAGGGCGAGGCGGGCGCGGGGAGCGGCGACGATGCCGGCGGCAACGTCCAGCCCCTCGCCGTCACTCGGCACCGGAACCGGTACAGCGCCGGCCGCGATCAGCGCGCCACGGCCGGCGATATAGCCGGGATCCTCGACCCAGGCCGGATCGCCGGGGTCCAGGAGCAGATCGGCGGCGGTGCGCAGCGCCTGCTGCGTGCCGGCAGTGACGATGACGCAGCCGGGATCGACGACCAGGCCACGAGTGGCGGCAAGGTGGGCGGCGATCTGCTCGCGCAGCGCAAACAGGCCCTGTGGCGGCGGGTAGCTGGAGAGTTCCCCCGCCAGCGGCTTCAGCACTCGGGCCGCGCAGCGGGCCCAGGCTTCGGACGGGAACAGGTCGGGCGCGGGCAGGCCGCCGGCGAGCAGCAGGCCGCCGGACGCGTCACGCGGGGCGGCGGACGCGGGTATGGCGGCGAGGCGGGCGCCACGGGCGGACAGCGCAACGGCGGCGGCCCGCGGTGGTTCAGCAGGGCGCGGGGCCTGGTCGGGCAAATCGTCGGCGACGTAGGTGCCGCTGCCGGTGCGGCCGCGGACGTAGCCCTCATCGGCAAGACGCTCATAGGCAAGCACGACGGTTTGCCTTGCCACGCCCATTTCCTGCGCCAGCGCACGGGTCGGCGGCAGGCGGCCGCCGGGTGGCAGCGCCCCGGACAGGATGCTCTGGCGAAGATGGCTGAACACGGCGCTTTGCCGTGTTTGGTCTGGCGCTTTCATGGAGGCTGACCCCGGTGGGTCAGTCCAATTGTGCCGATGTGTGTTTCTGCGTCAATACCGAGTATGGATCGACCCGCGCCGGATTGGTGCGCCTTATCACAGTTCGTAGCCGGTCGTCACGGCGCTGTCAGGGCAACAATCGGTACGTCTGTCTGCTGGAAGTCCTGCCCCTTGCATAAGAGCGGCCGGTCCAACTCCATTGCCAAGGCGTAGGAAAAGCAGTCACCAATGTTAAGGGCGGCTGGATGACGACCTTTCCCGAAGCGCCGGAACGCGTTCACAGCAAGCAACGCCTGCCGTGGTGTGACCGAAACCATCTCCACCTGCGCATCGACCAGGAGGCGGTCGACCGCCTGTCGGCCTTCCTCGCCCTTGCGTCCTTCGATGACGCAGGACAGTTCGACGCGAGTAACGGCCGAGATCACGCAGAGCGCGGTCGCCTCGATGATTTCGGCGAATGCCTCCGCCTCCGGTTCGCCAAGGAGAATTGCAACGAGCGCCGAGGTGTCGATGACCACTCAGCGCCACATCCCATTCTCGTCATAGCCAACGATTTCGTCGGGACTGCGCTGATCGAGGTCAGGAAGCGCCGCGCACGCTCGACCGATGGCGAGGAGGTTTTCGGCGGAGCGTGTACGGTGTCCGCGCCGTAGCGTCTCACGTTCCAGCCGTTCCCGCAGCGCACTTCGCACCGCTTCCGCCAAAGTCTCGCCGGTCAGGGCCGCAACAGCCCTGGCGAGACGATCAGCCTCCTTGTCCTTCAGGCTCAGCGCCATGAGCAGCCTCGGATTCTATAAAACCTGGAGCACAATATATGGCTCGGTGACTATTCTGGTCGAGTGCGAACGCTGGATGGCTCCGAAAACCCGACGACTGAGCCGTCACCGCGCGTACAGGCACAATCGGCCGGGCAGCAACGCCAGCCCAGCCGAACAGCACTCTCGCGGTTTCAGGCCGTCAGGTAGGGCTCAGAAGCCCTCACGCTCCAGCCGCTTGCGCTCCAGCTTGCGGGCGCGCCGCACAGCTTCCGCGGCTTCACGAGCCCGGCGCTCAGACGGCTTTTCATAATGCCGGCGCAGCTTCATCTCACGGAAAATGCCTTCCCGCTGCATCTTCTTCTTCAGCGCTTTCAGCGCCTGGTCAACATTGTTATCACGCACGAGGACTTGCACTTGGCCGCCTGCTCCTTTCCTGATGCGCCCCCGCCCATCGGGTGCACGAAACGCCCGCCGCCGGAGGCCCCGGCGCGGGAAAGTGCCGTCTTAGCATGGCGGATCGGACTCGCAAGCCCAATTTGAGTGAGACCACCACGGAGCGGACATGGCCATCCTGAAGATCGCCCGCATGGGCCACCCGGTGCTGCTGCGGAAATGTGAACCGGTGGCAGATCCGGGCGCGCCGGACATCCGCCGGCTGGTTGCCGACATGATGGAGACGATGGAGGATGCGCCGGGCGTCGGCCTTGCCGCGCCGCAGGTGTTCCAGCCACTGCGCCTGTTCGTGTTCCGCGTGCCCGGTGGCCGCGCCACCAGCGACAAGGACGACACGCAGCAGCCGAACACCGTGCTGATCAACCCCACCGTGGAACTGCTCGGCGAGGAGCGGGAGTTGGGCTGGGAAGGCTGCCTGTCGATTCCTGATCTGCGCGCCGCCGTGCCACGGGCCAAGCGCGTGCGCTACCGCGGCGTCGACTGCGACGGCCAGGTGATCGAGCGTGAGGCGTCCGGCTTCCACGCCCGGGTGGTGCAGCACGAATACGACCATCTGGACGGCATCCTGTACCCGATGCGGATGACCGATTTCCGCTATTTCGGCTTCAACGAAGAACTCAACCGCGCCACCGCCGCCGCACAGGCTGCGGCGCAGTCATGATGGGGATAGACCGATGATCCAGCCGCCGGAACGCCTGGAGGACCGCGACAAGGCCATCGAGGCTATGCTGCCGCATGTGCCGTTCGACGGCTGGACGCTGCGCGCGCTGCGCGCCGGGCTGCGCGATGCCGGTATGCCGGCGGATGAGGCCGACCTGCTGTTCCCCCTCGGCACCGTCGACATGATCGAGACATTCTGCGACCTCGCCGACCGGAGGATGGAGGAGGCGGCCAAGGATCTGCCGCCGGACATGCGCCTGCCCGATCGGGTGCGGGCCGTCATCGCGCTGCGCCTCGAGCAGAGCCGGCCGCACAAGGAGGCCGTGCGGCGCGCCATCGCTGTCCTGGCCCTGCCGCAAAATGCCCGCGCCGCGGCTTCCTGCACCGCTCGGACCGTGGACTCGATCTGGCACGCGGCGGGCGACCGGTCGGCCGACTTCGCCTGGTATACCAAGCGGGCGCAGCTGGCGGCGATTTATACGGCGACGGTGCTGTACTGGCTGCGCGACACGTCGGAAGGCGACGCCGATACGCTGGCCTTCCTCGACCGCCGCCTGGCCGGGTCCGCCAGGCTGCGCAAGCTGCGCAACCGGTTCGATGACATGGTGGCGAAGCTGCCGCGGCCGAAAATGCTGCGCGCTCAGGAATCGTGAACCTAATGACACGGGCGGTGCAGCACTCTATGTGTGCCGCACCCGCTGACAGCGCAGGACCATGACCGACACCCCCCTTTCGCGTATCCGTAACTTCTCGATCATCGCCCATATCGACCATGGGAAATCGACGCTGGCCGACCGGCTAATCCAGCACACAGGCGGCCTGACGGCGCGTGAGATGACGTCCCAGGTTCTCGACAACATGGAGCTGGAGAAGGAGCGCGGGATCACCATCAAGGCGCAGACCGTCCGGCTGACCTACAAGGCCAAGGACGGCGAGACCTACGAACTCAACCTGATGGATACGCCCGGCCACGTCGACTTCGCCTATGAAGTCAGCCGCAGCCTGGCGGCGTGCGAGGGCAGCCTGCTGGTGGTCGATGCGTCGCAGGGCGTCGAGGCGCAGACGCTGGCGAACGTCTACCAGGCGATCGACGCCAACCACGAGATCGTGCCAATCCTCAACAAGATCGATCTGCCGGCCGCCGAACCGGAAAAGGTCAAGCAGCAGATCGAGGACGTGATCGGGTTGGATGCGTCGGACGCTGTCGAAATCAGCGCCAAGACCGGCCTGAACATCGAAGGCGTGCTGGAGGCGCTGGTGACCCGCCTGCCGCCGCCGACCGGCAATGCCGATGCGCCGCTGAAGGCGCTGCTGGTGGATAGCTGGTACGATCAGTATCTCGGCGTGGTGATCCTGGTGCGGATCAAGGACGGGCGGCTTCGTCGTGGCCAGCGCATCCGCATGATGTCGACCGGTGCGGCACACCAGATCGAGCAGGTCGGCGTGTTCACCCCGAAGATGGTGCCGGTCGACGATCTCGGGCCCGGCGAGATGGGCTACATCACCGCTGCCATCAAGACGGTGGCGGATTGCAACGTCGGCGACACCATCACCGACGACCGCATGCCGGCCGCTGAAGCTTTGCCGGGATTCAAGCCGTCGATCCCGGTGGTATGGTGCGGGCTATACCCGATCGACGCCGACGACTTCGAAAAGCTACGTGACAGCCTGGCGAAGCTGCGGCTGAACGATGCCTCGTTCCACTATGAACCTGAGACCTCGGCTGCGCTGGGCTTTGGCTTCCGCTGCGGCTTCCTGGGCCTGCTACACCTGGAGATCATCCAGGAACGCCTGACCCGCGAGTTCGACCTGGACCTGATCGCGACGGCGCCCTCCGTCGTCTACCATATCTACAAGACCAACGGGGACATGCAGGAACTGCACAACCCGGTCGACATGCCGGACGGGTCGGTGATCGACCATGTCGAGGAGCCGTGGATCAAGGCCACGATCATGGTGCCGGACGAGTATCTGGGAAACGTGCTGGGCCTGTGCTCTGAACGGCGTGGGCAGCAGGTGGACCTGACCTATGTCGGTAACCGCGCCATGGCGGTCTACCGGCTGCCGTTGAATGAGGTGGTGTTCGACTTCTACGACCGGCTGAAATCGATCTCCCGCGGCTATGCCAGCTTCGACTACCAGATGGACGGGTATGCCGAGAGCGACCTGGTGCGGATCTCCATCCTGGTGAATGGCGACCTGGTGGACGCGCTGTCGTTCATCGCGCACCGGTCGGCGGCCGAGAGCCGGGGGCGGTCGATCTGCGGCCGGCTGAAGGACCTGATCCCGAAGCAGTTGTTCAAGATAGCCATCCAGGCGGCGATCGGCAGCCGGGTGGTGGCGCGTGAGACGATCAGCGCGCTGTCGAAGGACGTGACCGCGAAGTGCTACGGCGGCGACATTACGCGCAAGCGGAAGCTGCTGGAGAAGCAGAAGGAAGGCAAGAAGCGGATGCGGCAGTTCGGCAAGGTGGAGATTCCGCAATCCGCCTTCCTCGCCGCGCTGAAGATGGACGCCTGAAACGGGGTTTCTTTGGCGGCGTGACGCTGCTAAAGGAGGCGCCGCGCGCTGGAGAGATGGCCGAGCGGCTTAAGGCGCACGCTTGGAAAGCGTGTGTACGTGCAAGCGTACCGTGGGTTCGAATCCCACTCTCTCCGCCATCGCCCTGTCTGGCATCGGTTGCCTCATGTATCGAAATGTGTGGTCGAAATGGCCCGGGCGGGCACTGTCAGGCTTTTGCAGCCTGTGCGTAGGGATCGGGTTGAGTATCCGAGACCTGCACCTGCGTATTGATCTACCGGTATTGCGGGAAGCGGACCACTCGGTGCAATTACGGTCCAGCTATTTCCACGGAAAGTCATAGCGCGGGCGGCCTCTCAGCGGTACTTGTTGCGTGAATTTCGACGGACTAGTTATCTGACCAGTCACAGAGGTCACCCATGAAGCACTGGCCCGTTCAGGACGCAAAGGCTCGCTTCAGTGAGTTGCTGGACACGTGCCTGAAGGAGGGCCCGCAAATGGTCACCAGGCGCGGCGCCGAGGCTGCCGTGCTGGTGCCCGCCTCTGACTGGCGCCGCCTGCAGCAAGCCGCGCGGCCAAGTCTGAAGGACTTGCTGCTGTCGGACGAAGCGCGCGGGGATCTGCCCCTGCCCAGGCGCGGCCGCCTCCGGCGCCGTGTTGCACAGGTATTCACCTGATCTGATGTATCTGCTGGATACCAACGTCATCTCGGAACTGCGGCGGGCCCGGCCGCATGGCGCAGTCGTCGCTTGGCTGCGAAGTGTTGCTGACGCGGACCTCCACATCTCAGCCGTAACGGTCGGTGAAATCCAAGCGGGGATCGAGGTCACGCGTGCACAGAACCCGATCCGGGCCGCTGAGATCGAGACATGGCTCGAGCGGGTGGCGCAGACCTATGCCATCCTCAACATGGACGCGCTCGCTTTCCGCACCTGGGCGCGGTTCATGCACGGACGCTCCGACAACCTGATGGAGGACGCGATGATCGCCGCGACGGCCGCCGTGCATGGCCTGATTGTGGTTACTCGTAACGTCCGCGACTTCAGGCCATTCGACGTGCCGACCTTGAACCCATTCAATCGACCGCAGATCAACTAACCGGCCGGCGAAGGTTGTCCGGCGCCCCCTACCACGCCGCCTTATACCCCCCAAACGGCGTCGCAATCCGCTTGATCTCCTGGATCACGTCCGGAGGCACATTCGTATCCGCGCTCTGGGCATCCGCCCGCAGGTTGATCGCATCGCTCAGCCCGCCGAATCGTTCCGCGATCGTCCCCGGCAGTTCCTTGTGAGTGCCGACCGCGGCGAACAGGTGCACCAGATCATCCGGCACCCGGCTCGCCAGCTCGTTCCACTTCCCCGCCTTCGACATCGCGTTCAGCTCGCGCCCCAGGTCGCCGTAGCCGTGCAGCTCGAACACCCCCCAATAGGCCGGCGTCGTGCCGTAGAACGCCACGCGCCCGCGCACCACCTCGAACGCTCTCGCCACCGCATCGTTGTCCTTGCCGGTGGCAATGAACCCACCGCCGGTGATCTCGAAATCCTGCCGCTGCCGGCCCGAACGGGCCATGCCCTCGGCGAGGCGCGGAACGATTTCTTCTTCCATGTAGCGCCGCGTGCAGAACCCGTGCAGCCGCACGCCGTCCGCCACCTCCCCGGCCAGCCGTAACGAATGCGGACCCACCGCCGCCAGCGTCACCGGCACCATCTTCTGTCCCATGCTCGGCGGCATGAAATACGGCGGCATCAGCGTGAAGGTGTAGTGCTGGCCGCGGAAATCCAACTTGGCCCCGGTCTGCCACGTCGTCCAGATCGCCCGCAGCGCCTGCACATATTCCCGCAGCCGTGGCGCCGGCGCTGTCCACGGCACGCTGAAGCGCTTCTCGTTATGCGGCTTGATCTGCGGCCCGATGCCCAGCACGAACCGCCCGCGCGAGGCATTCTGCAGATCCCAGCACGCATTCGCCACGACCATCGGGCTGCGGGGAAAGGCGATGGCGACGGACGTTCCCAGCTCGATCCGGTCGGTGTTCACCGCGGCGACGGCGTGCGCCAGGAACGGATCGTGCTTGTTCTCCATCGTCATCAGCGCATCATAACCGGCCTGTTCGGCGGCGATCGCCGCCGCCGCCGTAGTCCGCAGATCCGCCTGCGGCAGGTTATTCAGGACACGCATCGATCAGCGGCCCTGGAACACCGGCTTGCGCTTTTCCTTGAACGCGGCCACCGCCTCGCGATGATCCTCGGTCTGCGAGCACCGCGCCTGGTGCACCGCCTCCAGCTCGATCGACGCCTCGAACGATCCCGTTTCGGCGGCGGACAGGTTCTTCTTCGTGTAGCCCAGCGCGATCGGCGACATCGACGCGATGCGCCGAGCCAGCTCCATCGTCGTGTGGCGCAGTTCGGCATCGGCGACGACCTTGTTCACCAGGCCGATGCGCAGCGCTTCCTCCGCATCAATGATATCGCCGGTAAAGAACATCTCGCGCGCCTTGGCGGTGCCGATCAACCGCGTCACCGTCCAGGTGCCGCCCCAGTCGCCGGACAGGCCGATCTTGATGAACCCGCTGCCGAAACGAGCCGACGTCGCCGCGATGCGGATATCGCAGGCGCACGCCATCGACAGCCCGGCGCCGACTGCAACGCCGTTGATCATGCCGATGATCGGCTTCGGCACATTGTTCATCAGCAGTGCGATATTGTTAGAGTTTCGGATCTGCTCCGCCCGCTCCTCGAACACGCGGGCCGACCGCCCGGCCATGGTCTTCACGTCGCCGCCGGCGCAGAAGCCCCGGCCGTTGCCGGTGACCACGATGCACCCAATGGAGTTGTCGTGCCCGTACTTGGTGATCGCGTCCCGCATGCCGACCCGGATCTCCTCCGACAGCGCGTTGAGCGATTCCGGCCGGTTCAGGGTGATGATGGCGACGCGGTCTTCGACCGATTCCAGGATGTCGGGCATGGGACGTTCTCTCTGTTTCAATCTCCGTAAGCTTGGCGCGCCTGCCAGTCGCGCGCAACATCCCCCGAAACCCGGAGACGCCGCATGACCCTGATCCTGGACAAGCGCCTGCGCATCGGCATCCAGACGATCCACCGCCGGACGGAGCACTCCGACGCGCCCTGGCTGCCGGCTATCGATGAGCTGGTCGAGCTGGTGCAGCTCACCGACCGCCTGGGCTATGACTCGCTGTGGTGCGGCGATCATATTTCGTTCCCGCTGCCGATCCTCGATCCAATGCTGCAGCTGGCGCAGGCCGCGGTGGTCAGCCGGCGGCTGATCCTGGGGACATCGGTGCTGCTGCTGCCGCTGCGCCACCCGACGCCCGTGGCGAAACAGGCGATCAGCCTGGATCACCTGACCGAGGGCCGCTTTATCCTGGGCGTCGGCGTCGGTGGCGAGTTCCCCAAGGAATATGCCGCCTGCGACGTGCCGCACAACGAACGCGGCGCCCGCCTGGCGGAAGGCGTCCAGGTCCTGCGCAAGTTCTTCAGCGGCCAGCCGGTCAGCCATCACGGCAAGTTCTACGGCCCGTTCGACGACGTCCCGATGCAGCCGCCGCCGCGCCAGCATGGCGGTCCGCCGATCTGGTTCGCCGGCCGGAAGGAACCCGCCCTGCGCCGCATCGGCCGGCTCGGCGACGGCTACCTCGCCTATGTCATCACGCCGGAGATGTATCGCGATTCCCTGGCCACCATCGACGCCGCAGCGCAACAGGCCGGACGCGGAACGATCCCGTTCGGCACGGGGCATTTGCTGTTCACCCGTCTGGACAAGACCTATGAGGAGGCGCTGGACAGGGCAACGGAAACGCTCAGCGTCCGCTACGCCATGGACTTCCGCAAGGCGGCGCAGCGCTACTGCGCCCTCGGCACGCCCGAGATGGTGGCGCAGCGCATCCGCGAGTTCCACGCCGCCGGCGTCCGCCACATCGCCCTCGATCTGCTCGGCCCTTACGAACAGAAGTCGGAACAGATGGAGTGGTTTGCGCGGGAGGCGCTGCCATTGCTGGCGGACCTGACCGCGGGTTAGGCTAGCGGCCTTCAATCAATCCCTGGGAGGGAACAAGCCATGAAGCTGGCATTTTTCGACGACTTCAAGCTGGGCGTCGTCAAGGGCGATGCCATCCACGACGTGACGTCCGCGGTCCGCGATATCCCGCATGTCGGGCCTGGCGACCTGATCAGCAGCGTGATCGCGCGCTGGAGCGACTGCAAGGGCCGCATCGAATCCGCCGCCACCGGCAGCGGCACCCCGCTGGCCAATGTCCGCCTGCGTCCGCCGCTGCCGCGCCCTGGCAACATCGTTTGCATGGCGGTGAACTACATGGAGAACGGCACGCTGGCGAAGCCGGCCCCGATCAACGCGTTCCACAAGGCAGCCAACGCCATCATCGGCCCCGGCGACACCATGGTGCTGCCTGACGTCCCCGCCACGATCTTCGAAGGCGAGGCCGAAATGGCTCTCGTCATCGGCAAGCGCGCAACGAACGTGCCGGCTTCGCAGGCGATGGACTACATCTTCGGCTACATCAACTTCATCGACGGCTCCGCCCGCGGCCTGCCGCCGCAAAGCTTCTTCCACATGAAGTCGCGCGACACGTTTGCGCCGATCGGTCCTTATCTGGTGACCAAGGACGAAATCGCCGACCCGCAGAAATTGCCAGTCAAGCTGTGGGTCAACGGCGAGCTGAAGCAGGACTTCAACACCGACGACATGGCGCACAACATCGCCCGCTGCATCGAATGGGTCAGCTCGATCCACACCCTGGAACCGGGTGATATCCTCGCCACCGGCACCAACCATCGCGGCCTGTCCTCCTTCATGGATGGTGACGTCGTGGAACTGGAAACGCAGGGCCTCGGCCGCCTGAAGTTCAACGTGAAGGACGACCTGAAGCGCACCTGGCTACGGGAGACGCGGCTCGACCGGCAGCAGAAGGGCCAGGAAGGTCCGACGCCGCAGGTCTCTGGGAAATATGCGAAATGAGCACGGCGTTCCTGGTTGTCCGCGCGACGCTGGCCGAAATGGCCGATCGCCCTCGTTTCGACACCTGGTACAAGAAGGAACACCTGCCCGACGCACTGAAGGCATTCAACGCCGAAGCCGCCATGCGCGCCTGGAGCACACAGGATCCCAAGGTGCACACGGCGTTCTACCGCTTTCCGTCGCTGGAGGCGGCAAAGGCGGCCACCAGCGGCACCGCGATCAAGGAACTGATCGAGGAATTCGACCGCGTCTGGGGCGACCGCGTCCACCGCACGCGCGATATCATCGTCGTCGAGGATGAACTCAAGGGAGGCATACGCTGATGGACCCCGAAATCAAGGCAATCCGCGAGCTGATGGCCAGCCGTCCGCGCGCGACGGAAATTTCCCAGATGCGCGCGGACTCCGACGCCCGCGGCGCGGAACTGGCGAAGAAGGCCAACCGCCAGGTGAAGGCCGAGAAGGTCAGCGCCAACGGTGTGGACGCGGAATGGCTGACCACGCCGGATGTCAGCGCCGACAAGGCGATCCTGTACCTGCACGGCGGCGGCTACGTCATCGGCTCGATCGAAAGCCACCGGCATTTCGCCGCCGAAGCGGGAAGGCAGGCGGGGGCTCGCACGCTGATCATCAACTACCGCATGGCGCCGGAGCACCCGTTCCCGGCGGCAGTCGATGACACGGTCGCCGCCTACCGCTACCTGCTGGACAGCGGCATCGCGGCGAAAAACATCTGCATTGCCGGTGACAGTGCCGGCGGCGGGCTGGTGGTCGGCGCGCTGCTGGCGATCAAGGACGCGAAGCTGCCGCTGCCTAGCTGTGGCTGGTGCATCTCACCGTGGGTCGACATGGAGGCACTGGGGAAATCCTTCATCGATCGTGCCGAAACCGATCCGCAGGTGCAGAAGGCCACGATCGAGTTCATGGCGAAGACCTACCTGAACGGCGCCGACCCGCGGCACCCCTACGCCGCACCGATCTACGGCGATTTGCGCGGGCTGCCGCCGCTGATGATCCAGGTTGGATCGATCGAGACGCTGCTGGATGACTCCCTGCAACTCGCCCGCAAATGCGCTCTCGATGACGTGCCGGCCACGCTGGAGGTTTGGCCGGAGATGGTTCACATCTGGCACATCTGGTTCCCGATGTTGAAAGCCGGCCAGCGCGCCCTCGAATCCGGCGGCGCTTTTGTCCGCAATGCCCTGAGAGGAAACTAAGAGTATGGACGTTCGTTACGACAACAGAGTCGCCATCGTCACTGGCGCCGGCGTGGGCCTCGGTCGCAGCCACGCGCTGCTGCTGGCCTCGCGCGGTGCCAAGGTGGTGGTGAACGACCCGGGCGGATCGGTGGACGGCACCGGCGGCGCTTCGGCCGTGGCCGACAAGGTGGTGGCCGAGATCAAGGCGGCCGGCGGCGAGGCCGTCGCCTCATACGCTTCGGTTGCTGACGAGAAGGCGGCGAACAGCATCATCCAGACCGCCATGGACACCTGGGGCCGCGTCGACATCCTGGTGAACAACGCCGGCATCCTCCGCGACAAGGCGTTCAACAACATGTCGATGGAGGACTACGAGTTCGTCAATCAGGTGCATCATTTCGGCACCGTCTACTGCACCAAGGCCGCCTGGCCGATCATGCGCAAGCAAAGCTACGGCCGCATCGTGGTCACGACTTCGGGCTCCGGCACGGTCGGCAATTTCGGCCAGGCCAACTACGGCGCGGCCAAGATGGCAGTGAACGGCCTGATCAACGTGCTGCGGTTCGAGGGCGCGAAATACAACATCCGCCTGAACGCGATCTCCCCCTCCGCCTACACGCGGATGACGGAATCGCTGCTGCCGCCAGACATGGCGCCGTGGATGAAGCCGGAACTCGTTTCCCCGATGGTGGCGTGGCTGTGCAGCGAGGAATGCGACCAGAACGGCGAGATCATGGCCGCGACCGCCGGCGGCTATGCCCGCGTCCAGTACTTCGTCACCGAAGGCAAGCAATTCGACCCGGCCGAACCGGTGACGATCGAAATGGTCCGCGACAGCCTGGATCAGATTCGCGACCTGACCCAGGTCAAGCCGTATTTCGGCATGATGGGCAATGTCGTTGATAAGCTGCGGGAGATGGGCCGCATCAAGTAACGAAGTCATGTGAGCAGCCGCACCGGCAAACACCGGTGCGGCTCCGTCACCGGAGCCGGCTGGCGGCGGTCTTGCTTCAGACGCCAGGGTCCTTCGACTTCGCTGGCTGGTCGGCAACGGGTGCGTGAGGAATACGAAGCAACACATAGTCTTCGCCCCGCACCACAGGGACCAATGCCGAAGGCGGCCGCGCCGGCCACAGTGCCGGGTTGATCACCAAGACCAGGTCGAAGAATGCCAACTCCCGCGGGTTATACGGGTCATCCGGCCGCAGCCACTTTGAGACGTGACCAACCTGGTAGACTGGCACGAACGACGCGTCGGCATAGGCTGGCAGCCGATAGACCAGGTTTTGCGACGGCAGCGCGTAGACCCCGGCATAGTAGGCATTGCGCCGGATCACCGCATAGCCCGGCAGGGATGCAATCGGCACCCGCACCACCGGCGCGAAATCGGTATAGGCAATGGCCGAGTAGATACGAGTGCCGGGCGGCACCGTGTCCAGCGCCGCCAGCACCGGGCGGAAGGCCGCATTGGCCGTCAGCCAGGCCTGCTCGACCACTGCTCCCCGCACCAAAGTCAGCAGTGCGATCACGGCAGCGAGCGCGTGAAACTCCATCCGCTGGGCCGGCACGACATCGGTCGATGCAACGGCAAGCATGAACAGCGCGATCGGCAGGCGGTTGGGGATGTAGTAGGTGCCAAACCAGAAATCCGGGATCAGCAGGAAGACCACGAGCAGCCCGGCGATTGGCAGCAGCCGCCGCCCGTCCACCCGCAGGCGGCCGGCCATCAACGCCAGGCCGCCGACCGCCAGCAGTATCAGCAGGGAGAGCTTGTCGATCACACCGTCATAGGCCCAGGTGAAGTTGCGCAGGACGACGAACCGGTCGCGCAACCCCGCCCAGGTCAGTTGCTGGACAAAGCTGGCCAGCGACGGCGGTTCTGTACCCGACGTCAGTGGTGACAGCGCCATCAGCCCCAGCGGCAGGCAGGTCGCCAGCAGGACCGCGGGTAAGCGGCGAAAATTGCCTCGGCCTCCGAGCGGGCCGCGGACAAACAGCTCACTGAACTCCGTGGCGACAACAATCCCGATCAGCAGCAATTGCGCGACGAGATGGCAGAAGAACAGCAGCACCGAACACAGTGCCAACCCGCAAAGTGCCAGTATTGGCCGGTCGCGTTTGCCGATCTCCCAGCCGGCCGCCCCGATGAAGGCCAGGCCAACGCCGAAGAAGTAGTTGAGCAGGCCGCCGAAGAACATGTCGTGGTAGAAGAACGGCAGCGCGATCAAGGGCCAGACCGACAACCGGCGGAAATTGGCATAGTGCAGGCCGATGACGCCGGCACTCATCGCCAGCAGCGACAGGCCGAGGAAAATCCGGCCGGCTGCCTCGATGCCGACCCCAAGCTGCATCAGCCCGAGCACGAACCCGTCGATCGCCAGGTTTGGCACCACCGCGAAACGATAGGTGAACATATCGGCGAAGGCGGTGCCGTGGATAAGGCTATACAGAATGTGGATGCGGGCCAGATGGCCGGCATAATCCATCAACGGCGGGATCGGATTGGTGACCACCGGCAGCAGCAGCAGTCCGACTGACACGCCGCCGAGTGCGACGATCAGCCACGTCGTCTTATCGGGTTTTCCGAAGGCGCCGCTGGGGCCTAACGAAACGGAAGGCTTGACCATCGGCAGGCGCTCCACCTCCACCATGAGGTGCGCCGCATCATAGCAGAAATAGTTTCAAGGTGCCAGCAAGACCTTCAGAGCCAGTGGCAAGCCATTATGATTTCGGGAAATTTCGGACCAATGAGCAAGCCCGCCTGCACCGCCTACTCGCCCGGGCGGGGCTCGGATGCCTCGGTTTTGGCCGATTGCCGGCCAGTCAGGTCGTCGCCTGCCGTCACCGGCATCAGCACGGCGATCGGGGCCGCAACCAGCGTCATTAACCCCACGACGACAAAGGCCGCGCTGAAGTCGCCGATCGTCGGATCGGCGTGGCCGGAGAACAGGCGCGCCACCTCCAGCGACAGCGCACCGGCTGTCACGCCGATCGTGGCGGCAAGCTGCTGACCCGCGGTATAGAGGCTGGTCGCCGCGCTCATGCGCGGGCGCGGCACGTCGCCGTAGGCCAGCGTATTGTAGGCGGTGAACTGCAAGGAGCGCAGGAAGCCGCCGACCAGCAGGACAAGGTAGATGGCGGCGGCCGGCCAGGTCGGGCGAAACGCAGCGCAGGCAATCAGCATGATGGCAGACAGCACGCCGTTCCAGATCAGCGTGTTGCGGAAGCCGAACAGCCGTAGCGCGTGCTGCGCCGCCGGCTTCATGACCAGCGCGCCGGCCGACGAGGCAAAGGTGATCAGCCCGCTCTGCACCGCGGACTGGCCGAAGCCGACCTGCAGCATCATCGGCAGCAGGAACGGGATGGCGCCGATACCGGTGCGGAACAGCATCATCGCGGTGAAGGAGACGCCGAAGCATGGCAGGCGCATCAGTGTGAAGTCCAGCAGTGGCGCCTTATGACGGCGCGCATGCAGGAAATACAGGAAGGCAAAGCACAGCCCGATGCCGATCATCGCATAGGTCACCGTCTGTGCGACCACGCCGCGGCCAGCGGTCTCCAGGCCGAACATGAAGCAGGCTAGGGCGACGGCGGACAGCAGTAGGCCGCGCAGGTCGAACGCGGCGCCGGGTGGCTCGCGGATGTCCTTGATGAACGCGGTGACGGCCAGCAGGCCGATGATGCCAATCGGGATATTGATGTAGAACGTCCAGCGCCAGTCGAAATAGGTGACGATGAAGCCGCCTACCGGCGGGCCGACCACGGGCCCGAGCAGGGCCGGCATCGTCAGCCAGGCCATGGCGGCAACCATCTCGGTCTTGGCGGCGGTGCGCAGCAACAGCAGGCGGCCGACCGGCACCATCATGGCGCCGCCCATACCCTGGACCACGCGAGCCGCTACCAGTTCCGGCAGGCTGTTCGACAGCCCGCACCACACCGACCCCAACGTAAACACGATGATCGCAGCCCGGAACACGTTGCGCGTGCCGAACCGGTCGGCGACCCAGCCGCTGGCCGGGATGAACACGGTCAGCGACAGAAGATAGGCGGTCAGCGCCACGTTCATCCGCACCGGGTCGATATCGAACGCACGCGCCATCGTTGGCAGGGCTGTCGCGATGATCGTCGAGTCCAGGTTCTGCATGAAAAACGCGCAGGCCACGATCACCGCGGTCAGGCGTGTCTGCGGCGAAACACGGACGACGGGTGCGGAAGGTTGGCGGGGCATTGCGCCAGTGTCGCCTCAGTTACGGACCGTGGAAAGAGCAAGCGCGCCACCGCCTGCCATGACGTTGGCTCAGAGCGAATGGTTCGCCACGCCGTCAGCAGGCAGAAAGCTGCCGATACAGCGCCGGCAGCACCGCAGGAAGGCGTGACGGATTCGACACGATTGCATAGCCGCCCCGGCCGAACAGAGTCGGGAAATAGGACTGTGCCTTGGCGTCGATGGTGATGCCAAACACGGTTGTGCCGTCGCGCCGTGCCTCCTGCACGGCTCTGCGTGTGTCCTCGATGCCGTAGCGGCCTTCATAGTGGTCGGCATCGTTTGGCTTGCCGTCGGTCAGCACCAGCAACAGGCGGTGGCGGTGCGGGCGGGTCGTGAGTTGTGCCGTCGCATGGCGGACAGCCGCGCCCATCCGGGTATAGTGACCTGGGGTCAGCGCTCCGATGCGGCGGGCGATGCGCGGGCCGAATGGCTCGTCGAAGGTCTTCACGGAGCCGACTCGCACGTTCTGCCGGCACTGTGAGGTGAACGTCAGGATGGCGTGATCGTCGCCGCAGGCGGACAGCGCATGGGCGAAGACCAGCACCGCCTCCTTCGCCACGTCCAGCACGCGGCGGTCGGCGGCCCAACTATCGGTCGACAGCGATGTATCCACCAGCAGCAGCGCCGCCAGGTCGCGTGCCTGGCGGCGCACTAGCAGGTGCACGTTGTCGGACCCGGTGCCGGACGCCAGCAGATCAGCCCTGGCCCGCACCAGGGCGTCAAGATCGTAGTCGGCGCCGTCCGGCTGGGCGCGCTGCACGACGTGACCGGGGCGGAATGCCTCGAACTGCCGCCGGACGTGGCGGATGCGGCGCCAGGTCAGCGCATCGGGCTGCCAGGACTCGCCCTGCTCCGCTGCCGGGCCAGCCAGCACCCGGCAATGATCCTTATGATAGGCGCGCCGCCTATAGTCCCATTCGGGGTAGGTCAGCACGGCCGTCAGTGGCTGGGCGTCAGTGCCAGGGGGCGGCAAATCGAGCTCCACCTTCAGGCGCGTGGAGGCCTTGCGGCTGATTGAGGTCAAGCCGATCTCGTCGGCATCCTCCAGTGCTTTGCGCGCGCCTTCCTCGTCGTCGTCGTCGACCTTGCGGTTGATGTTCAGCGACTCGATCAGCGACAGGATCTTTTCAAAGCGGTTCAGGATCAGGCTGTCGGACCGTTCGATCTGGTCGCCGGGGCGGCGTTGCGCCTTGCGGGTCCGGCTGTCGGTTGATTCACCGGCCTTGCCAGGCTCGCCGTCTTCGGCCGGGGCCGGGGTAGCGGTCACGGGCTGGAGCGCGTCACCCCAGAGCGGGACTGGCAGGAACGGGCGGTAGCCCTTTGGCGCGGTCAGCCCGGCCGGGACAGGCGTGCCCGTGACGAACTGCCAGAAGCCACCGGGATGGTCGTCGGAGCCTAGCAGCGCGAGAACCGCGTGCTCGATATTGGCTTCGGCGGGAGGCAGCCGGCGGGCGGGCCGCTGGCCGCGCAGGGTCGCGCAGAGCTCGGCGTGCGTCGCATGAAGCCCCGCCGCGGACCGCAAGGCCGCCTGCGTCGCATCCCGGGCCGCGCGCAGGCGGTGCAGATCGTTGCGCAGTGGGTCAGGATCGGTCGCCGCCGGACGGCGATGCGCGAAGTATGCCGCCAGCCACACATACAGCGCGCGGTTCTGGGCCTTGTCCGGCAGCGCGTCGATCACCGCCGGCAGCAGCAGGGTGATGCCATCAAGGCGGGGTTGCGGCAGCGCCTCCTGCCCGTGGCCGAGACGCAGGCGGAGCGAGAGGCGATGCGCGGACGCTTCGGCGCCGATGGCGCCCAGTTTGATGCCGGACGCGCCGCCGAGGCCGCGAAACAGGACGGCGAGCGACCCCCGCACGTCTTCCAGCGCCACGGCCGCATCCGGGAAGCGCGGCCAGGAGGCGCTGGCACCAGCCCAGCGGTGCCAGTGCCGGCCGACGAATTCCTCGGGTTCCAGAAGGGAGAGCAGGCCGGTCATCTGGGTCGGAGCCTTGGCAGGACTATGCGAGGAGGACAGACTTGACGTCCGTCGCGACAGTGCAACGATGCTAACCTCTCGTCATGGCGGGCGGGGGCCCGCCATTCACGGCGTTGCCACAAAGACAATGTCTGGTCCTTGCGCTTTCCCATTGCGAGGCGTGGATGGCGGGCCTTCGCCCGTCCTGACGAGAGAGCAATGGCCGTCATCGACAGACCTGTGTTAACGCTCATGGGGCGAAGGCCTGTCCTGACGGGAAGGCCGCGATCAGTGCGTCCGACTTTGGCACATCTCATCCCAGCGTAACGGTGGCGAGGTCGAGCAGCCCGCGCTTCACCTCCGGATCATCGGTCAGCGGTTCGATCATTGCGGCGGCGATCGCGTCGTCCAGCTTCATGCCCGCGGCGATCAGCGTGGCGGCGTAGACCACCAGCCGGGTGGAGCAACCCTCCTCCAGATCCACGCCCTTCAACGCGCGCAGCCGAGCGGCAAGCATGACCAGCGGGCGGCAGCGCTGCACCGGCAGGCCGCTTTCCTCCGCAACGATCTGCAGCTCCGCCTCCTCGCTTGGAAAGCCAAACTCCAACGCCAGAAACCGCTGCCGCGTGCTCGGCTTCAGCGCTTTCAGCGCATTTTGGTAGCCCGGGTTATAGGAGCATACCAACATGAAATCGTCGGGGGCGTGCAACAACTCGCCGGTGCGGTCGAGCGGCAGCAGGCGGCGATCATCGGTCAACGGATGCAGCACGACCGCAACGTCCTTGCGCGCCTCGACCACTTCATCCAGGTAACAAATGCCGCCGTGGCGGACGGCGCGGGTCAGCGGCCCATCGACCCAGACCGTATCGCCGCCGCGCAGCAGATAACGGCCGGTCAGGTCGGCGGCCGTCAGGTCATCATGGCAGGAGACGGTGTGCAGCGGCAAGCCGAGGCGGGCGGCCATGTGGGCAACGAAACGGGTCTTGCCGCAACCGGTCGGGCCTTTCAGCAGCAGCGGCAGGCGGTGGCGGTAGGCCTGCTCAAACAGCGCGCACTCGTTGCCGGTTGGCAGATAGAACGGCGGCTCCGGCTGGTGCACCAGCACGGGCGTACGCATGGCGTGGGGCATCGGGAAAGTCCTTGGACGCGGAAAAACAAAGCCCGGCTCCGTGGTGACGGAGCCGGGCGCGACAGTCACTCGGCTGGTTTCAGCGCGGCCGGTTGACCCGCTGTCTCCAGGTTGGGAACCAGAAGGGCAACCAGATACATCAGGAAGCCGATCATCGTGATCGCCCCGCCGGCCAGGCGGATCCAGTAGAACAGCGTCAATTGCTGCTGGACATCCATGTACTCCATGCCCAGCACCCGCTCGAGATGCGTCTGCAGGATACCGGCGAAGGTCAGCGCCAGCGACATCAGGATGACGCCACCGGTGATCGTCCAGAACGAAGCGATGTTCAGCCGCTGGTTATAGGGCGCGCGGCCGAGCAGTTGCGGCATCGCAAAGGAGAACATCGCCAGGTTCACCATCGCATAGGCGCCGTAGAAGGCGAGGTGGCCATGCGCGGCTGTCACCTGTGTGCCGTGCGTGTAGTAGTTCACACCCGACAGCGTGTGCAGGAAGCCCAGCACGCCGGCGCCGAGGAAGGCGCAGATCGCGCAGCCCAGCGACCACAGCAGCGCGGCCTTGTTCGGATGGTCGCGGCGGCCCTTCCACACCATGCCAAAGGCAAAGATCACCATGGCAAAGAACGGCAGCGGCTCGACGGCCGAGAAGATGCTGCCGATCCACTTCCAGTAACCAGGCGTGCCGATCCAGTAATAGTGGTGGCCGGTGCCAAGGATGCCGGAGAACAGCGCGGTGCCGATTATGACGTAGAGCCACTTCTCGATGACCTCGCGGTCGACGCCGGTCATCTTGATCAGCATGAAGGCGAGGATGGCGGCCATCACCAGTTCCCACACGCCCTCGACCCACAGATGCACGACCCACCACCAGAACATCTTGTCGATGACGACATTGGCGGGGACGTAGAACGCGAACAGGAAGAAGACGGCGACGCCCCACAATCCCAGCAGCAGAATGCCGGAGATGACGGTGCGGCGGCCCTTCAGCACGGTCATCGAGCAGTTGAACAGGAAGATCAGCGCCACGGCGACGATGCCAATTTTGATGATCATCGGTTGCTCGAGATAGGAGCGGCCATCGTAGAAGCCGAACAGATAGCCGACGACGCAGATCGCGGCCGCCACGAAGAACAGCCAGAACTGGATGATCGCCAGTTTCGGGCTGAATAATTCGCGTTCGGTCTCCTCGGGCAGCAGATAGTAGGTGCTGCCGAAGAAGCCCAGCAGCAGCCAGACAATCAGCGCGTTGGTGTGGATCATGCGGACGACGCTGAATGGCAGCAGGTCGACCGGCACGATCGTCGGCGCGACGTAGACCGAAGCGCCGATCAGGCCAAACAGTAACTGCAACGAAAAGATCAGCAGCGCGCCGATGAAGTACGGCTTCGCCACCGCCTGGGATTGGTATTTCAACATGGGCGTGGGTCCCTATCGCGTGACCGGCTTCGGCGGCCAGTTCTGGGTGTCGATGGCGCTGGTCCAGCGCAGGAAGTCGATCAACTGGTCGAGTTCCGCATCGGACAAGTTGAACTGCGGCATCTGGTGGCGGTCCGAAATGTTTGTCGGCTGCGCCGCGAACCAGGCTTTCAGCGTGTCACGCGCCGCGGCGGGATCCTTGTCGCCGCCATATTTCAGCCAGACCTTGCCGACTTCAGGCGCGAAACGAGCGCCCTCACCGAACAGGGTGTGGCAGTCGAAGCAGGCCTTCTTCTCCCAAACCCGTTTCCCGGCGGCGACAGAGTCGCTGATCGGATGGGCCTCGGCCATCTGGCTCGCCTGGCGGAAGCTGTCGCCGACCAGCAGGGCGAAGATAATAAAGAAGAAGATGGAGCCGCCGTAGAAGATGTTGCGCGCCGCCGTCTTGGTGAGACGCTCGATCATGGGTTACCCCCAAATGTTGTTGCGTGGCGGTGCGGTCAGTTCGCCGCGGTCTTGGTGGCGTCGAGCTTGTCGAACAGCGCGCCGAAGATCTGCTTTGCGCGGCCCGGATGGGTGATGGCCTTGGCCGCGTCCTCATTCACCGGATCGCCGACGACGACCATCCCGACCATGCCCATGCCGTAATGCGGCTTGCAGCGGACGCCATAGATTCCGGGCTTGTCGAAGGTGACGGACACGTCCTGGTTCATCGGGCCGGTGAACTGCACGCCGCCTTCCGGCGTCATGGCCGGGATCGACTCGACGTTGTGACCCTTGTCGGTGGCGACGAAATGCACCGTGTCGCCGGGGGCGATGCGGACCAACGCCGGCTCGATGACCATAAGGCCGCCGTCGCTGCCGCGGTTGAGAGTCTTGACCTGAACCTCGGCCGCCTGGACGGCGCCGACGGTCAGTACGGCGCCCAATGCGCCGGCGAGGAACGACCGAACCATGAATGATGTCTCCTGATGCACGAACGAACCGCTTGCGCGAGACCGTCATCAGGTTTCATACGTGATCTCATGTCGCTGCCGGGTTGCGGCAGATCAATTAGTGGCATTTTTAATACCAATTTAACGGCACCGATCCAGCGGACCCGCGCGTGCCGGCTTCACCGGTTGTTCATGAATCTATGCGCAGAGTCGTGCGATCCGAGGGAGAGAGGCTCGAGACAGTCCCGATGGCGCCGCCGGTCGACGACGTGAGGAACTGGATGAACATGTTCCGCTGGATCGTGAAACTCATCCGTGATGATTACGAGATCGACGAAGCCGTCCTGACGCGGACGGCGGTGCTGGAGTCCGATTGCGGCCTGGCGATTGAGCAGATCGAGGCTGTGCTCGACACGATCGCCACAAGCTTCGCGCTACACTTCCCGCCCGGCACGCTGGATGAGATCGTCAAGCTGGAGGAGCTGTGTATGGTCGCAAGCTGGATGAAGGGGCTGTACAAGCGGCCGCCGTTCATCTCGGAAGGTTATGAAGCGCAATGCCGGGTGCTGAACCCGGGCTGCGGGTAGAAACCGCCACTGCCGACGGCCGCCCGCCAGTCAGGATAGCGCAGGGTCCCGTTTCCCCGCCCAGGCCAACTTCGATGCCCGGTGATGCGCGTGGCAGATTGCCACGGCCAGCGCATCGGCGGCGTCGGATCGGCGCAGCAGGGCATTGGGTAGGAGGCGCTTCACCATCGCCTCGACCTGCTGCTTGTCGGCGCCGCCGGTGCCGACGACCGCCATCTTCACCGTCTTGGCTGCGTACTCCGCCACCGGCACCCCCTCCAGCGCCGGCGCCAGCAGCGCCACGCCGCGGGCATAGCCAAGCTTCAGCGTCGCTGATCCGTTGCGATTGACATAGGTCTCCTCGACCGCCGCCTCATCCGGCCGCTGAAGCTGCAGCAGGTCCAGTAGCGCACGGTGCA
Organism: Pseudomonadota bacterium; assembly: GCA_018240405.1. Taxonomy (GTDB): domain Bacteria; phylum Pseudomonadota; class Alphaproteobacteria; order Acetobacterales; family Acetobacteraceae; genus Rhodopila. The sequence goes on from JAFEFW010000637.1 coordinate 84,984, forward strand.
GCACCTTCAGCCGCTCGGGCACGCTTTCCCCCGAATCCGTCGCGATAACCCCATCAGCGACATGGCGCAGCCGGTTGCCTTCGCTCTCGATGATTCCCCATCCGGTGAAGCGTAGTCCCGGATCGATCCCCAGCACCCTGACCATCGCGCGACTCGGCCTCCAATCCGTTCCGGCCTCCATGGTTATAGAGGCGCAACCGATGATGCCATGCTACAGAGCGCTACCCCGACGGAGCCCATAGCAGCACACGATGAAAATCTGCGTTGTCACACCGTATTTCCGCGCCGAAACAGCCTGGCTTCAGCAGGCGCATGACAGCGTGAAGGCGCAGACGCTGCCCGCCCACCATGTCCTGGTGTGCGATGGGTCGGAGCCGGCACAGATCCAGGAGTTCCAGGGCTCGCACATCATCCTGCAGCGCAACTACCAGGACTATGGCAATACCCCTCGGCTGATCGGCAGCTATCACGCAATCACGCACGCCGCCGATGCCATCGCCTACCTGGATGCGGACAATTGGTACTTGCCGACGCATCTCGAGGCGCTTGTCAGCTTCGCGCAGGAACGCGACCTCGACGCCTGCTCATCCGCCCGGATGCTGCACCGGCTGGACGGGTCGCCGATGATGAAGTGCCCGCATGTCAATGCCAGGCCGCTGATCGACACGAGCTGCCTGCTGGTGATGCGCCGCGCCTTCCCGCATCTGATTGCCTGGACGCTGTTTCCGCAGGCCGTGGCCGCGGACACCGATAACCGGCTGTGGCGCTTCATGAAGAGTGTCGGTGCGCGGTTGGATTTCCTCGACAGCCCGACGGTGGCGTACCGGACGCGGCACCTTGTGCACTACAGCCTCGCCGGGGAGGCGCCACCGCCCGAAGCCGTCACCCGACGCGACCTGGCCGGCACCAACTACCACTGATGCTCCGTCACCCGCCGCGGCGGCGTTGCGCCGCGGTCACCGTGTTCTCCAGCAGGCAGGCTACCGTCATCGGGCCGACGCCACCGGGCACAGGCGTGATCGCACCGGCCACTTCGGCGCCGGCGGCATAGGCGACATCGCCGACAAGCCGGCCGTCCGCCAGACGGTTGATGCCGACATCGATCACCGTGGCGCCGGGCTGAATCCAGTCCGGCTGGATCATTTCCGGCTTGCCGATGGCGGCCACCAGAATATCCGCGCGCCGGCACTCGCCCGGGAGGTCGCGGGTGCGGGAATGGGCAATCGTCACCGTGGCGTCGGCCGCCAGCAGCAGCGCCGCCATCGGCCGGCCGACAATGGTCGAGCGGCCGAGCACCACCGCCCGCGCTCCGGATGTCGCGATGCCCGCCGCCGCCAGCAGTTTCATGACGCCAAGCGGAGTGCAGGGAACGAGTTTGGGACGGCCGTCGGCGAGGGCACCGACGTTGAACGGGTGGAAGCCATCGACGTCCTTGGCCGGGTCAACCGAGGCGATCACGGTGTAGGTGTCGATGTGCTTCGGCAGCGGCAATTGCACCAGGATGCCGTCGACTGACGGGTCCGCATTCAGCGCCGCGATCTGCTGCAGCAGCAAATCCTGCGGCGTATCCGCCGGCAAGCGGATTGTCCGCGCCTCGATCCCCGCCTCGCGCGCGGCGCGGTCCTTGGTGCGCACATAGACGGCGCTGGCCGGATCGTCGCCAACCAGCACAACGGCGAGGCCGGGGGTGAAGCCGGCTGCAGCGACGCGGCGGGCGACGCTGGCGCGAAGGTCGGCGGCGACGGACTTGCCGTCGATGACGCGGGCAGTCATAGGCGGGCGAGCCTCTCAACCAGGAGCGAAGTGTCGCCGGTGACGCGCAGCGTCTTGTCCCGGCTGGTATGGCCCAGTGCGACGGCGACAGAAGACGTGGGAAGATCCAACGCGTCGGCCAGCACGGCGCAGGCGGCAGCGTTGGCGCGGCCGCCCTCGGCCGCCTCGGTGACGCCGATGCGCAGGCAGGGCCCGCGCGGCGAGTCGTAACGGCCTTGCACGCCGGGGCGGCGGGACTTCGGCTGTACTTTCACCGTGATGCTGACCCCGTCAGGCTGGACTCGCCAGAACATCTCACAGCAGCGGCCGCAGCGTGCCGAAGATCAGCGACTGATAGATCGCGCCAATCGCCATGTTCGCCGCCTGCAGCAGCAGGATCAGCACCAGCGGGCTCAGGTCGATGCTGCCGAAGCTCGGCAGGAAGTTGCGGATCGGCCGCAGCGCCGGTTCGGTCACCCGGTACAGGAAATCGCCGATCGACCAGACCAGTCGGTTGCGGGTGTCCAGCACGCCGAAAGACGCCAACATGCTGAAGATGGCCGCCAGGATCACTGCCCAGATGTAGAGCCAGATCACTTCCTGAATCAGCCAGAACAGGGCGCCAATCATACTGCAACTCCAGAAACACGGCGGAGCCGGCCGGCGTACTGACCTGGCGACGAGTTGGTCCCGCCGGTCTGGACGCCGGCCGGATTCCGACCAACACTGGCGCCATACATAAGAGAGGAAACCGCGATGCCCAACCCAAAACCCTGCATGTCGCGGGCCGTCTGACATGACGGTCGACCCACAGATTCAGGTGCTGCTCGCGTTGCGCGCGCAGTTGCCGCCGTTCCACACGCTGTCGGTTTCCGAAGCACGCGAGCAGTTCGCCGCGCGCGCCATTCCCGGGCTGCGCATTCCGGAGATCGGCAGTGTTGTCAATCGCGACATGCAGGGACCGGGCGGTTCGCTGGGCCTGCGCATCTACACGCCGGTGGGGGAGGGGCCGTTCCCGTTGATGGTGTTCTATCATGGCAGCGGTTTTGTGGTATGCAGCCTGGATACGCACGACGCGATCTGCCGCAATCTTTGCGCCGGAGCGGGCTGCGTTGTCGTATCGGTGGATTATCGCCTGGCGCCGGAGGCGAAGTTCCCCGCTGCCCCGGATGACTGCCTGGCGGCGACGCGGTGGGCGCAGGAAAACGCCTCGGCGCTGAACGCCGATCCGGGCTGCGTCTTCGTGGCCGGCGACAGCGCGGGCGCCAACCTGGCGGCGGTGACGGCGCTGCGGATCCGCGATGAGGGTGGGCCAAAGCTGCGCGGCCAGTTGCTGGTCTATCCGGTGACGGATTATCACGACCCCGGTACGCCCTCGATGGTAGAGAACGCGGAAGGCTACGGCCTGACACGCGACGGCATGATCTGGTTCTGGGCGCAGTATTTGGAGGACGCGTCGCATGGGGCGCATCCGCATGCCAGCCCGATGCGGGCGAACGATCTCAGCGGGCTGCCGCCGGCGATGGTGATCACGGCCCAGTACGACCCGCTGCGGGATGAGGGCGAATATTACGCCGACAGGCTGAAGGCGGCGGGCGTCCCGGTGGTGATGAAGCGCTGGGACGGCATGAACCACGGCTTCTTCAACCTGCCGGGTGTGGTCGACAAGGCAACCCAGGCGGTGGATGAGGCATGCGCGTGGGTGCGGGGGCTGGCGAAGGCGTCGTAGCTTTCGGTCTCCAACCCCCGTAAGCGGTCAGGCAGCCGCGGCGTGTGCGGCGGCGCGTTGCGCACGCTGCGCCTGGATTTTCGCCGCACGACGGGCCGCCCGGTTCATCGGCGGCTGGGACTGCGCCGCGGCCCGCGCTTCGGATAGGACCGCGGCGGCACAGCGGACGGCTTCCCGCACGTCAGCCTCGGTATAGGTTCGTTCCGCTGATGGTGGCGGCACGTGCGTGGCCGGCGGGTTGGCTGGTGCCGCCGCGGCTTTGCGGCGCTGGTCGAGCGCCTTGCGGCACTGCATCGCCGCGCGGTGCATCGCATTGGCATTGCCGCGGAGGCGCAGGGCCGCGCTGGGTGCGAGGTCCGGCGCTTCTTTTGACCAGCGCAGGCTGTCGAAGCTGGCAAGGTTGTAGACGACGATCTGCGCGGCCAGAAAGAATTCGTCCATTGTTGCCGGGTTGAGACCGGCGATCGCGGCTTCGGCCGCGGCGCGGGCATCGGCGCGGTTGCCGCCGGCCGCTTCCAGGAAGAACGGGATGAGGCTGAGATAGACCGGTTCCCTGGCGGTGGTCTCGGCGGGCTGGATCATGAGTGGCGCTCTCTGCTGAAATATATGTTCTTGTTACGTTCTTAGCGCGGTGCCAGCCGTTTGACAAGCGGAAAGTGCGGCAGGCGAACAGGCTCTGGCTGTTCCGGGGCGCGGACGCGCCTCGTGGTCGATGCAGGCACGACACGCGGATTGGGTCCTGGGTGACCCGACGGTTGCGCGTCCTGGACCAGGGATGTCACCCTCAGCGGTGTATTCTCACCTGACTTCAGGCCGCAGCCAGCCGCTCATCCCGGCGGTATCGGTGCCGGATTGAAGCTGCACGCCATTCCAGTCCGCCGCCACGCAACCAGGCGCGCCGGCGCGTTCAGGCTATTGACATGACTGGTCGTGCGGCAGGCAGAACGCGTGGATCATCCTTTGGGGGCGCGGAAGGGCGGCGCTTCACCTGGCGGCAACGACCCGCTCGATCGCCAGCCGGCGCGGGGAAATTTCATATGGGCGCTCGGGTACATCGTGCTGTGGCATGGCGCCATGCAGCGCGCCGGCGGCGTTTGCAGCCTCGGGCGTAACCGCGCGCTCTGGCCTCGCCATCAGGAACGGCGTCTTGGACCCACCGTAGACGCGCCTGAGTTCAGCAATATTGTCACGAATCCGTTCCGGTGCACGCTGCAGGACGTCCGATACCCGATAGTAGCTTGGCACACCGGATGGATTCACGAAGAGCATGTCGTGCTTCAGGAACGGAAACCCCATTCTGGTAATCAGGGTGTCCCAGAAAAAATGGGTCGGATCGACAGGTATTCCTTCAATCACCTGCGCAACGATTGCATCGACCCGCGCGCGCAGCGATTCCTTGTAGCCGCCGTTGGTGCCAGGCTGCTCCGGTACGGGCAGCGCAGCCACGCCGGCCAGCAATTCCGGGACCGCGGCCAGCCATGCGCCGGCGACAGCTTCATAAGGGAACAGCGCCTTCATGGTGAAGCCGGCGTTGATCAAGTATCTTGTAAGACTTACATCGCCCTCCCGGATGACGATCTCCTTATCGGAGCATAATGAATACTGCGCGATAAAGAGCTGAAGCGCCGGGGACTGGCAGATCGCGCGCCCAAACCACAGGAAATAGCTCTGCAGGTGATAGCAGCGTTCAAAGCTATCGGTCAGGCCAACGACATCGGTGTTCGCCGCGCGAATACGCTCCAGCAGCGGCGCCAGGTCGGTGATCGGACCCACAATGCTGTCGTTCAGCAGCAGCAACTCGTCCAGGTGCGGCAGGAGGGCGCAATTCGTGTAGATGCCGACGGCCCAGGCGTTGAAGTCATAGCCGATATTTCGTTTCAGCGTCAGGAAGACGTTGTCCGATTCGATCGAACTAAGCGCCGCCGACGGCTCTCCTCCAGAGTGGATGATGTGCACGACGAAGCCAAGCGCCGAGAGGGCGTGGACCAGCTCGCGATGATAGGAGAGGAATCTTGGCGCGCCGTGGCTAGTACTCATGATCGCCAGGCGCTTCATTCGCAGCACGCGCGGCCACATCTCATTAGCGCGCGGGCTGTGCCTTACAACCAGTTCCCGCTCGGCCCAGGCGGTCTTTTCTTTCAGAATTGGAAGATCCTGGACAGACCAGGTGAATTCCCTTGGGCTGTCCGGCAGAGCGCGTTTCAGCTCCCGCTGAACCAGGTCGATCGTATGGGGTTTGCCGTCAAAGTACCTGATTGGTATCCGGAACGAAAATCCCGCATACCCATCTCGTATCTTCTGTTGCAGCAGGTCTTCACGAAACAGATCGGCGATGGTCTCGCCGACGAACTCACCATCGATGACAACGTCGATCGTCACAGGATCATCTTGATTGGCCGGGTTGACAGCCCAGCCTTTGGCGCTGCCGTCAACCACTTCATCAAAGTATCCGTTATCCGTTAATTCCATCAGCTCCTGCCGAGTGGCTGATCTGTTGCCAAACGCACCGAGACCCACTGTGCCTGTGGGTGTGTAGAATTCCAAATGCTAAGACAGTCGCTGTTACCACGATCGCGGCAGCGTGACAGACGTCCCCGGCCTCCCGCTAATGTGGAGACATTACCTTACATCGGTCAAAGATCAAGTGACGTCTTGTTACAAAGGAAATCTCATACGCCGCGATTGGAAACTACCCCGTAATATAACTAATCAATAACAGTTGCCGGCTCATGGAGACCAGAGCGTGAAATTTCTGCGCCGCGCCTCATTGGACGTGACGGCGGCCGTCTGGGTATCGCTTCATGAGCGCCGGTACGCACAAAGTGGATGCCTGATAATTTCGTTACGAACAGTCTGGCGAAACCGGCCCTGCCCATCGCATGCCGGATGGGGTGAGGTGGGGACAAACGGGCTTGGATCACCCCTGGTGGTATGGCGGTTCTTCGACGCTGTCCCAGCGTGATCGGGCTCGCACGTGCAGTCCGCGCTTCGCCCGGCGGTCGCGGGACGCAGCGATAGTCAGCGTCGGCTATTTCCCCACTACCCGCAGCCCCCGCCGCCGCGCCCGCGGCGACGCCTCGGCTGGCAGGTCCAGTGGCAGCAGCGGCGACTGCTCGCGCGCCCCGTCGCCGACCGTGTCGGCGTCCTCAATCTCCGCCTCGGGCAGGTCCCGCCGTCCCAGGTAGTTCGCCGCCAGGTGGCGGAACGTGTAGTCCAGCAGCGAGGTCGCCTTTTTCACCGCCGGATCGCCCTCGACCACGCCGGCGGGCCCGAAGCGCGTGAAGGTAAACGCCTCAACAAAGCGCTCCAGCGGCACGCCGTGCTGCAGCCCCAGGCTGACCGCCAGGGCAAAATTGTCCATCAGGCCGCGGAAGGCCGCGCCTTCCTTGTGCAGCGCAATTACCACCTCGCCCAGCGTGCCATCGTCATATTCGCCGGTGCGGACGAACAGCTTGTGTCCGCCCACCGCGGCCTTCTGCGTATAGCCCGCGCGGCGCGCGGGCAGGTCACGGCGATGCGCCGCGCCTGCCGGCACCTGCATCGGCACGGGCCGCGGCGGCATGGCGTGGACATACGGCGCCACCGCGTCATGCATGGCTGCGTGCGCGGCGGCGCCATGAACGGGCAGCGGGTTGCCGCCGGCCAGCACGTTTGCCAGCGCGGCCTCAGTCGATACAGCCTCCGCCGCCAGCCAGGCGCGGGCGGCGCGGGTCAGGCCGCCGGCGGCCGACACCGGGGAGAAGGCGGGCGCGATGCCACCGGTCTCGGCGCCCAGCAGCGCCTCGGTCAATCCGGCATGATCGATCGCCGTCGTTGCACGATGGCGCGGCCCGATTGCGGCTGACAGCGCTGCCTGCCGTGCGGTTACGGCTGCCTCACGCAGGCCGCGCACCGGCACGTTTGCCGGAGGCTCCGGCCAGGTCGCCGCCATACCACCCGCGCTGGACCGAGCGGCGCCCAGCAGCGCGGCCACGGCGCAGGATGCCGCATCCGCATGGCCGCGCAGCAGGCAAGCCAGCGCGCGCGCCAAGTCCCGCGCGGCATCGCTGGCATAATCAACGCCCAGCGCCGCCAGTAATCCCGCCAGATCGGCAAATCCGATATCGATGTCCCGCACGCTGGGCGCAGCAAAGGACAGCGCGAACACCGCGGTCTCGACCGCCTCGGCAAATCCGGCGGCGTCGAACACGCCGCCATCCTCCAGGAAAGCCGGCAGGTTCAGCACGAAGCCCGGCGCATCGGCCGCATCCAGCGCCCACACCGCGGCAGTTGGCGCGCCGCGACGCAGCAGCAGCAAGCGGTGCAGGCGGTCAGCCAGCGGCGTCTCCATCCCGGCCTCTCGCGCAGCCGCGGCAATCGGATCGATCCATGCGGCAGCGGCGGCGGCCAGCGTCACCGGGGCGGCGCCGGGGGCCAGCGCCGCCAGGGCCGCTGCAGACGTGTCGTCCCAGGTTGCCGGCAGTGTCACAAGGCGTGGCGCGGCGTCCGGATCCGGTGCCGCTTCGGCCCGCCGCATACGCACGCCGTGCCATGTCCGGTGAAGCTGAGATCGCGCCGTCTTCATACGATCCAGCCTATGCGAAGCCGGGACACCGCGACAGCACATTTGGTGGGCGGGAAATCAGATCAGCCCAAAATCTTGTGGATAATTTCCCGTTCGCGCGATCCCGTGACACGGGTGGACCAAACCTTGCGGCGTGCGTATATCTCACGCCATGACTTTCGGTACATGGCTGTTCACCCGGTTCAACGGTCGCCGCGTCGGCACCGACGCCGCGGGCAACGTCTACTATGAAGAGAAGCGCCTGCGCGCTGGTGCCCGCACGCGCCGCTGGGTCGTCTACAATGGTGAGGTAGAGGCATCGCGCGTGCCGCCCGAGTGGCATGCCTGGCTGCACTACACCACCGAGGCGCCGCTGCCGGAAACGCAGCGCCGGCCCTGGCAGAAGCCGCATGTGCCGAATGCCACCGGTACGCCGCTGAGCTACCGCCCGCCCGGCCATGACTACCAGGGTGGCCACAGGGCGAGAGCAACCGGCGACTACGAACCCTGGGTGCCGGGCTAACCCCGTATGGCCCGACATGGGGTCGCGGAGACGCTGACTGGCGCTGTTGTGCTGCTCATTGCCGGTGGGTTCCTAGCTTATGCCGTGGCGCATTCTGGCCGCACCGTCGGGTCCGGCTATCCGCTGCGCGCCGAGTTCGACCGGATCGACGGGCTGGCGACCGGCGCCGATGTGAAAATCGGCGGCGTTAAGGTGGGAACGGTCACCGACGAACGCATCGATCCGGCCAGCTTCAAGGCCATTGTCTCCTTCACGGTGCAGGACAATATCAAGCTGCCGAAGGATACTGCGGCGGTGATCACCAGTGAGAGTTTGCTGGGCGGCAAATACATCTCCCTGGCGCCGGGCGGTGACACGACTGACCTGAAGCCGGGGCAGACAATCAACATCACGCAGTCCTCGGTCAGCCTGGAGGAGCTGTTGGGCAAGTTCATCTTCAGCGCGTCGCAGGTATCGACGAAGAAGGAGGGCGAGGGCGGCGGATCGGGCAGCGCACCGACCACCGGCGGCAGCACATTGCAGGCGCCGAAATGATCCCGCCGCCGCCGGGTGCATGGCCGGGGCTGGACGGCAATGCCGTCGGTTGCCGGGAAAAGATCAAGATGCTGAACGAGAACTATGCCGAGGTGGCGCAAGTGCTGACCGACGCATTTGAGGACGCCGTCCTGATGGGCGTGCCGGAAGACGACATGCGCAACTTGCTGTCCGATATTGTCGCGGGCCTTGAGTCGCCCAAACGCGCCCGCTGATGCGTCACGCCTTGCTGCCGGTCCTGCTGTGCCTGTCGGTGCACGCGGCCGCTGCTCAAAGCAGCCCGCCGCTGCAGGAGACGTCGCCACCCCAGTCGGACTCGCTGCTGCCGCCCTCGTTGCGCGGGCTGGCGCCGCGAGCTCCCGCAGCGCCTGAGGCTGCCGCGCCGGATGCACCGGCGGTTCCGCCGCCCGACATGACGCCGCAGCAGCAATGGGCCAACAAATGGCTGCCGGCCGGGACAGCTCAGTTGCATGCGCTGGACAAGGTCACCGCCCAGGTCGGCAACCTGACGGTAAAGGTTGGCCAGACCGCGACGTTCCAGAGCCTGACGATCACCGTAAAATCCTGCCTGGTGCGGCCGCCGGACCAGCCGGCCGATGCCGCGGTATTTGTGGAAGTGGCGGACACCCACCCGGACGCGCCGGGCTTCGCCGGCTGGCTGCTGGCAAATGAGCCTGCGGTGTCAATGATGCAGAGCCCGATCTACGACCTTCGCGTCAGCGGCTGCTCGTAAGGCATGGACGCGCTACCACCATTTCGCCAGACCGCTCTGCTGCTGGATATGGATGGCACGCTGATCGATATCGCGCCGACGCCGGACTCGGTGGTGGTGGAGCCCGGGCTGACCGATGTGCTGGCAACGCTGCGGGAGTCGCTGGATGGCGCCCTGGCCGTGGTGACCGGCCGCCCGATCGAGACGGTCGACCGCCTGCTGGGTGCCGCCCCTGGCGCGGTCGCCGGGGAGCACGGCGGCGTCGTGCGCCACACCCCGTCGAGTGCCGTGGAGCGTCCGCAACTGCCGCCGCCGCCGGACTCCTGGCTGGCCGCGGCACAGGCGCTGTCGGACGCATTTCCGGGCGCGCTGCTGGAGCGCAAGGCGCGCGGTTTCGCCCTGCACTATCGTCTGGCCCCGCAGGCTGGACCGGTGTTTCACGCCGTCCTGTACGCCCTGGTCGAGAAGTGCCCAAGCTTCCAGCTCTTGCCCGCGCACATGCTGTGGGAGGTCCGGCCGGTCGGTGCCGACAAAGGGCGGGCCGTCGCCGCACTGATGGCGCGACCGCCGTTCCATGGCCGCCTGCCGGTGTTCATCGGTGACGACGTGACCGATGAGGATGGCATGAACGTCGCCCGCAGCCTGGGCGGGGCCGGCTTCCGCGTCGATGCCGCCTTCGGCGACCCGGCCGGCGTTCGGGCCTGGCTTGCCCTGTCGGCCGCGCTTGGCGACTGGGCGCCGCTACCCGGGCCGGTGAGGGGGTAGAGCGCATGCAATTATCAGATTTCCGCGTGCTGACCTTTGATTGCTACGGCACGCTGATCGACTGGGAGAGCGGGCTGCGGACCGCGCTCGCCCCGTTGCGGAACGCCGCCGCGCCGGCATTGTCGGACGATGCCATGCTGGAGGCGTTTGCCGAACACGAGTCTCACCAGCAGGCGCTGACACCAGCGATGCCGTACTCCGAGGTGCTCGCCGCGGTACACCGGCGGCTTGCCGCTGACTGGGGCGCGCCGCCCGACCCGGTCGCCGATGCGCGCTTTGGTGGTTCCGTGGGTGAGTGGCCGGCATTTCCGGATACGCCGGGCGCGTTGCGCTACCTGAAGCAGCATTTTCGCCTGGTGATCCTGTCGAACGTCGACCACGCCAGTTTCGCACGCTCGCTGCCACGGCTCGGGGTGGCTTTCGATGCCGTCTACACCGCGCAGGACATCGGATCGTACAAGCCGGACGCTCGCAATTTTGCTTATCTGCTGGACCGACTGGCGGCGGACGGCGTGGCGAAGCATGAGGTGCTGCACGTGGCGCAGAGCCTGTTCCACGACCATGTGCCGGCAAATGCGGTGGGCCTGGCTTCGGCCTGGATCGATCGCCGCCACGCCACCGGCGGAGCGGGTGCCACCGCCCCTGTCAACGGAACGGTTCGTTACGATTTTCGCTTTACCAGCATGGCTGCCCTGGCCGATGCGCATCGCTCGCTTGGCTGAAATCAGCCTGCGTGGCTGAGGCCGCGCGCACCGGGTTAGGATTCTTAATAAAGATGAATCAATTAGCGCTCACCACATACAAAATGGTTGGGTAACGGTTTGGCACGATCCACTGCCTGGACTGGTGCCATGGCCATCAACGTTCTCCACAATGCGTTCGTCGACCAGGCGTCGATAACCACTGCATTGTCGAAGATGGTCGGCGTCACGCCGGGCGCGAATAATCCGGCGTATCTGGTACTGACTGCGCTCGACCGTAACGAATACACAGCGGGCTCCACCGGGGCGACGGGCTGTTTCATAGGCAACGGTAAGACGTTGGCATTCAGCGGGATTGGCGGCGATGGGCGCGGCACCGGCCTCGTCTTCACCTACCAGGCAGCCAGCGGGCGCTACTACAATAGCGTATACGGATATCTTGACGAGCTGGTGTACAAGTCGTCCAGCAACAGGAACGACGTTACCAACATTTCGCTGTTCGGCACCAGCAACCTCAGCCTGGCAAACCAGTACGCCAGCAATGCCTGGTATGCGATGCAGATCAGCGCATTCAACTACCTCGGCAGCGTCACCGTCGCGACCCAGCCGGCGTTTGCCGGACCGGTGCCGGACCAGGCGACGCCGATGTCGATTGCCGCGGTCGCCAGCAGCTTTGTCGGCAAAGCCTGGAACATGAACGGATGCTGGGTGCTCGCCAGCACGATTGCCGCAGAGGCCGGCGCCTCACTGCCGCTGCGCAGCACGGCCATTGGTCTGGCGGGACAGGCGAATGGCGAATGGGTCGTGGCCTTCAACGGTCCGGCCGGACAGACCGGCGCCTGGCAGCAGATGGTCACTGCCGGTGAGATCGTGGTGTTCGGCTTTGCCGGTGGCGGCGGCCACATCACCACGTGTGTATCGGGCTCGGGCAGCAGCGCCATGCTGGTCGACAATATCACCTACGTTAACGGCAACGGTACAGTCGCGAATCCGGCAAATGACGGATCGGCGAGTGACATCCTGATCGCGCCGCCGCACCCCGCGTCACACGAGTGGGCCAGTGCGATCGCGTCGACTGTCGTTATCTATCAGCTCGATACACCGATCGTCACCGCGAAGGTCAGCAGCGTCAGCCTCACCTGCGGCATGTCGCTGTCGCTTTACACGCTGTTCTCGGTCAGCGATCCAGCCGGCAGGCCGATCACCAAGTGGCAGGTGTATGACACCGCCGCGAGCGACTGGCTGGTCTGCAACGGCGCCAGCACGTCGAACCATGCCGCGAGCACGGCGCTTGAGGTAGGATCGTTGTCGCCGGTTTCGCTGCTGGCGGGTTCGGTAGCGGTCACCGACACGATCGGGGTGCGGGCGTACAACGGGTCCTATTGGGGCGACTGGCAGACCCTGACTGTCGCTGTCACCACGTCAGCGGTCGCGGCACCCAGGGCGCCCTCCGCGCCGGTGGTCACCAACCAGACGGCGGCGCAGACCTGGCTGGCTGGGCAGTCGCTGTCGCTGACCCTGCCGGCCAACACGTTCACCGACCCGGACCAGCAGGCGCTGAGCTACGCCGCAACATTGTCGTCCGGTGCGGCGCTGCCGTCCTGGCTGAAGTTCAATGCGGCCACCGATACGTTCACCGGCATCGTTCCAAGCGTGGCGCAGAAACTGACGCTGTCGGTGAAGGCGACCGACACCAGCGGCCTGTCCGCGACCGACACGTTCGCCGTGACGGTGATTGGCGCCCCGACGGTGACGGCGCAGACGCCGATGCAGAACTGGGTCGTTGGACAGAAGGTCAACCTGGCCCTGCCCGGCAACACATTCACCGATCCGCAGGGGCAGAAGCTGACCTATACGGCGTCGCTTGCCTCCGGCGCCGCCCTGCCGTCCTGGCTGCAGTTCAACGGCGCCACCGATACGTTCACCGGCACGGCGCCGAGTGTGGCTCAGGCCATGAACATCAAGGTGACAGCGACGGACGCCAGCGGCCTGAGCGCGTCAGAAACCTTCACCGCCGCCGTCAAGCCGGGCATTGCGGTGGCCAACCCGATCCCGGATCAGACCTGGCTGAACAACAGGGCGCTGAACGTCGTCCTGCCCGGCAACACATTCACCGACTCGCTTGGCCTGAAGATGAGTTTCGCCGCCTACCAGGTCTCGGGGCCAAGCGTGACGTCCTGGCTGCGGTTCAACGGGTCCAGCCTGACCTTCTCCGGCGCGGTGCCGGCAACGCAGTCCGGTACGATCGGCCTCGCCATCCTGGCAACCGACGCGGCGCGTTGCAGCGCGACCGACATGTTCCAGGTCAGCTTTGCGACCGCCGCTTCGGGCCAGGTGCATGCGGAAATCCAGTCTGTGGCCTCGGCGCTGTATGATCCGTATGATCAGACGCAGCTGCAGGGACTGATTCCGCTGGAACGGTGAGTGCGTCAGGCCGTCATGCCGGCTTCGACCACGCCGACTCCGGCGAAGGTGACGCGGATGCGGTCGCCGGGGCTGATCGGGAACTGGCGCGTGAACGAGCCGGTCATCACAATGTCCCCGGCGCGCAGCGCGCGGCCGTGCGATGTCAGCTTACCGGCGAGCCACACCAGCGAGTTCAGTGGGTTTCCCAGCACCGCGTCGCCTGTCCCGGTGGCCGCCGGCTGCCCATTGATCTCGACCGAACACAGCACGCTCTCGGGTGCAGCCGGCAGCGGTGCTGGCGCGCCCAGCACACAGGTCTTCTGCTGCGCGTTGTCGGCCATGGCGCAGGGAATCTGCGTCATCGGCACGCGTGTCTCGATGATCTCCAGCGCCGGATAGATCTCGGCCACCGCGGCCCGCGCCGCGGCAAGATCGGCGCCGGGCACCAGGTCGCGGCCCAACCGCATGCACAACTCGCATTCGAAGCCTGGGTTGATCAGCGATCCCGCCGGAAACATGTGACCACTCGGCACCGTCTCCAGCACGCAGCCGAACACCGGCTCGTGGAAACCGAACTGCTGCTGGATCGCCTTGGCGGTCAGCCCGACCTTCCAGCCGATCTGCCGCTCGCCCAGCGCGATGCGCCGGTCGATGAGGCCCAGCTGGATTTTGTGGGCATCGTCGATGTGCAGGCGGTCGTAGTACTCGGTTGCCGCGAATTCGCCGCGCTGGCGCGCCTGCCAGAACGCCTCGACCGCTTCGGCGGTGTTGAATGCCATGGCTTGTCGTTTCCCCTCTTCAGACTGGCGGCTATGCCAGCAATCCGCGGCCCGCCAGGTTGCGCATCAGCGCACTGGCGCCGAACGACCATGGCTCGCACCGGTCCGTCGGCATGATCCGGTTCACCAGCCGTCCCAGCTTCGGCGCGGCGATCGTCACGACGTCACCAGTCTTGTGGGTGAACCCCTGGCCTGGCGCGTCGCGATCCTGAATCGGCGCGAACATGGTGCCCAGGAACAGCAGCGCACCGTCCGGATAACGGTGATGCGCATTGACCATCTGCGCCACCAGATCCGCCGGATCGCGGCTGATGCGCCCGATCGAGGAGGATCCCTCCAGCACGAACCCGTCCGTTCCCTCAACCCGCAGCGTTACGGTGGTTGAACGGATGTCATCGAGGCTGAACCCGCCGTCGAACAGCCGCAGGAACGGCCCTATGGCGCAGGAGGCGTTGTTGTCCTTTGCCTTCCCCAGCAGCAGCGCTGACCTGCCTTCGACATCGCGCAGGTTCACGTCGTTGCCCAGCGTCGCGCCGACGATGCGGCCGCTGGAGGCAACGACCAGCACCACCTCGGGCTCCGGATTGTTCCAGGACGATGCCGGATGCACGCCGGCATCCATGCCGGTGCCGACCGACGCCATCGGCTGGCATTTGGTGAAGATTTCCGCATCCGGGCCGATACCCACTTCCAGGTACTGGCTCCAGGCACCCTGTTGGATCAGCACCTCCTTCAGCCGCATGGCCTCCGGCGAGCCCGGCTTCAGGCGGGCCAGATCGTCGCCGACAAGGCGGGTCACTTCCGCCCGGATCGCCGCGGCGGCGGCATGGTCGCCACGGGCGCGTTCCTCGATCACGCGCTCCAGCATGGAAATCGCAAAGGTCACACCGGCCGCCTTCACCGCCTGCAGGTCGGCCGGCGCCAACAGCCAGGGTTTGCCGCGGTCGCGGCCCTCGACCGGCGTGTTGTCCAGGATGCTGGCGAGCGACCCCATCCATTGCCCGGCCGCGGCGTTCAGGGCGGCGGCCGGGTCTTCGGCCTCGCACAGGTCACGAACGGTGGGGAAGAAGCGGGAGATGTCGAACACGTCGCCGTTGCGGATCGCGGCGACGGCAGGGCCGCCGGCATCCGGTTTCCAAACACGCGCCACGAGGGCCGCATCGGCCGCGTCGTCCGGCAGGGCGCCGCGCACCAGCGTCGCTATCGGGGTCATGGCAGGTCTCCTCTCCTGCGGCGCAGCCTAACGCGGCGCGCGGGGCGCGCATACAGGGGGCGCTGGCCGTGGCCGGTGTCTCTAGGCGATGGACATGATGGTCCGCTCCCGCACGGCCCCAGTTGAGGCGTGGCAGGCCGTGCATCTTATCCACTGAGCACGCGACGAACCGCAGAGCCTCACAAAGGGACGTTCCCACGCGGCGCCAGCCGCCAGCGCACGGGATCACGACGCGAAGAACGTCATGCAGGTTCGTGGTTGTTCGCGCGCACCGTCGTTAAATGCAATCGTATCTACACACACGGGCGCCGCCACCTTCCCCACTGACGCAGCGGTGCCCATCTAATTATGGTGACGTTGCGGATAAACGACATCGCTGGCCATCGCGCCGCGCCGGCTCGCCGGAAACGCTTGTCAAACCAGCCCTGCACCCCCTAACCCCGCCCGATGACCTCCCATCCCGACCTGCGGCACGGCTGCCGCTGGCAGGCGTACGCCACCGACGGGCGCGCCCGCACCGGCGTGCTGCACACCGCGCACGGGCCGATGGACACGCCCGCCTTCATGGCCGTCGGCACCGCCGGCACGGTCAAGGCGATGACCGCCGACGCGGTGCGCAGCACCGGCACGCAGACCGTCCTCGGCAACACCTATCACCTCATGCTGCGCCCCGGCGCCGACCGCATCGAGGCGCTGGGCGGCCTGCACCGCTTCATGGACTGGCCCGGCCCGATCCTGACCGATTCCGGTGGCTTCCAGGTCATGTCGCTGGCCTCGCTGCGCAAGCTGGACAAGGACGGCGTGGAGTTCCGCTCTCACATCGACGGCACGCGCCACCGCCTGACGCCCGCCATCGCCATCGGCCTGCAGCACCAGTTCGACGCCACCATCACCATGCAACTGGACGAGTGCACGCCGTTTCCGGCCGACCACGACACCGCCCGCACCTCGATGGAGCTGTCGCTGCGCTGGGGAACGCTGTCGAAGGAGGCATATCGCCCCCGGCCCGGCTATGGCCTGTTCGGCATTGTCCAAGGCAGCACCTACCCGGATCTGCGGGCTGCCTCCGCCGCCGGCCTGCGGGACACCGGCTTCGACGGTTATGCGATCGGCGGCCTTGCGGTTGGCGAGGGCCAGGCAGCCATGCTGGAAACGCTCGACCTGACCGTGCCGCTGCTGCCCGAGGATGCGCCGCGCTACCTGATGGGCGTCGGCACGCCGGACGATCTGCTGGAATCCGTGCGCCGCGGCATCGACATGTTCGATTGCGTCATGCCGACGCGGGCCGGCCGTACCGCCCGAGCCTTCACCACCACCGGGGTGCGTAACCTGCGCAATGCGCGCTTTGCCGCTGACGACCGGTCGCTCGACCCCGGCTGTCCGTGCCCGGGTTGCACCCGCCACACGCGCGCCTATCTCCACCACCTGTTCAGGGCCGACGAGATGCTCGGCCCAATGCTGCTGACCTGGCACAACCTGACCTATTACCAGCGTCTGATGCAGGGAATGCGCGAGGCGATCCAAGCCCGGCAGCTTGATGTATTCGCTGCCGGCGTGCGGGCCGGCTGGGCCGCCGCTGAGGAGTAAATCCATGACCGAAACGCCCTATGCCGGCCTGACTCAGCTTGGACACCAGGTCCGCCAGCCACCCTCGCCGCAAGAAGCGAAGCTCGAACGCGTGGCCAATCCGGCGAAGGGCAAGCACTACGTGATCCGCTTCACCTGCCCAGAGTTCACCTCGCTATGCCCGCTGACCTGGCAGCCGGATTTCGCGCATCTGGTGATCGATTATATCGCTGACGACTGGATCGTCGAAAGCAAGTCGCTGAAGCTGTTCCTGGCGTCCTATCGCAACTACGGCGCCTTCCATGAGGCCTGCTCAATGGAAATTGCCCAGCGCTTGATCGACGTGCTGTCCCCTGTGTGGCTGCGCATCGGTGCCTACTGGTATCCGCGTGGCGGCATGCCGATCGATGTGTTCTGGCAGAGCGGCGAGGCGCCTTCCGGCGTTTGGATCCCACCGCAGGACGTGCCGGGTTATCGCGGCCGGGGTTGATGCCGGGGCGGGACAAGCCTCGGCCTCGGCAGAACAAGCCGGTCGCCTTTCAATCCGCGGCGTGTGACTGCCCCGGGCCGAGCCGCGGATCCGGCCGCCGCTCGGGCGGGACAATAGCGGCCACCTCGATGCGCTGCAGCGGATTGAACATGCGGATGCCCAGCTCCTGGAACCGCTTCTTCATCCGCCGGTTGAACTCGCGCTGCACCGGCCAGCGGCCCGTGTCGGTGCAGACGATCTGGCCGGTGATGGTCACACCACCCCCGTCCACCCGGTCCACGCCCCAAAGCTGCAGGTCGCCCAGCATCTGCGCGGACAGCGTCGTGTCGTTGCGCATCTCCGACACGATCGTCCTCAACTCCGCCATGACGCGATCGGTGTCCTCCTGATACGCCACGGTGACGTTGACGGACGCGTTGCCGAGGCCGCGATTCACGTTGGTTACGCTGGTCACGGCGCTGAACGGTATCAGGTGCACCGATCCATCCGCGGCGCGCAGGCGGATGGCGCGCACCGACAGCGCCTCCACCGTGCCGGACAGACCCGATACGGTGACGTAGTCGCCAACCTGCATCGCATTTTCCAGCAGCAGGAAGATGCCGTTGATCAGGTCCTGCACCAGCTTCTGGGAGCCGAAGCCAATTGCCACGCCGACGATGCCTGCGCCGGCCAGCAGCGGCGCGACATTGATGCCGATCTCGCTCAGTATGGTCAGGCCAGCAAAGATCGCGATGCAGATGAACAGCGTGGTGCGCAGCAGCGGCAGCAGCGTGCGCAGACGCGCGGAACGGCCGAGTTGCGCCTGCGCCTGCAATTTGTCGAGGTGGCGATGTACGCCAGCGTTGGCTGCCTCCCATACGGTCAGCGCCACGACAACGGTCAGCAGAATTGTGACGGAGGTGTTGACCACACGCAGGCCCAGCGCGCTCGTCGCCAGCCAGATGAACGTGTTCGCACCATACAATTGCAGCAAGCCGAGGAAGCAGAGCACCCAGATCGTGAGGCGAACCGCCAGCGCGGCGACCGGATAATAGGTGCCGAGGCGTGCGTTCAGGCTGGCGGCGTTCGAGCCCGGCCGCATGCCGCGCTCAATCACGCCCAGGATGACGACGATGGTCAGCCGCGCGCCGATCAGGACAATCGCGGTGATGGAGGAATAACGCAGCAAAGCGGTGAAGCCGTGCGGCACCTCGATCGCCCAGACCAGCCAGCCGCCGAACAGGAAGAACAGCGCCACCCAGTGCCAGACAGCAGCCGCGCGGTTGCGCAGGGCCGCGGTGAAGCCGGCCTGGTCCGCGGGCGCGCGCAGCAGGTACCGGATCGTGCGCCGCTTCCGGATGATCACAAAGGCAATCAGAATATGAAGCACCAGCGCAATCGACTTGTGCAGCAACTCATAGCCGTCTTCCGACAGCCCCAGCAGCAGCCCCACCTCACCCAGCGCGTAGCCGAGCACGGCGACCAGCACGATGACCCTGACCCACCGCATCAGATAGGCAGCGGCCGAGTCGGGCAGATGGAACAGTCGCATCCGCGACTTGCGCGGTGACAGCAACATGCGGGCAATACTCAGGATCGCCATGCACACAGCAAAAGCATCCACGACGGCGAGGATGATCAGGCGGCTGATCTCATGCCCGCCGACGCTGGAGGCGGCGATCAGGTGGCCGGTGACCACGATCCCCAGCACCGGCACAAGCTCCAGCACAAGACGGGCAAGCACCAGCGGCACACGCCGCAGCAGCACGGATGCGGCCGGCTTGGGCGGGGCGGAGTCGGCCGCCGGCGCCGGATCGGAATCGTCCAACGGGTTGTGTACGGGCTCCGGCGCCTCGGTGACGTCCGGTTCCACGGCGGCCGCCGTCTCCGGCGCCGCGTTCTCGCCATCCTCGAGTTCCGGCGCATTCGGTGGCGCGATGGCCTCCAGCGACCGGATTGGCCGCTGCATCCCCCACTGCAGCGCGAGACCGACCAGCCCCGATGCGGCGACCGCCAGCACCAGCCGCCACAGCACATCCTGCAGCAGGTCACGCGCGGTGGGATTGGTGGCCATGACGACCAGCCAGCCCCACAGCAGGGGCAGGCTCTGCGCCGCGTCGAACGCGTCCACCGCTTGGTTGCCAAGCTGGTTGACGAAGCTGGACGCCGACACCAGCACCTGGGCGCCCAGGCTGTCGGGGGCGAGTGGAATGGCAATTCCCTCGACCGTCGTCTTCTGTGCCGGCGGTTGTTCCGCCCCAGCCGGTGCGGGTTGTCCCGCCGGTGTCGCGGCTTGTGCCGGGGTACCCGCCTTGATCAGGGCGTTCAGCGTGGCTGTGAAGGCGGCCCGCTTGGCGGGGTCGTTCACGACATCGAGGGCGAGCCGGGCCTGCTCCGGGGTGATCCCATTCGCCGGCGACGCCGCCGCTGGCCTGGCGCCGCCGCTCGGCCGTGCCGCTTGTGGTTTAGGCGGGCTCGGCGCGGGTGTCGGCGCCGCCTGGCTGGGCGCCGGCGATGCAGGCGTGGTCGGTGCCGGCGCCGTTTGGACAGGGGCGGGCTGCGCCGCGGCCGGAGGCGGGGCGGGCACAGGTGTGGCCGCCTGCGGCGGCGGACCGAGCGGTGCGGTGGCGGGCGGCGTGGCCGCCTGTGGTGCCGCGGCGGGTGCGCCCGCTGCCGGTTGCGCGTCGGGGGCATTTTCAGGGCCCGCGGCGAGCGCCCCGGCGGCAACGGCACAAAGCCACGCCAGGACGAAAAGAAGACGCGTCATGCCAGGGTACGACCACGATGCAAAGCAATCGTCAACGACTATTGCTGCCGCTCCGGCAGGGGCCTACTGAACAAACCGTAACGCCTGCCTATTGTGTGTCCCATGCATATGTTCTTTTCATTCGTGCTCGGCCTTACGCTGTTGGGTGTTCTTGGTGTCCTCGCCGCCGGGATGATCGGCATTGCCCGCGGCGACGATGCCAGGCGGTCGAACAAGCTTATGCAGTGGCGTGTCGGGCTTCAGGCGCTGGCGATCCTGCTCCTGGGCCTGCTGATGCTGTCGATGCGGCACTGACCCCGCGGTGCAGGGTCCGCCGCCGGTGGCGCCTGCTCTTCGCCGCCGCGGCATTTCCGGCTGCCTGGATAAGCACAATCATTGGAGCGTGCGTGCCGCTGCGCCCTCATCCCGGCGCCTACTCGCCGGTTTGACACGTGGAAACCGCGTCAATATGGTCCGCCGCCTCTATCGCGGATGCGATCAGGCAGGTTCGTGGAGCGGCGCCGGCAACCCGTCGCCGGGTTGATCGTTGCGCACAATCTGCCCGTTCGTGAGGGTATCTCTGTCAACTCGTCCCAGGAAGCGGTTCGGTTCCCCATGAAAATACTCGTCCCCGTCAAGCGGGTGGTCGACTACAACGTCAAAGTTCGCGTCAAGGCGGACGGCTCCGGCATCGAGACCAATGGCGTCAAGATGTCGATGAACCCGTTTGACGAAATCGCCGTCGAAGAGGCTGTCCGTCTCAAGGAGAAGGGCGTCGCGACCGAGATCATCGCTGTCTCGCTTGGTGTGACGCAGTGCCAGGAGACCATCCGCACTGCGCTGGCGATGGGCGCGGACCGCGGCATCCTGGTGGAGACCGACGCGGAGCTTCAGCCGCTGGCCGTGGCCAAGCTGCTGAAGGCGATCGCCGACCAGGAGCAGCCAAAGCTGATCATCCTGGGCAAGCAGGCGATCGACGACGACATGAGCGCCACCGGCCAGATGCTGGCCGCGCTGCTGGGCTGGTCGCAGGGCACCTTCGCCTCGAAGGTGGCGGTCGAGGGTGAGCGCCTGATCGTTACCCGCGAAGTCGATGGCGGGCTGGAGACGGTGGACCTGGCGCTGCCGTCGATCATCACCACCGACCTGCGGCTGAATGAGCCGCGCTACGCCTCGCTGCCCAACATCATGAAGGCACGCAAGAAGCCGATCGACACCAAGAAGCCGGCGGACCTGGGCGTCGACGTGACGCCGCGGCTGCAGACGCTGAAGGTCGAGGAACCGCCGAAGCGCAAGGCGGGCGTTAAGGTCGGCTCCGTCGCCGAATTGGTGGAAAAGCTCAAGAACGAAGCGAAGGTGATCTGACCATGACGAGCCTGGTCCTTCTCGAATTCGACGATAGCGGCATCAAGCAGCCGTCGCGAGCCGCGGTGGCCGCCGCAACGCAGCTTGGTGAGACGCATGTGCTGGTGGCCGGCGTGAACCTGGGCGCCGCCGCCGCGGCTGCCGCCAAACTGCCGGGTGTCGCCAAGGTGCTGGTGGCGGAGAACGCCGCGCTCGATCACGTGCTGGCGGAGCCGACCGCGGCGCTGCTGGTGGCGCTGGCGCCGAACTATTCGCACATCCTGGCCGCCACCACGGCGGTGGGGAAGAACATCCTGCCACGCGTCGCCGCGCTGCTGGACGTGCAGCCGATCAGCGACATTGCCGCAGTGGTGGACGCCGATACGTTCGTACGCCCGATCTATGCCGGCAACGGCATGGCGACAGTGAAGTCCTCCGACGGCAAGAAGGTCATCACCGTGCGTGGCGCGAGCTTCGACCCGGTGGCGGCCGAAGGTGGCAACGCCGCGACGGAAAATGTGACGGTCGGCGACATGCCGGGCCTGTCGAAGTTCGTTTCGGCTGAACTGTCGAAGAGCGAGCGTCCGGAACTGACGGCGGCGCGCGTCGTTGTCTCCGGCGGCCGCGGTATGCAGGCCGGTGAAAATTTCAAGCTTTTGGACCCGATTGCTGATAAATTGGGGGCTGCGGTCGGTGCGTCGCGCGCCGCCGTGGATGCTGGCTTCGTGCCCAACGAGTACCAGGTCGGTCAGACCGGTAAGATCGTCGCGCCCGAGCTGTACGTCGCTGTCGGTATTTCCGGTGCCATCCAGCACCTTGCCGGCATGAAGGACAGCAAGGTGATCGTGGCGATCAACAAGGATGAGGAAGCGCCCATCTTCCAGGTCGCCGATTACGGCCTGGTGGCTGATCTGTTCAACGCGCTGCCGGAGCTGGCGGCGGAACTGGAGCGCTCCTGAATGAACGACGACGTCGCGTCCACGGTTGGGTTTGGTGCTGCAGGGGTCCTGATCCCCGAAATACGATCAGTCGGCATCGTCGGGGCCGGACAGATGGGCAGCGGTATTGCCCATGTCTGCGCCCTCGCCGGCCTGGACGTGACGTTGGTCGACATCAAGGCGGACGCGCTGCCCAAGGCGCTCGCCACCATCAATCGCAACATGACGCGGCAGGTGAACCGCACGCTGATCTCGGAAGATCTGCGTGATGAGGCGCTGCTGCGGATCAAGACCTCTACCGACTACACCGCCTTCGCCGAAGCCGACTTCGTCATAGAGGCGGCGACCGAGAAGGAAGACATCAAGCGCGCCGTGTTCAAGGCGATGATGCCGCACCTGAAGCCCGAGTGCATGGTGGCCTCAAACACGTCGTCGATCTCGATCACGCGGCTCGGCGCGTCGACCGATCGGCCGGAAAAGTTCATCGGCATGCACTTCATGAACCCGGTGCCGGTCATGAAGCTGGTGGAGATCATCCGCGGCATCGCCACGGACGAGACGACGTTCCAGTCGGTCAAGGCGCTGGCGCAGAAGCTGGGCAAGGTCAGCGCGGTGGCCGAGGACTTCCCGGCATTCATCGTCAACCGCATCCTGGTGCCGATGATCAACGAGGCGGTCTATGCGCTGTATGAGGGCGTGGGATCGGTTGAGGCGATCGACACCTCGATGAAGCTGGGTGCGAACCATCCAATGGGGCCGCTGGAACTGGGCGACTTCATCGGGCTGGATACCTGCCTGTCGATCATGCAGATCCTGCATGAGGGCCTGGCCGACAGCAAATACCGACCCTGCCCGCTGCTGGTGAAATACGTCGAAGCCGGCTGGCTCGGCCGCAAGACCGGGCGTGGGTTCTACGACTACACACAGACCCCGCCGAAGCCGACGCGGTAACACGCCCCCGAGCGCGGCCTGAACGCTGCGCCCGGACCTGTTGGCACACCGGCGCTTGGCTCAGCGAGGTTTGCCGCCTTAGCGTTGCGCCGCAACCAACAGCATCATCGGTCGCTCCATCTCCTCGGCCAGAGCCGGGCTTTGCTCGATCTGCGCCTGCGTCGGGTGCCATTCCTCGACGTGGCGGATGGCAAACCCGGCCTTGATCAGCGTGTTCAGCGTCGTCCCGAGGGTGCGGTGCTGCTTCACCACGCCCGGTGCCAGCCAATCGGTCGTGCGGGCCCCTTCAACGGCGTAGTGATCCACCGGCCAGATCTTCTGGCCGTCGTCTCGTGTCAGCCAACCGGGTTGCGTGGACGCCATGTAAATCGGGTGTTCGATGGTGAACACGAACCAGGTCCCTTGCGCGAGGGATTTGAAAACCATCCGCGTCAGCCGGTCAAAGTCGACGATGTAATGGAATGTCAGGGAACTATAGGCGAGATCGAATGCTCCGTCCGGCAGCTCCAAGGTTTCCAGATCGGCAATGGCGTAGCGGATAGCCGGATCGTCCGTGTCTGCCTTGGCGCGCGCCAGCATATTCTCTGACAGGTCCAGCCCGAGCACCTGGGCGGCGCCTTCGCTGCGGGCCCAGCGCGCAAACCAGCCGAATCCGCACCCAAGGTCGACGACCCGGCGGCCCTGGATATCCGGCAGCATCGCCCGGATCGCGGGCCATTCCGGTGCGCCGTCCAGTCCGTGGACGGAGCGGTTCAGGCGGCTATAGCCGGCGAAAAAGGCGGGGGTATCATAGATGTTCTGTGCCATGTGTCTCTCCATCAGATGTCGATGGACGGGGCACAAATCGACCGCAACCCCGTCCGTTTCCGGCGGGGCAATGCGGTCGCGTGCGGCGCTGTTCTAGCTGTGGGTCCGCGCTCCCTGCATCCCGCCTGTTGGGATGCAGGCCAGCCGGGAAACAATCAGGGCCGCCCACTCGCGCATGGCGCCATGCTATGGCAGGTTAGGCGCGGCTTGAAGCCATTATTTGCCGGCCAGCGACGCCTTCACCGGCGGCGAGGTTGCCGGTGAACATGGTCGAAGGGGTCGGCGCCTCGCTCCGCACCTCGGCCCAAAACACTCTGGAGGAAGCAGGCATGAAGGATTTTGCGGGCCGCATTGCGGTCGTTACCGGTGGCGGCTCCGGCATGGGCCGGGAACTGGTGCGCCAACTCGTCGCTGAAGGCTGCAACGTCGCCATGTGCGACGTGCATCTTGGGCCGATGCAGGAGACGAAGGCGCTGTGCGAGCAGGCGCGCATCCCGCAGGGCACGCGGATCACGTCGCATGTCGCCGACGTCTCGGACGAGGCGCAGATGACGCGCTTCCGGGATGAGGTGGCGGCGCAGCAGGATACCGACCGCATCCACCTGCTGTTCAACAACGCCGGCATTGGCGGCGGCGGCAGCATGATTGCCAACAGCCGTGAGGAATGGGAGCGCACCTTCAATATCTGCTGGCGCGGTGTCTACCTCGGCTGCCGGCTGTTCCTGCCGATGATGCTGAAGGCGGATGAGGGCCACATCGTCAACACCAGCAGCATCAATGGTACTTGGGCCTCGGTCGGGCCGAAAATCCCGCACACCGCGTATGCCGCGGCGAAGTTCGCGGTGAAGGGCTACACCGAGGCGCTGATCACCGACCTGCGCATCAACGCCCCGCACATCAAGTGTTCCGTGGTGATGCCTGGCCATATCGGCACCTCGATCGTTGCCAACTCGCGCAAGATCCAAGCCGGCACCGAGGCGGACGACATCTCCGCGGTGGAACTGGCCCAGGCGCGGGCGCGCATTGCCTCGACCGGCGCCGATGCGGCTGCGCTGTCAGATGAGGACATCAAGGCAAAGATGCAGGAGCGGGCGCGCAACTTCCTGACCAACGCACCGACTTCGGCTGCCGAGGCGGCGACGATCATCCTGAACGGCGTAAAGGCCGGGCAGTGGCGAATCCTGGTGGGCGCCGATGCGGTCGAGATCGACAAGCGGGTGCGTGCGACGCCCGAGCGGGCGTATGACGTCGCCTTCTTCGAGGAGATGGCCGGCGCGGTCGGCTGGCGCCTGGGGGCGTAACGAAGGGCGGCGAGAACGGCGGAGCACAGCCGTTGCTGCCGTCATGGGCGGGTTCGTTTCGTATTGGCGCTGGAATAGGCGGCCTTCATTAACGCTCACGGGCCACCCGACCCCGTATCGTGGATGGCCACGACACTGGGGGAGGGTGGCCCGCGCTATCCCGGCCTACGGGAGAAGCACTGTGCTGCCAGTGGTCTTCCGGCTTTCCAGGGCGATATGGGCCTGGGCGGCATCCTTCAGCGGATAGGTCTGGTTGACCTGGATCTTCACCGCTCCCTTCGCCACCACGTCGAACAGATCGTTTGCCGTCGCTTCCAGGTCCGCGCGCTTTGCCGTGTAGGTCGCCAGCGTTGGCCGGGTCAGGAACAGGCTGCCCTTTGCGGCCAGGATGGAGATGTCGACGGGTGGCACCGGGCCGGACGCATTGCCGTAGCTGGCCATCAGGCCCAGCGGGGCAAGGCAGTCGAGGCTGGCGGTGAACGTGTCCTTGCCAACGCTGTCATAGACGACCGGGACACCGGCCCCGCCGGTGATACGCTTCACCTCTGCCGCCAGCTTGTCGTGGCCGATGACCGTGTGAGCGGCCCCATTAGCACGCGCGAGCGCGGCCTTTTCCTCGGTCGAGACTACGCCGACGACCGTGGCGCCCAGGTGCTTCGCCCATTGGCACATGATCAGGCCGACACCGCCAGCCGCTGCGTGTACGACAATGGTATCGCCGGGCTTCACATGGTACGTGCGCCGCAGCAGGTACTGCGCGGTCATGCCTTGCAGCATCATCGCCGCAGCCGTTTCGAAGCTGATCGCGTCTGGCACCTTCACGACGCGGTCCGCGGCGATGACCCTGTCGGTTGCATAGCCACCGATCGCACCGGCATAGGCGACGCGGTCGCCCGGCTTCAATGTCGTGACGGCCGAACCGACAGCCGTCACCGTGCCGGCACCCTCCTGCCCGATGATCAGCGGCATGCTCGGCGCCTTGTAGAGACCGGTGCGGAAATACACGTCGATATAGTTCAGGCCGGCAGCCTGCTGCTTCAGCAGCACCTCATTCGGCCCGGGCTCGGGCGTGGGTACATCCTCCCACACCATCACCTCCGGGCCGCCATTCCGGTGAATGCGGATCGCCTTGGACATGTCGTTCTCCGTAGTACCGGGACCTGTCATAGCAAGTCCGGCGATGCGGGCGAAGCCCGGTCCCGTGGCTGCGTGTCGGGCCCTGGTGGGGACCACGGCGGCGCGGCCACCAAACGGTTACGTCCAGCCTGATGTCCCGACCGATCGGCGCCGGCGCAAGGCCGGCAATCATCCTGCGGCTGGCCGGCATGTCATTAGGATTTCATTAGGATTTTGCAGCGAAGGTTACGCATGGAGAGTCCCATGCCCCGTCCGCGACAGTTCCATGGCAGTGTGCAGTGGTGGGCCGTGCCGGCCCGTGATGACGCATGAGCGCTGAGCGTGTTGTGATCGCGGGCGGTCTCGTTCTGACCGCCGGCGCAGCGGGTGCAACGCGTGCCGATATCCTGGTCACTGGGGATACGATCACCGCCATCGTACCGCCGGACAGCCTTGAGGCGCCGCGTATCGACGCGTCCGACCGACTGATTATTCCCGGCCTCGTCAATGCGCATACGCATGGATACGTCGGGCTCTCGAAGGGCGGCGGCGATGGCTGGTCCCTGGAGCCAGGCACCGCATCGTCGGCCTGGGATGCCGCGCCTGAGGATGACGAGGACCGCTACCTGGCGACGGTGCTTTCCGCCGTGGAGATGGTGCGGAAGGGCTGCACGTCCTGCTTCGACCTGACGGTGCTGCCTTCGGCGCCGACTCCCGATCCAGTCTATCATATTGCGCGGGCCTATCATGACCTTGGTATGCGGGCCGTCGTGGCGCCGATGGTGGCCGACCGAGGCTTTCACCAGGCCATACCCGGGATATCGGACGCATTTCCGGCCGATCTGCGCCATCTCGTTGAGAGCATGGAGTTGCCGCCGGCCGAAACGGTCCTAGCCCTGCTGCGGCAGGCGGTGCGGTCCTGGGCATTTCCGGCGGACCAGGTGCGACTGGGCGTCGCTCCGGCGGTGCCGCTGCATTGCTCCGATGCGTTGCTGATCGGTTGCCGGGATATCGCGGCCGAATATGGCTTGCCGCTGCAAACGCACCTGGCGGCGTCGGCTGCGCAGCGCGCCGCGTCAGAGCGGCGCTATGGCAGTACGTTGACGGCCCATCTGCATGGCCTTGGACTGGTCGGGCCGTGGTTCAGCGGCGCACACGGAACCTGGCTGGATCACACCGAGATGGCGCTGATAGCCCGTAACGGTGGGAGTTTGGTGCATAGTCCTGGCGCGGACCTTCGCATCGGCAACGGGATTGCGGATATGCGGCGCGCCCTGGCCGCCGGTGTCACAGTGGGCGTGGGTACGGATGGTGGCGGGTCCTCCGGCCACCAGAACATGTTTGAGGCGGTGCGCCTGACCGCCTTCGTATCGCGTGTGTTCGACCGGGCGCCGGAGGACTGGATCGGTGCCGGCGAGGCACTGCGGATGGCAACGGAAGGCAGCGCCGCGGTGCTGGGCATGGCGGATCTGATTGGCCGTATTGCGCCGGGCTACAAGGCCGATCTGGTCTTCCTCGACAGGGCCGATGGGACCCTGGTGCCGTTGCATGATGCCGTTACCCAACTGGTCGATGCGCAGGATGGTTCTGCCGTGCGGGACGTCATGATCGGCGGCCGCTTCGTCATGAGGGATGGCGAATTCCCAGGCATCGACTGGCCGGCGATGGTCCGCCGCGCCCATGCGGCGGCGGACCGCCTTGAGGCGAGGAATGCGGCGGCGGGCGACGTTGTGGCGCGGCTTGCACCGATGGTCGCCCATTTTTGCGTCGGCCTTGGCCGGTGCGAGCATGGCCTGCCGCGCAAGCTGACGGCTGCATCCGCGCTGTAGGCGCAAGCGCGTCAGCAGGGTCGGCAGATCGTTGCTGTTCTATTAGCGCGGCTACCCGGCAACCAGCGACGGCATCGCTATTTGAGCGGCTGGAGTGAGTTCGGCGTCGTAGGATCGAGCACGAAGGCCGCGTCGCTTTTATTGGTCGCCAATAGTCATGTGAGACAACAAAGCCACGGGCGTGGCGCGCCCAAGCAACTATTGATAATTTATCGCAATCAAATCGGTCTTAAAAACTTTTTGACGCTGCAAGATTCCAGAGGTAATGACACTATCGTAATCATACGGGGTGCTTTACCCGGGCAAGACAAATTGTTGCAAAATATTCGCCCGCCCCTGTTGCCACTTTCTTCGGCGTGTGGACGACGCGTCGCAGACGGGGCGGCCGAAGCCATGGCCGCAAGGATATCCCAATGACCCTTCCAACAACAGAACCAACCTTCTTCGGCGCCACGATTGCGACCACGATCGACACGACCGCGCACAAATGGGTTGCCGATCAGGACGGATTGTTTCACACTGCAACCGACCTGAACGCGGAGTGGCAGGCAGCCTACGACAAGATGATCGCGGGGTCTGCTGATACGATGTCCTTCATCGCCAGGCTGGAGGGCAACGCGCAGGCCGTGTTCCAGAACACCGGCCTGAATGCGCTGTCAGCCGAGGAGCAGAAGGCGGACCGGGAGGACGTCCAGCGCGTGTTGGACTCGGTCGGGCTGGCGATGAAGAAGGCCGGCGTCAGTGGGACCACGCCGCTGACCACGGTGGACTACCTGAAGATCGGCTACGCCTTGCAAGGCAGTCCGATTCTGCAGGAACTCGCGCAGCAGGGCTACGGCTTGTATGCAGCGGCCGAGCCGAAATACAGCGGCTATGTCAATGACTTCAGATGGGCCGATGGCTCGACGCTGTATATCGGCGGCGGTCTGGACAACAACGAGAACGCGCTCGACCGTTTCTTCGGCGATGTACTGCTGCCAAATCTGATCTTTCCGGCGGCGGCACAGGATGGGTATCTGGTGCAACTGGATTACAACGGCTCCGCCTGGGGCAGTGCCGCACTGCCCGACATTGTCGGAGCGCTCGATCAGTTCGGCTTCGGACGCGTCCTGACGGCAGCGGATTTCTCTGATACACCCGGTTCGGCGTCCTCGGCACCGGCCGCGCCGCCGCCTGCGCCAGCCGCACCGCCGCCAAGCGGGCAGATGTATTCGCAGCTCACCGGCATGCTGGTGCCGACGACAATCACCGCCAACTCCCATACCTGGATCGCCAATGAGGATGGGCTGTACCTGACCGAGGCCGATCTCGCCACCGAGTGGCAGGGCTACTATCAGCAGATGCTGGCAGGCAACGGCGCCTCGCTGACCGGCCTGCAACGCCTGGAGGGCAACGCCGAAGCAGTCTTCGAGAACACCGATATCGCCAAGGTTGCACAGATGGATGCGACCGCAGTTGCATACTACCGTATGGATGTGCAGCGCGAAATCGACGCCATCGCCGCCACCATGTCGTCGCTCAAGTACAGCCCGAGCGTGCGGTTGAATACTCAGACCTATCTGGCCATCCAGCATGCGCTCATCGCCAACCCGGCCATGCAGGAACTGGCAGTGCAGGGTCATGGGTTAAACAACCCGATCTCGCCGATCTATGACGGCTACACCAACGATTTCCAGAACGACGTCGACGACCGCACGCTGTATCTGGGCCCTGGACAGGACACCGGTGAGCGCGCGCTGCGCGACTTCTTCGACGACGCGATCCTGCCGCATCTGCCGTTCCCGACCATCGCCCGGGACGGGGAGATGGTGCAACTGAACCAGAACGCCAATGAGGAGTCGACGCTGCAGCAGGCGGTCGACGCTTTGAACATGGCGATGTTCACGCGCACCCTTACGGCTGCGGATTTCGGTAAGCCGGGTGCGCCGGTCGCCGGGACGACAGTGCCGGCCGGCAAGATCCTGTCCTATTTCGGCAACATCATCTCGAATACAGCAACCCTGAATGGCCATGTCTGGACCGTCGGGTCGGATGGCCGCTTCCACACCACCGCGGACCTGCAGACCGAGTGGAAGACCTATTACCGTCTGATGCTGGCCGGCAGGGGATCTGCGCTGACTGCCGTCCAGCGTCTGATAGGCAATGCTGAAGCGGTGTTCGAGAATACCGCACTGGCCGATACCAGACGCTTTAGCGCTGCCAAGCAGAAGGCTTACCGCGAAGATGCCCAGCGCGAGTTCGACGTGATCGCGGCCGCGATGGCCACGCTCAAGCTGGGCAAGACCCTGCTGACGGAACAGGATTATCTGGCCATCGGTCAGGCCATCCAGTCCAACGCGATATGGCAGGAGCTTGGGATGCAGGGGCACGGCCTGAACGACGCGCCGTCGCCAAAATATTATGGCTATACCCATGACTTTCAGAACAACTCGGACTGGGAAACCTATTATGTCGGCGGCGGCCCATCGAATGGCGAGCACGCGGTCGCCGACTTCTTCGACGATGTCATCCTGTCTCACCTGCCATTCCCGGTGGTCTGGCAATGGAACGGGCTGACGCAGCTCAACCAGAACGGCAATGCCGAAGATGACCTGGACGAAGCCGTTGCCGCCACCAACGATGCCATGTTCCGGCGAGTCTACGTCGCCGGCGACTTCTCCAAGAATCCGAACGCGACCGGGCCGGTGATGTGGGTTAGCCCGGCAATGGCAACCGCGACACCGCCGCCTGCGCCGGTGCCGGGTCCCGGGCAGATGCTGTCGCTGACGGGGCAGGTGATCCCGACGACCATGGTGGTCAATGGCAACACCTGGACCGCGGACGCCGACGGCCGCTACCAGACGACCACCGATCTGGCTTTGGCCTGGTACCGGTCCTACCAGACGGCACTGGCCGGCGGTACGCTGACTCTGACGCAGCGCTGGCAGGCCCAGGCCGAGGCCGTGTTCTTGAACACCTGCCTGAGCAAAGCGTCGGAAGCGGATCAGGCGGTCTTCCGGGCCGACGTGCAGCGGGAGATCGACGCGGTCGTGACCGCCATGGCGAGTTTCGGCGTCACCGGCGGACCACTTGGGATCGGGACCTATCTGCGGACAGAGCATGCGCTGCAGGGCAATGCCGCGCTGGAGGAACTTGCTCTTCAGGGCCACGGGCTGAATAACCCACCCTCCAGCCGCTACGACGGCTATACCAATGACTTCCAGTGGGCGAGCTATGGCACCCTGTATGTCGGGAGTGGGCTGAACAACGGCGAACAGGCCGTCGCCGACATGTTCGACGACGTCATCATGACGCACCTGCCGTTCGCGACGATCGCGCAGGACTATGAGATCGTCCAGCTCAACCAAAACGGTAACGAGGAGAGCACGCTCGCCGCCGCCGTCGCCCAGTTCAATCAAGTGCTGACCGGCCCCCTGCTGACTGCAGCCAATTTCCTGGTCCCCGGCAAGATGCCAGCAGCGCCGGCGCCGGCCGGATTATCCAGCACCACAGGGTTTTTCGGCGATACGCTGCCAGGATCGACCGGTGTCAACGGCCACACCTGGACGTTGAACGCCGATGGCCTGTACGTCACCACGGCCAACCTGGAGATCGAGTGGCGCGGCTACTACCAGACGATGCTGGCTGGAAAAGGCGACACGCTGACCGCCACCCAGCGTCTGGAAGGCAATGCCGAGGCGGTGTTCGAGAACACCTCGATCTCGGAGCGCTGGGCGCCGGAAGAAGCGCAGGCGCGCATGGATGTGCAACGTGCGATCGACGCCATCGCCGGCGCCATGGCGATCGACAAGACCACCTACGGCATCGATCCGTCACAGCCGCTGACCGAGGCCAGCTATATTCGCCTGGGAGAAACGCTGCGTGCCAATCCGCTGCTGGAGGAACTGGCGCTGCAGGGACATGGTGTCTGGAACCAGAGCGAGATCTACTACGGCGCCAAGGCGCATCTGGGCTGGCTCTGGTCTGACACGCTGTTTGTCGGTGGAGGCGCCGGCAACGGGCAGAACGCCATCGACTATCTGCTGGACAGTATCGTGACGAATCTGCCCTTTGCCACGACCTGGCATAATGGCGCCTGGATGCAGTTCGATTCCGACGGCGATCCGCTGATGACGGCACAGGCGGCGGCAACGTTGTTCAACACATCCGCCTACCGGCAGGTCTATGTGCGGTCCGACTTCGACCTCTCGGCCAGCGCGGTTGGCGCGGTGGTCACGGTGCCTGGGTCGGTGGCGCCGGACGCGGTGCCGATCACGTCGATGTCGCCGACGCCCGGCAAGGTGCTGACGCTGGACGGCAGCCAGATCGCCAACACGATGACGCTGAACGGCCATGTCTGGACCGCCGATTCCAACGGCCTGTTCCACACCACGAGCCTCGCGGCAGAATGGCAGACGCTGGGGCAGAAGGTGCTGGCCGGCCAGACGGCGGGACTGACCCCGTGGCAGATCCTGGAAGGCAATGCGGCCATCGTGTTCCAGAACACGGGCCTGTCGACGCTGGCCGGCACCGCGCTGCAGGCGGCACAGGAGGATGTGCAGCGCGTGATCGACGCCGAAGTCGGCGCGGCGGCGATCAATGCCACGACGCTGGGCATCCCGTCCAACGCAACGCTGGTGCACGGCTCCTACCTCGCGCTGGAGCGGACATTGCAGTCGTCACCGGTGCTGCGTGAGCTTGCGCTGCAGGGTGTCGGCCTGAACAACCCGCCCTCGGCGCGCTACAGCGGTTTCCTCAACAGCTACACCGCTGCGCAGCCGACCACTTGGTATGTCGGGCCGGGTCCGAACAACTGGCAGAACGCGCTGTCCGTCTACATGATGGAGAACATCATCATGGAGACGGCATTCCCGACTGTCTGGAAGTGGGGCCAGTTCCTGCAGCTGGATCAGAACGGGGAGTGGGTCATGTCTCTGGATGACGCCGTCGCCGTGGCGGCAGCCTCCACCACCGTCCCACTGACCGCGGCGCAGTTCCGGCGATAGGAGCGACCGTCCGCCCGGGCGGAACCCCACCGCTCGGGCGGTCGAGGCAATCGCGGATGGAAGTGCGTCCCTTCCGCTGAGGCCGGCAGCGATCGTGTGTGCCGGCCGACTACGCCGCCAACAGCGGCGTCACTTCGGCCAGCGTCAGCGCCTTATCGCCCAGCAGAGCATTCGTTGCCGGCGTTTCCCAGTCGGCTTCCTCCGGCGCCAGCGGATCCGCCGGCGACAGCTTGTGGGCCAGCACGAAGCGTGACAGCAGCGCCCGCCGGGCATCCGCCTGTGGCTGCGCGCCTTCCCACGCGAGCAACACGGCGCTGGTCGCGTCGTACAGCGCGGTTGCCGCCTGCCGGGCCAGCGTCTCCTGCCCGGCGGCCGCGACCCGCTCCGCCAGCGCCACGGCGCGGTCGAGCGCCGAACCCAGCGCGTTGCGGAATGGTGCCGGCAAGGCGGTGGCCTCCGCCAGGCGCCCGTGCAGCAGCGATTGCAGCGCCAAATGCGCCTGCTCCTTCCGCACTGCCCGGGTGATCACGTCCAGCGCATTGATGTTGCTGGTGCCCTCCCACAGCAGCCCGACCTGCGCGTCGCGAATCAGGCGCGGGTTCACCCAGTCCTCGATGTAGCCATTGCCGCCGCGCGCTTCCATCGCGCCCGTCGCCGCCGCAATGTTGTCGCGGCAGGCGCGCAGCTTCAGCAGCCCGGTCAAGACGCGCAGTTCCGGCGCGCCGCGCCCCAGCGCATCCGCGGTGCACAGCGCCACCGACAGCGCCTGCTCCGCCGGCACCAGCAGTTTCATCAGTTGCCGGCGCATCAGCGGGAAATCCGCGACCTGTTGGCCGAACGCGGTGCGGCCACGCGCCGCCGCCACTGCCTCATTGAAGCAGCGGCGCATCATCGCCGCGGCGCGCACACCGTGCGAAAGGCGCGACAGGTTCACCTGCTCCATCATCTGCTTCAGCCCGCCATCGATCTTACCGACCAGATGGGCTTCCGCGCCCTCCAGCCGGATCTCGCCGCTGGCCATCGACTTGGTACCCAGCTTGTCCTTCAGCCGCGCAATCCGGTAGGCGTTGCGCCGGCCGTCGCGGGTGCGGCGGGGCATCGCGAACAGCGCCAAGCCGCGCGTGCCTGGCGGCGCGCCCTCGGGCCGGGCCAGCATCAGCGCCACGTCGGCATCGGTGTGGGAGCAGAACCACTTTTCGCCATACAGCCGCCAGACGCCGTCCTGTTCGCGCGCCACCGTCTCGATGGCGCCG
This sequence comes from Pseudomonadota bacterium, assembly GCA_018240405.1. Taxonomy (GTDB): domain Bacteria; phylum Pseudomonadota; class Alphaproteobacteria; order Acetobacterales; family Acetobacteraceae; genus Rhodopila. The sequence goes on from JAFEFW010000637.1 coordinate 119,946, forward strand.
ACATCGGAGCCGCCGGCCTTCTCCGTCATGAACTGCGTGCCCTTCCACATGGTGGACAGGTCGTTCGACAGCATCTTCGGCAGCAGGTAGTCCTGCAGCGCGTTGCTGCCGAATTTCCGCACCAGGTGGATGGATGTATCGGTCACGCTGATCGGGCACATCAGCCCGAACTCGCCCTGCACGAACAGGTACTGGAACGCGTATTTCGCGACGGGTGGCAGCGGCCGGTCCATCCCCAGCACACCGCCGCGATGCGACATGGCGTGGAAGGCAAAATCGCCGAAGGCGATCTGCTCCATCTCGCGGTACGCGGGATGATATTCGATCCAGTCTTCATCGCGGCCGAACTTGTCGCGCGCATGCAGCACAGGCTCGTGGCGGTCGGCGATGCGCGCCAGTTCGTCCAGACGCCCGCCGGCCAGCGCGCCGAGCCGCTGATAATGCGGTGTCAGGCGGTCCAGCACGTCCCGCGGCAGGTACAGCGCCAGCCGGTCGTGCAGGCCACGATCAATCGCCCAGAAATCCCAGCCAGCGCAGTCGGGCGCGATCCAATCGGAGCCGGTACGAACCGAAGCTGTAGTGCCGTGATCGAGAGGCATGCCGCGTTTCCTTGCACGTTGGGATGCTCCAACGGCTTAGCGCGTATGCCAACACAACGCCAACCCGGCGGCCTGACCCTCATTTCTCACCGGCCGGGCATTTCATTTGGAATCGTAATGTGAAATCCGCTGTTTACAGCCTGGACCTGTCCAGGCTGCAGAACGGGGCGGGATCGCAGTGTTGTCAGCCAAGCCCCGCCACCACCGCCCGCTGGGGCTGCTGGGTTACGAGGGCCGGCAGATCAACTGTTGGGTCGGCCGTGGCGTCCTGCCCTGTCAGCGCAATAAGGCCCACCGGAGACGGAGCCGGGCGCGCCTCCCCAACAGCCGCGCGTCAATCCACCGCACACCCCTCAAACCCGCGCCGCAGTTGCGCGCGGTTCAGGTTACGGCCAATGAACACCAGGCGGCTGACGCGCGGCTCGCCCTCCTTCCACGGGCCGATGAAGTCGCCATCGGCGATCATGTGCACCGCCTGGAAGGCGAAGCGCCGGTCGTCGTTGGCGTAATTCAGGATACCTTTGGTGCGCAGCAGGTCCGGCCCCTTGTCCTGCAGCAGCATGCCGATCCAGGCGTTGAACTTCTCCGGATCGATCGGCTTCTCGACCTCAAAGCTCATCGAGCGCACGTCCTCATTGTGCGAATGTTCGTCGTCACCGGACAGGAAGTCCGGCTGGAACGCCAGGATGCGCTGCAGGTCGAAGGCGCCGCGGTCCAGCACCTCCGCGATCGGTACGGCCGAACGCTGGGTGCGATGGATCACCGCGAAGCGGTTGATCTGGCGGATTGCGGCTTCCACCGCTTCCAACTCCTCCGGCGTCACCAGGTCCGTCTTGTTGAGGATGATGACGTCGGCGAAGGCGATCTGGTCCTCGGCCTCGTGACTGTCCTTCAGCCGCTCCGGCAGGTGCTTGGCGTCGACCACGGTGACGATCGCATCAAGCCGCGTCTTCGCCTTAACCGCGTCGTCGACGAAGAAGGTCTGCGCCACCGGCGCCGGGTTCGCCAGCCCGGTCGTCTCGATGATGATGCCGTCAAACTTGTCGCGTCGCTTCATGAGCCCGCCGACGATGCGGATCAGGTCGCCGCGCACGGTGCAACAGATGCAGCCGTTGTTCATCTCGAACACTTCCTCATCGGTGTCGACGACGAGGTCGTTGTCCACGCCCAGCTCCCCGAACTCATTGATCACCACGGCATATTTGCGGCCGTGCTGTTCGGTCAGGATGCGATTGAGCAGCGTGGTCTTACCGGCGCCGAGGTAACCGGTCAGCACAGTGACAGGGACCTGCTGGTCCGCGGCCTGGGTGTCCGCCATATCTATGATCCCTCCTGGTTTGAGGCTGCAATATAGGCTTCGCGCGCCCGGTCAACCACCCGTCCGGTCCAACACCTGCCGGCGGAGCGCCGCAAGCTGGGCATGTACCGGCGCGACATCGAACAGCCGGGCGCGTGCCCGACCCGCCTCGCCCAGCGCAGCGCGCAGAGCCGGATCGGCTGCCAGTGCTCGCATCGCCGCCGCAATCTCTTCCGGCCGATCCGGATCGGCATAGACGGCGACGTCGCCTGCCACCTCCGGCAGTCCGCCGCGCGGCGCACAGATCAGTGGTGCGCCGCTGGCCAGAGCCTCCAGCGCCACCAGCCCGAACGGCTCTGCCCATCGGCTCGGCACCACGACGATGCCGGCCTGAGCCATCGCCAGCAGTACCGCCTCATGGTCGCGGTAGCCGAGCATCTGCACACCCGCGCGTTCCGCGGCGGCACGGACGCTGACAACGAACCCGGTGTCTGGGCTGTCTGCTCGGAACCGGTCAGCGCCTATGATGTGCGCCTGCCAGCCCGGCAGATCCGGCAGCGCCATGGCGCAAGCGGCAACGAAAGCGTCCGGCGCCTTGTTCTCGACCACGCGGCCGGCAAACAACACGACGGTCTCGCGCGGCTGCGGCGGTGGCAGTTCCGTCAGGTCCAGGCAGTTCGGCAGCACCACCGGATCGGCCGGCGGCGTGTCAATGCCATCCAGCAGCCGACCGCGCAGCCAGGCGGATGCCGTCATAACCAGCGCGAGCCGCTGCAGCAGCCTGATCCGCTCCGCCGGTGAGCGCGCCTCCCGCATCTCCAGCGGGTCGTTGTTGAACAGGATCGTTACCGGTGTGGCGGGTAGCCGAGCGGCAAGGGCCAGTGCGATTTCCGGCCGGTTGTGGACCTCGACCAGCGCCGGTTGCCGCTTCCGCAACAGCGCGGCGACAGCGGCAGCGTAGCGGATATTGCTGTTGCCCATAGGCCAGAGCCCCGGCTTGACCGGGACGAACTCAATATCCGGGAACAACGGCCCCGGCTGCGGGCCGCCGACAACGAGGGCACGAAACCCTGGCGTCTGTGCCAGTCGACGGGCGATCATGCCAAGTGCGCCGGCACGGCCGAGACCGAACCCCTCGCGCGGCGGCAGGACGATGGCAACCAGGGGCTCTGACGCAGGCATGATGGGCGCGCTGTATCGGCTATGCCCGCTCCTGTGCCTAGATCGTCTGGCACGTACACAGGTGCCAATTGCATCCGACAGCGCTCTGCCGCAGTAAGGCTGCATGCGCCGCGGCAAGCTCCTGTCCCAAGTCGACCGCTATCTCTCGCGTCAGGTGCTCGTGGCGCTGATTGCCGCGTCGGGTGGTCTGACCGCGCTGGTCTGGCTGACCCAGTCGCTCCGATTCGTGGAGCTGGTGGTGAACCGCGGCCTGTCCTTTCTGGTGTTCATGCACCTGACCGGGCTGCTGATCCCCAGCTTCGTGGCGATCATCCTGCCGATCACCACCTATATCGTCGTCCAGTTCGTCTACCAGCGTCTTTCCACGGATCGCGAACTGACAGTGATGCGCGCCGCCGGCCTGTCGCCCTGGGCGCTCGCCCGGCCTGCGCTGCTGGTGGCGCTGGCGACCACCGCGCTGGGCTATACGCTGACGCTGTATGTCGTGCCCGCCAGCCTCTCCAGCTTCCGCGACTACCAATGGCAGATCCGCAATCGACTCGCTGCGTTCCTGATTCAGGAGGGCGTGTTCACGCCGATCTCGGAGAAGCTGACGGTTTATATCCGGTCCCGCGAGACCGACGGCACGCTGCGCGGCATCCTGGTGGACGATGCCCGCGATCCGACCGCCCATGCCACGATCCTGGCGGAGCGCGGCCGGCTGGTGGAGGGGCCGACGGGGCCGCGGGTGGTACTGCTGGACGGCAGTCGCCAGCAGATCGACCATCAGAACGGTCGACTGAATATGCTGACATTCAAGCAGAACGAAATCGATCTTGCCGACGCCACCAAGGACACTGGCGCTCGTCTGCCCGATATGTCGGAGGTCTCGCTGCCGGAGTTACTTGACCCACATCCGGTGTTCGAACGTGATCGGTCCAAATGGTACGCCGAGGGCCATCGCCGGCTGACGCTGCCGCTGACCACGATGTCCTATGCGATGCTGGCGTTGTGGTCCGTATTGGGCGGCATGTTCCGCCGCCATGGCGGCTGGGTCCGGCCATTGGCGACGGTTGGCATCATGGTCGGGTTGCTCGCGACCGGCCTGGCGTTCGGCTCGCTGGCGGCACGCGACAACCGGCTGGTCTTCCTGATGTGGCTGCACGCCATTGCGCCGGGCGTGGTGTGTGCGGCGCTGCTGATGGGACCGTCACTGCGCGCCTATGGCGATCGGTCCAGGCCGGCCGCGGTCCCCGAAGCCGGATAGCTCACACCAGGACCATCCCGCGCCTGGCCTTGCCAAACACGGGATGGTTACGGCGCGGTAGCAGCAACGATCAGAACGTGTCGTCCGATCCGCCGCCGGAATCCCAGCTCCCGCCGTCGTCGAACCCGCCACCACCGCCGCCGGTGTCCCAGCTGCCGTTGTCGACGTAATCCTGGTTCGCCGCGCCGGCGGCGTTCGGATCCCAACCTGACCCAGCGGCTCCGGCGTTGCCGGCGTCCCAGCTTGAGTTATCGATGTATTGCTGATCCGCGGGTGCTCCCGCCCAGGGGCTGGCAGCGCCGGCGCCTAACCCAGCTGCCGAGTGGCCGCCCGAAAACATGCTGGTGATCGCATTCGCGGCCAGCATACCGCCCGCAACGCCTGCCGCCGTCGTCAGCGCGGAGCCAAGGAACCCCGACCCCTGCCGCTGCTGGAACATGCCCGGCTGGTAGTTGGGAGGGTATTGCGGCGGAGGCGGCGGTGGGTAGTAGCCCTGCTGCGGTCCGCCCTGACCACCCCAGGGACCGGCGCCCGGTCCCGGACGCGGCGGCTGTTGCTGACGCCCGCCGCCGAACAGCCCGCTGAAGAAGCCGCCGCCCGAACTCTGCTGAGGCGCCTGCTGCGCCTGCTGGAGCTGCTGCTGCATCTGCTGGTTCTGATACTGCAGCTGCTGGATGCGGTTCTGCGCTTCCACCAGCGCGGCCTCCTGCACGAAGGCCAATTGCGTGATGCGGTACCGCGCTTCCGGATACTGCTGGAACTTCTGAGCGATCAGCGCATCAGCGTCGCGATCCACCGGCGGCAGTGCTGGCTGGGTCTGCGGCACGGAGCCGAAAGCAGACCCCGTGTTGGCCGGCGAGCCGCCCACGCGGGCGATGAACTGGTCGATGATTCTGCGTTCTTCGTCGGTCATGATTGTCCCATTTGGGTCGTGAAGGCCGATCCTGTTTATGGCGCTGATGTGATGCCGATTCGGCCGCGATTCAAGCGGGTGCCTGGTTCACCGCACCAGCGCCTGGGCGATTCTCTCCCGGGTCAGCGGCATGTCGCGAATGCGCACGCCCAGGGCATGGGCGACGGCGTTGCCGATGGCCGCGGCGGTGGGACCGAATGTGGCCTCGCCCATGCCCAGCGTCGGCATGTCGGGGTTGTGCATGATGACGGTGTCGATCTCGGGCACCTCGGAGAAGCGCATGATCGGGTAGGAGTCCCAGTCGAGCGAGGTGATGCCCGCGCCGTCGATCTGCACCTTCTCCTTGAGCGTCATCGACGCTGCGTGGATGATGCCGCCGTCCAACTGGTTGCGGGCGCCGTCGGGATTGATGACCAAGCCGGCATCGGCGGCGCACCAGACGCGGCGCAGCTTCACCTCATAATCCACGTCCAGCTCGACGGCGACGCAGGCATAGGCCGCCCGGTTCTTGTACTGCGCCCAGGCCAGGCCAAGGCCGCGCCCGGTCCCCGCTGGTCCGCGCTTGGACCATTGGCAACGCGCTGCGACGTCCTCGATCAGCCGCCGCGCGCGCTGGTCCGACAGCAGCGACAGGCGGTAGGCGACCGGATCGACGCCGGCACGTTCGGCCAACTCATCCATGAAACATTCAATGGCGTAGACATTTGGCAACGCGCCGAGGCCGCGCAGCGAAGACGTTCGCACGACCGTCTCCAGCGCCAGATGGTGGATGACGCGCTTCGCCGGAAAGTCATACAGCGGGATGCCGTTGCGGGTGCCGCCGCCGCCATTGGCTTCGGTCGGGTCGTTGGCCTTGGGCGGTGGCGCGGGGTTCGGCAGCGCCTCATGCGCCAGCATGTTGCCGCCGAAGACCGGGCGCTGCACGTGGCTGCCCGCCCAGACCTCCACCGTCCAGTCCACCGGCTTTCGGTTAGCGTCGAGCACGGCGGACACCTTGGTCATATGCGCGGTGCTGACGGGTTCGAAGCCGAATTCCTCCTCGCGACGCCACTGCACGCGGATGCATTGGCCGGGGATCTGCTGGGCGATGATGGCTGCGTCCAGAGCCGCGTCGTCGGCACCGTTATGGCCGTAGCAGCCGGCGCCGTGAGCGTGGTGCACGATGACCTGCTCGCGCGGCAGTCCCAGGATGTCGGCGACCGAGTTGCGCAGCGGATAGACGCCCTGGGTGTGCGACCACACCTCCAGCCGCCCGTTGCGGAATTCCGCCAGGCCGCAGGATGGGGCCAGCGCGGCATGGGCGACGTAGGGGCGGGAGTAGGTCTGGCTAACCACTTCGCCGCTCGCTGGCGCGACCGGGTCGCCGATGTGACGGTCGTCTGAGGGCTGGCCGCGAAAATACCCGGCCTCGCCCATAGCCGGGGTCAGCGTTGGCACACCGGTCCAGGTGGCATGCGCCGGGGCGGCGACAGCGGCGCGCTGCACGGCGGTTTCGTCCGCGCCGACGATGGCAACGAAGTTGGCCAGCCGCACAAACCGAATGGGCGCGCCGGCGGCCTTCTCGATCGCGGCCGTATCCAGTGCCGTCAGCACCGCCGAGCGGGACGGTTGGCGCACCACGCGGGCATGCAGCAAATCGGGGCGCACGATGTCGTGGATGAACGCGGCGCCGGTCACCTTCGGCAGCAGATCCCGCCGCGGCACCGGCTTGCCAACGACCCGATAGGAAGAAGGCTTCTTCGGCGCCACGGTGCCGGTGATGTCCGCGGCGAAATCCTCGGCCGAGGAAAAAGACCAGTAATCGTGTCCGGTCGGGTTGCCGTTCTGCAGGAACACACCGTCTTCGACCGACAGCTCGGCTGGCGCGCAGTTCAGCCGTTGCGCCAAACGCCCCAGCACTCGGGCGCGCAGTTCCGCGCTGGCCAACCGGACCGAGGCACCTGAGACGGTAATCGACAACGAGGAGCTGGTGGAGCCTTCATCAGGCGCCTCAGCGGTGTCGCCGGCCAGGATATCGATGCGGTCCAGCGCCACATCCAGCTCCTCCGCGGCGATCTGGGACAGCGCGATCAGCACGCCTTGGCCAATCTCCACCTTGCCGACTGCCAGGCGAACGGTGCGATCGGGCTGAAACCGCAGCCATTTGTCGAGGCGGCGGTTGGTCTGCAGGCTCAACGGCAGAACGACGTCGCTCATGCTGGGGCTCCTGCTTTGGCTGCCCGCTCGACGGCGGCGATGATACGGGTGTGGGTGCCGCAGCGGCAGAGGTGGTTATCCAGGGCTTCAATGATCTGCGTTCGCGAGGGCGAGGGGTTCCGGTCCAGCAGTGCCTTGGCAGTGACGATGATGCCGGACAGGCAGTAGCCGCACTGGCCGGCCTGTTCATCGATGAAAGCCTGTTGCAGAGGGTGCGGCCGGTCCGGCGTCCCAAGCCCCTCGATCGTGGTGATCGCGCGGCCGCCGACAGTGCCGACTTCGCGGGCGCAGGAATACTCCGGTACACCGTCGATCAGCACCATGCAGGTCCCGCACTGCTCCAACCCGCAGCCGTAGCGCGTGCCCTTCAGGTCCAGGTGGTTGCGCAGGACGTCGAGCAGCGGGGTGGTCGGTTCCACCGCGACGCTGACGCGTTGCCCGTTGACGACAAGATCTATGGCCATTTCGCTCCCCCTTCGGCGGGCCGTGCCCGCGCGTCGCCTGTTTGCCCCCTGCGCCTCCTATCGGCATGGCCAGGCTTGGCCGAGCCGCGCCGGAGGGGGCTGAAACGGCCAACGTGCGTGGCCGTCGGCCAAGCTACACCCCTGGGGCGATGGTATCCGACGTCCAAGGCAATGCCCACAGGTCGGCATTGCACAGCTTGTCCGCCAGAGCCGTGGAAATTGCGTCAAACAGCCGCTCACCCTTCTCCGGCGATGCAGCCTCGGGATTGCCCAGCACGCCCGATCCGGACCGGCTGCCGATGTTACGCCACATATAGACTCCGCCGCCGACCAGATCGTCGACATTCGGTGTGGTGTTGGCCTTCGCCAAGGGAATGCGGTCTTTCGCCACCAGCTCCGGCCGCACCACCATCATCATGGAGGTCTCTGCCTCGCAGGCGTGCGACAGCCCGCCCTGGGTCTCCAGAATTTTGGCAATGGGTACCGCGGCGGCATACCAGTAGGTGAACTGAACAATCGGCACGCCAAGTTTCGGCGTCAGGTCATCGCAGATTGTGCGCAGCGCATTTTCATTCCCACCATGCGCATTCAGCAGCACGATGCGGCGGAAGCCATGCCGGAGGATTGAGCGCACCACGCCCTCCACCACCGCCGCAAACGCCGCGTTGTCCAGCGTGATGGTGCCGCCGAACGTCATGTGGTGCTCCGATAGCCCCGTCCACAGCACCGGCAGCACCAGCACCGGTTGCCCTTTCGCCAGCACCTTCTCTGCGGTCCGAGCGGCGACCGCCTCCCCCAGCATCGAGTCGACCTCAACCGGGAGGTGCGGGCCGTGCTGTTCGATGGACGCGATGGGCAGAATGACAATCGCATTGCGCGCCGCCTGCTGCCGCAACTCATCGGCCCTGAACTTCCGCCATTCGTACTGCATGTTCGCTCTCCCCAATCGGATGATGCTCAATTATTTGGAGCGCGCCTTCCGCCGACGCGCCCCAGGCGCTCGGGGGTCGCGCTCCCATTGCGGGGAGTATCCTGGACACGGCGCGGTCTGAACAGGTAGAGCGGGCATATTCGATGCGCCCAGGCAAAAGGTTAGGTTCCGGCACGGTCCACTCCGCCGCGCCCATCCCATGATCGCATGACCACTCCCTTCGCGACTTTCTCGGCCTCCATCGCCCGTCTGGTCACCACCACGGCGCCTCTGCTGGCCACGATCCGGACCGGCCCGAACCGGCACGTCTCCGGCCTGCTGGTCTGGAGCGATACCGTCATCACGACGGATCAGGGGCTGCCGATTCAGGATCTCTACACCGTTGTACTGCCAACCGGTGGCATGGTTGCTGCCCGCCCCGGCCCGCGTGACCGGCTCAACGACATCGCTTCGTTGCGGCTGGATACCGCAGTCGCCTGCACACCGCTGTTGCCCGGCGCTGCCGTACTAGGCAGCGTCATGATCATCCTGGCGACGGACCACGATGCTGCGCCCACGGTTCGCATGACCGTGGTGCACAAGATGATGCGCACGGCTGAGGGCATGGTGCCGGTGCCGGACCTGGCGCCGCACCAGATCGAACCGGGCGCGGTCGCACTCGATGCCGAAGGCCGCCTGCTGGGCCTTATCGCATCGGGCCCGAATGGCGAGGCCAGCCTGGTGCCGGCAACGGCAATCCGGCAGAGCTTCCAGTCTGGCCCACAGGCCGCGTTACGCCGGCGCACGCCGCAGTTCGACGCAGTGCCAGAGCCAACAACGACTCCTGTGCGTGCCGCTGTGCGCAGTATTGCACCCGCGCGAGGCTGGCTTGGGGTGGCTCTTCAGCCAATCACCATTCCCGATCCGCTGGTCGCACGTACCGGCCAGAAATCCGGCCGTATGGTGGTGAGTATGTCGCCCGGCGGCCCGGCCGAGAGAGCCGGGCTACGGATCGGCGACATCCTGCTGACGGTGAATGGGACCAGCACCTCCGGCAATCATGTGCTGCGGGCATTCCTCAGCCCCGACAAGATCGGCACGGCAATCGAGGTCGGCCTGCTGCGGGACGGCAATCGCCTGACGGCCCGGATGATCGTTGCAGCGCAGCCGGACTGAGCCGGCAGTCTATTCCGTCAGTACCGGGGTGCGGTGCCGCAAACGCCTGCGCAGGGCCGCGGAACCCAACGTGCGCACTTCACCGACATCCAACGCCAGAGCCGCCACGGCATACAATGTGCCGCCCAAGGCGACCGCCGCGCATAGTCCGCCCCAACTCAAGGGAAACTGAACCAGCGCCAACCCGGCGGCCATTGGCAGCACGGCCGCGACACAACGCAGAAACTGACCAACCGGCAGCCAAACCGGGAACAGCGATGTCCCCAGGAACCACCCCGCGACCACCGTCGCAGTCTGGCAGGCGAACGCTGTCCAGGCCGCGCCGACCATGCCGTACTGGGGAATAAAGATCAGGTTCAGCACGACATTGGCAATCGTCGCAGGGACGTAGGTCCACAGCATCATCAGCGGCTTACCGGACAGGTGGAAGGCGTGGTCGATGAAATGGGAGCGGAGACCACGCGCCAGTGCGGTGAAGGCCATGATCGGGATCAGCTCCGCCACACCCTCGCGGAATGCCGGACCGACGAGCGTTGCGGCAATATAATCCGCAGTCATGGCCAGCCCGACGCAGGCAGGCAGCGATGCCGCCAGCAACGCCACGCCGTTGCGACCTGCCTGCAGCCGCGCCGCTTCCTTCCCCTGGTGTTCCAGGACGCTGACCACCAGCGGAAACGTTGCGGTGGAGATGGACGAGCAGATAATGGTCGTCGGTCGCTCGACCAGGTTATAGGCGACCGCGAAGATCCCCAGCATCCCGACCCCGCCGAGCGAACCCAGCAGGAAGCGGTCGCTGTTCTGCATGATCATGGCTGTGGCGGCGACGGCGACGACGGGCCAGGCATATTCCACCAGGCGGATAAGTTGTGAGCGATCCAACCGCCCAGCCGCCCGACGGAGCGGGGATAGCATCAGTCTGGCATCAACGATGGAACAAAGCGCAGCGGCCAGCAGCAGGCCAATGACGACGGCCTCGGCGCCGGGTCCGAGAATGTGCATCGCGACCAATCCGAGGCCAAAGCCGAGTGTGGCGTGGACACATTCGATTGTGTTGTAACGCCCCATCGCATTGGCGGAACGGTTGATCGACTGGTTTAGTTGCACCAGCGATCGCGTCAGCAGCATTGGCAGCGCCAGCCAGGCTGCGAACCGATAGGACTCCGGTAGCGGCACGGCCAGTGCAACACCGACCGACAGCAGGCAGACGAACAGCGCCAGGCTGTAGAAGACGATGTAGGTTTCCTTCAGCAAGCCCAGCTCGCGTCCGTCGCGGGCTGCTGCCGGATAGAACCGCATTACGGCAATCGGGACCGCGTAGAACAGCGACGTCTGCACGACGAGCGTAGCAGCAAAAATATAGCTGTAGATGCCGAACGCGGCTGGCGAGAGCAGCCGCGTGTAGGCGTAGATCATGAGGGTGGAGACAATCGCCGGGATGACGTTTGCTGGGATGTAGCCGATAATCTGGCGATACACGCGTGCCGCCTTTCGACGCGAAGGCCGCCCCGGCGCGACGCCGTGACCGGGCAGGAGGTGGAACCGATCCCGGCTGCTTCGACGGAACATCGATACAGCTTGGTGACCGAATGAGAACAGTATCTTCCGTCAACCGTTCCGGTGGCACAAATCACGATGGCTGGAATGATGGCGCAATGCGCGTCGTTGTTCCTGTTACGAAAGCGCTGCTGAGGCGCCCACCAGGTCCGGCCAGTGGTTGGCTAGCGGTGAGCGGCCGGCGATCGCCTTGATGATTGTCTGATCCTCCACCGGCAACGTCTGGCGCCAACGGTCCGCGACCGTCGAAGTGACGCGGAAGACGTCATAAAATCCACTTGAACGATCGTCCGCTGTGCTCGCCTGCAGGAAGCTGGAAGTCTGCGGATGCCACGCGAGTCCTGCGAACTGGAAGAGATCCTGCGCGATTGCGGCTGGCTGGTGGCACAGCGCCTCATAGATCACGACGCGACCGTTCGGTTTGCCCTCCAGGTTGCTGACGGCTGTCTCATTAAATGCCCGCCACGCCCAGGCGAGCCGACCTGCGAGAGGAAGGGCCTCGAATTCGCCGGACGGAATGCCGGCGGCAGCGGCATACGCCGCACCTGCCTCCAGCTCACGCTCCGGCGCCCCGCCATCGCTGCCGAATCGCCCGCCGGTCCACCCGGCCAGCAACGACGCGATCTGCCCACAGGGGTGCCGTAGAATGAGCATGCAGCGCAGATCGGGTAAGGCTCGCGCAAAGTCACCGCCGTCGCGGTTTACGACTTTGACCGCGCCTCGGATGTGATTGCGGTGCTTGCGCGGCAGCAGGTCTGGTACCGCGGCAGCACGTGAGAGCGACTGTGTGCCAGGCAGCCGCTGCGCCAGACTTAAACCTGCCAGCACGGCCGTCCGCACGGCTGTTGCGCTCCTTCCGCGCCATGATTTCGGGAAGAGTGGCCGCTTGGCGGCAGCGCGCGGCGCACGTTGCCGCAGCCACAAACTGACCTGCTCGGCCGGGGGCAGCGCGGCATCATCGGCTATTTCGTCGGGCTCGTGGCGGTAGAGCACGTCCGGATGACTGTCGATGATCTTTGCCAGCCAGGTAGTGCCGGAGCGGGGAGCACCCAGGATGAGGATGGCTGACGTCGCCAGATGGCGCCACCAGTCAGTTTGCTCCATCGCGGAATAGCTACGAAGCAGCATCGGCTGTGTACGTGATAAAACTTCCGCAGAAACGGTTCCACGTTCCATCTTTGCTCCTGATCGATGCTGCTATGAAAGAGCATCGCTCTAATGGCGCGAACCGATGGCAATGTCATGCATCAAAAGATCTATTCGCGACGATGTGTACCAAATGTTTCTGATACAGTTTCTTACACGGATCATATGGCGGCGACCGGCGGTGCGTGCGCGGCGGATGACATGGCCGCCGAGCGGCCCCCGGTTGCGGGATTGCACCGAAGGGGTGTTCTCTTACCGAAGAGACCAACAGCACGCTCCGGAGGTTCGTCATGCACATTGATTTCACCGGCCGCAAGGCCGTCATCTGTGGCGGCAGCCGCGGCATTGGCCGCGCAATCGCCCTTGGCCTCGCAGCCAGTGGTGCCGACGTGTCGATCTGCGCCCGAGGCGCCGAGACTCTGGAGCAGACACGGCAGGAGGTCGCGGCGTCGGGTCACAAGGCACATGCGAAGCCTGTCGATCTCGCGGACGCGGCGGCAATCAAATCGTACATCGCCGACGCTGCAACCGCGCTGGGCGGCATCGACATCCTGGTCAACAACGCGTCGGCCTTTGGATCGAGCGACGACGAAGCCGGCTGGATGTCCAGCATGGCGATCGATATGATGGCAATCGTGCACGCGACACAGGCGGCACTGCCGTTCCTGCAGCAGTCGAAAGGCTGCGTGATCAACACCTCGTCGATCTCGGCGATGCGCTCCGCCGCCCGGCAGCCACCCTATGGAGCGATCAAGGCGGCGGTCATCCACTATACGAACACACAGGCCGCCATGTATGCCAAGTCGGGCATCCGGGTGAACGGCATCGCCCCGGGCTCGATCGAATTTCCTGGAGGCGTTTGGGATCGCCGCAAGAAAGAGGGTTCGCCCATCTACGCGGCAGTGTTGAAGTCGATCCCGTTTGGTCGGCTGGGCCTCCCGGAGGAAGTGGCAAGCGTTGCGCTATTCCTTGCCTCACCGCTGGCAAATTGGGTCACTGGCCAAACGATCGTGGTGGATGGCGGGCAATTGCTGTAGTGACATGTGCCTGACGCCGGGCATCGTACGGAGCACCCAACACCAAAGGAGCGGCTGACGCGTGGACATGCGGTCGGAAGGAGCCCCGACCGCTGACACGGCAGCGAGCTCCATAGGCGGGAAGCCCGGGGTTGCCCGTACGTGCGCGACCACTGGGCTGTTCTCGCGCCATGAGGCCTGCACTGACGCCTCCCGACCTCACCTTCCGGTGATCAAATCGATCTCGGTCGCGCTGTAGCCTGCCTCGGTCAACACCTCGCGCGTGTGCTCCCCGAGTCGCGGCCAATAGCGATGCACATTGGGTGGGGTCTCGGAGAAGCGCGCCGGAATCGCCGGCACGACCACTGTACCCTCTACCGGGTGCTGGTGGCGTTCAAAAAAATTCGTTTCCAAGAGGTAGGGGTCGTCGAAAAGGTCGCCCAGCGCGTTCGTCCTGCCACATGGAATGTCGGCGGTCCGCAACTCGGCTATCCACTCGCCGGTCGTGCGCGTCTTCATTCCTTCGGTCAGGGTCGCGTAGACGGCATCAATGTTTGCCGTGCGGGCCTTCACTGTGTTGAACCGTGGATCGTCCTTCAGATGCGGCACGCCCATCGCATCGAACAGCTTGTTCCACTGCGTGTCGCTGTGGGCGATAACGCTGATATAGCCGTCTTTCGTCTGGTACGGCCGGCGATGCGGCGTCAGCATCCGCGGATACCCCAGCCCCTTCTCCGGCTCATTGATCGAGCCGTACCAGAGATGTTCGACCAGCATGAATGACAGGATCGTTTCCATCATTGGCAGGTGCACCTCCTGCCCCTCGCCGGTCCGTTCCCGGTGGAACAGCGCCATGCCAATCATGGAAGCCAGTGTCGATCCGGTCAGCTTGTCGACCACGACGGTGGGAAAATAGCGCGGCGCGCCATCCGGCCCGGCATTCAATGCTGCCGTTCCCGACACACCCTGGATCAGGTCGTCGTAGGCTGGAAAATCCTGCAGGGAGCTTCCCTTGCGGAAGCCACTCGCCGACGCATAGACAATCTTCGGATTGCGTGCGCGGATCGCCTCGTAATTCAATCCCAGCCGCTGCGCTGCCCCGAGACGCATGTTATGCACGAACACGTCCGCCGTCTCGACAAGCTTCAGCAGCGCCTCCTTCGCCTGCGACCTCTTCAGGTCCAGCACGATACTGCGCTTGTTGCGGTTCAGCGTCGCATAGTAGCTGCCCATGCCCGGCGTGCGACTTGGCCCGATGTGCCGGATGTTGTCGCCGTCCGGCGTCTCCACCTTGATCACGTCCGCCCCCATGTCGCCAAGGACTTGAGAAGCGAAGGGACCGAGTACGACGGTGGTCACGTCGATGACCCGGACGCCCGCGAGCGGGCCGGTGGGCTGGGGCACGTTTCTCTCCGTAGGCTGTTACCGGCAGATTTGTCCCCCCGCCGCGGCTTGGCAATGCCGGAGCGCAGTCAGCGCACGCGGCCGAACCGAGACAACACGTCGACCCTGAGCACGTCCTCGATACGACCTGCCGCGAAATGGCCTGCTGCCAGGGGCGCTAGCCGGATCACTACACGCTCGGCGAGGGATGGGCCACCCATTGCGCACTGCGGACGCGGGTGACTCTTGCACCACGTCTACGCCGCTTGAGCTTACCGATTTGGATTGGCCGGTAGTGTTCTAGTCCGCGCCGGATGGCACGGTGGCGATGCGGCGCTGCGACCGCAGGCGCCGCACCAGTATCAGGCTGACGGCCAGCACTGCGACACCGGCCAGCAGCCACACCAGACGCTCTGGTCCGAGGGCACGACCCAGAAACCAGCCGGCGGCGGTGAAACTCGCAGCCCAGAGGCCAGCAGCTATAAAATTGAGCACTGCGAAGCGCTTGCGGTCCATGCGCGCGATGCCGCATACGGCTGATGCGACGTTGCGCACACCGTAGAGGAAGCGAAAGCTTAGCACGAACAGCACGCCGTAGCGGTCGAGCAGGGCAGCCGCACGGTCTGCATGCCGCTGGGCGTGGGGGATGCGCCTGAGCGCCGCCGGTCCAAAGCGGCGGCCCAGAAAGAACCAGGTCTGGTCGCCGGCAAAGGAGCCCAGCCAGACGCAAACCAGCAGCAGCCACGGATCGATGAGCCCGGTCGCCTCGGCTGCCGCCGAGGCCAGGATCACGAAGGTCTCACCTTCAAAAAAAGCCCATGTCGCCGCGATGGCGTAAGCGAGCATTCCCCAGGCTTCCCAGAGCTCTGCCAACGCTCTCTCCCTGCACTTTTGCGGACAGTGACAGGCTCGGGCCAAAGGAGCAATCGGGCATGAGAGGGTAAGTATGATTTAATCTGAGTCCGTGCCGATGATATGATGATTCACCGCTTCTGGCTGAAATTCGTCGCCGTACGCGTGCAAGCGCTGGTGTTATCTCAGCTTGGCGTTGCAATGACCGGGACAGTCAGGCGGCGTGGCGGACGGTGCCGAAGCGCTCAAACCGGAACGGCGTTGGATCGACCACCGGTGTATCGCCCATGACCAGTTCCGCCATCAACCGACCGGCGCCAGGGCCGATGCCGAATCCGTGACCGGAAAAGCCGCTCATAAGGTAGAAGCCGGGCACATTTGGCACAGGTCCAATGACCGGGACCGCGTCCGGCGTCGAGTCGATCAGCCCGCCCCAGCTTTGCGCGATCTTTGCGGATGCGAAGGCCGGAAAGGCGCGCACCAGGTTGCGCCGGCTTTCCTCGACGATGGCCGGATTGGGCGCGGGGTCGAGCACCCGCGTCCGCTCGAACGGGCTGGTATCGTCCAGCCGCCAGCGCAGCGGGATCCGTGCTTCCTCGCGATAACGGCCGAACAGCCGGATACGATACTCGTGCCGCGTTTCGACCAGCGTCGGCAGGAAGTGCTTCAGCAGGCGGAAACTGTCGGGTACGACATGCGCCTCATACTTGTTGCGGCGAGCAACCGTGTAGCCGCCGTCGGCGCGCTTGCGGAATGCGAAGTCCGGGCCGGCGATGGCGAGCTCTGGGGGACCGCTAAGCGGCGTCGTTCGCATTACCGACCCCAGCACTTTCAGTTGCGGGAAGTCGACACCCATGTTGCCGCAGAACAGCCGCGACCATGCGCCGCCGGCTAGCACCACGGCGTTGCAGGCGATATCGCCCTTCTCCGTCATCACCACGCCGACGCGCCCGGCCTTCTTTTCGAACCCACGCGCCGCGCAATTCACCAGCACCGAGGCGCCAAGCCGCCGGGCCGCCTGCGCCATCAGCGGCACCGCGCGCTGCGGTTCCGCCCGTCCGTCATTTGGCGTATAGAGCGCGCCCGCCCAGCGGCGGGAGGAGCCGAACGCGACCTGATCGACTTCGTCAGGCGAAAGGATGCGGCTTTGCACCTGCCACTGCCGAGCCTTGTCGAGCCAGTCTTCGTAGGCGGCCACCTGCCTGGGCGTTTCACACAGGTAGCAGGCGCCGGCGCGGGTAAAGCCGACATCGCCCTCGACGCGGGCGTTCATCCGGTCCCATTGCCGCAGGCTCTCCAACGCCAGGGGGACCTCCGCCTGGGCCCGTCCTTGCGTGCGGCAGAAACCCCAGTTGCGGGAGGATTGCTCGCCGGCGAGCCGGCCCTTCTCTACCAATACGGCCGAGACGCCCTTTTCAGCCAAGGCCAGCAGCGTGCTGACGCCGGCGATGCCGCCGCCAATAATGACGACATCCGTCCGTGGCGGCAGGACGGTGTCGGTTTCAATCTCGATCGTCTCCGGCGCCATGCATCGTCCCCCTCGTGGCCCGTCATCCCCCGGTCCGGCCGCGGTTCAGCACTGCCAAGCTTCCGGCGACCAGCACCACGCCAGCGGCAAAGCCAAGCCCGGCGCCCCAATAGCCGCCGCGAATGTCGCCCAGATAGCTGCCGATCGCGGCGCCCAGGGCGAGCAACACGAAGGGCGTCAGGCAACCTATGGCCAGCAGGGCAGGCCTCCTTCAGGGGTCGATGAAGCCGCAGCGGACCATGAACACCGTGCCGCGGCAACCATCATCGTAGCGGCGTGTCCGCGGCTTGTGGCAGTGCCACGGATCA
>JAFEFW010000638.1 GCA_018240405.1 Pseudomonadota bacterium
CCGCCGGACAGTTTCGATGCCGGACGGTCCGCATAGCCGCCCATCCGCACCATATCCAGCGTCCGCTTCACCGTCTGCTCGATTTCGGCCCGCGGCAGTTTCCGCAGTGTCAGGCCGTAGGCAACATTCTCGGCCACGGTCATGTGCGGCCAGATCGCGTAGGACTGGAACACCATCGAAATGCCGCGCTTTTCTGCCGGCATGTTCTTCCGTTCCGCCGACGAATACATCGTCTGGCCGCCCAGGCGGATCACGCCGGAGGACGGGTCCTCCAGCCCGGCGATCGCCCGCAGGGTCGAGGTCTTGCCGCAGCCCGACGGGCCCAGCAGCGTCACCAGTTCGCCGGCGGCGATGGTGAAGCTGATGCCGCTGACGGCGGTCACCTCGCCGTAGCGGATGACAAGATCGGTAACCTCGATGCGCGGCGTCATGCCTGTTGCGTTCCGGTAAAGCGGCGAGCGACGGTGAACAGCAGGATCACCGCGACGAACACGGTCGCCGTCAGGATCATCGCCATGGCGGCGGAGAGTTCGGAACTCGACGTCAGCCAGGCATTGATGATCGCGGGCGACACCACCTTTGACTTCGGCCCCATCAGGAAGATCGAGGCGCCCAGTTCCCGCACGGACGCAATGAAGATCAGCAGCCACGCCGCCGCAAGGCCCGGCCGCAGCAGCGGCAGCGAAATGGTCCGCATCTGGTGCACCCAGGAGGCGCCGCAGACCCGCGCGCATTCCTCCAGGCTGCGATCCACCTGCAGCACGACGCCGGCCATGGTGCGCAGGCCCAGCGGCAGGAACACGGTGAAATAGGCGATGCCCAGCAGCCACAGCGTGCCATAGATCGGGATCGGAATGTTGATCCAGGCCCAGAGCAGTCCCAGGCCGAAGATCACCCGCGGCACCGATTGCGGGAACATCAGCACATATTCCACCGCC
This sequence comes from Pseudomonadota bacterium, assembly GCA_018240405.1. GTDB lineage: Bacteria > Pseudomonadota > Alphaproteobacteria > Acetobacterales > Acetobacteraceae > Rhodopila. Next base: position 939 of record JAFEFW010000638.1, read on the forward strand.
GTGCGCCCCGGCATGCTGGACCGGTAGATGATCCAGGTCAGCACGCCGATGACCGGCACACCGACGGTCGCCACCGACAATCCCAGCACCAGGCTGTTGATGAAGGCCTGGCCCAGCGTTCCGGTGCTCATGGCGGTGACGTAGTTGGCGACGGTGAAAATGCTTTCCGACAGGTCCACCGTGGCGAATTTTTGGAACGAGGTCAGCAGCAACGCTGCCACCGGCAGGATCACCGAAACGATGATGTAGAACCAGGCCACCGCCACCAGCAGCCATTTCGCCGACCCGACATCGACGGCGCGCGGCCGGAACGCCTTGCCGGTGATCGTGGCATAGGCCCCGCGGCGCATGATCAGCTTGGCAATGGTCAGCGTCACCACCATCGCCGCGAACAGCGACAGTCCCAGCGCCGCCGCCCTGCCATATTCCGGCGGAAAGACCTGCGTCGCCTCCCAGATTGCCGTTGTGACCACGTAATATCGTCCGGGAATGCCCAGCACGAACGCCGCGGCGAAGGCACCCAGCATTTCGGCAAAGACGAACACCGTCGCAGACAACACGCCGGGCGCCACCAGCGGCAGGGTGATCCGCGTCGCCGTGCGGAACTTGCCGGCGCCGAACACGCGGGAGCTTTCCTCCAGCGACGGGTCCATCGACTTCATCGCTGCCGAGATCATGACGAAGGCGACGGTACCCTCGAACAGCGCCATCACCCAGGCGATGCCCAGCGGGTGGTAGATGTTGAACAGGTCTCCCGGTCCGCCGATGCCGTGCCAGACCTGGTTGAGCAACCCGTTCTTCGGCGCCGCCAGCACCGCCCAGGCCATCGCGCCGACCAGGGGCGTCATGTAGTACGGCAGTTCCATCAGCCGTTCCAGCCGATGTCGCCCCGGAATGTTCGTGCGCGTCAGGATCCACGCCAGCACGAAGCCGATGATGACCGCCATGATGGTGGCGCCGAACGCCACCAGCAGCGTGTTCACCAGGATACCCAGATCCTGCGACATCGAGGTGAAGTTGCTGATGCTCACCGCTTCCGGCGGGAACACGCCGGGCTCGCCGACGTTGAACGATTCCGCAACGATGAACACCACGGGATAGATCACCAGCGCCGCGCACAGCGCCAGGATCAGCAACATCAGCAGGCCGGGGATGCCGAGCTGCGGCATCCGCCGGGATAGTGCGGACATGAAACGGACCTCAGCGCGCGCCGGTCACCTTGTTCCAGACCTTGGCGAACTCCGGCCGCGATGCCAGGAAGTCCTGCCAGTCCGATGGATACAGCAGCTTGACGTGGTCCAGCGGCTTGCCGCCGGGCGGCGGCGGTGCGTCGTTGCGCGGCGAGTTCAGTGACGTGATCTCGTCATACAGCTTCTGGCCCTTCAGCGACAGGAACCAGTCCATGAACAACTGCGCGGCATTGGGGTGCGGCGCGTCCGCAACGATGCCCACTACGCCCGGCGTCGTCGCCAGCCCCTCCTCGGGGAAGACGAATTCAACCGGCGCGCCCTTCGCCTTGGCAAGCAGATAGGCGGAATACTGACCCGTGAAGGCAATCGTGTCCTGGCCGCTGATCATCCGGTCGAACTGCTGCACGTAGGAGTCGAAACCGCGCGGCTGCAATTCTGCCAGCTTGTCGAAATACTGGTCGCCGTAGATTTTCTTCAGCTCATACCAGGCGACATGCTGCAAGCCGGAGGTGACTGTCTTGGTGTTGATCACGCCCTTCCATTTCGGGTCCAGCGCGTCCTTCCAAGACTTCGGCGCGTCCTCGGGCTTCACCAGTTTGGGGTTGTACGCCAGCCCGGCCATGATATAGGACGACCACGTCCAATAGCCCTTGGGCGTGCTCATGTTGTCGGCCTTGTAGGCGTCCATTTCCGGGGAAACATACTGGACGTAACCATCCTTCTTCTGGAAATCCAGCACGTAGCCCATGTCGGTGAGTTGCAGCACGTCCACCTGGAACACCTTGGCGCGGCGTTCGGTCATCAGCTTCTGATACAGCGCGCCGGTCTGCAGACGGATGAAGTTGGTGGTGATCTTCGGGAAGGCATCGTGGAAGGCGGCCATCAGCTTGGCCGACAATTCCTCGGGATCCGGTGAGTACAATACCAGATTGCCTTCCTGTTCCGCCTTTTCAACGTCGGCACAGGTGCGGAAACCATCCATCTGCCGGGGCTTGGCGCAGACGGCGTCGGCGGCCGCGGCGGGACGCGCGACAGCACCGGCGACCAACACACACGCAGCCAAAACGGCCGCTCTGCCGAAACCAGATCGGATCATCGACGTCTCCTCCTGTGCCGGGATTTCCCCGTTGGGCGGCAGCGCCGCCTCTCCGTCCGAAGTTACGATGCGCCGCCGCGATCCGGCAAGTCACCTCCCAGCGCTTGCCGAATGTCAACTGTATAGGCGGCGCAGCAGGATCAATGCGAAATCGACTCCAGCCGAGAGCAGCGTAACCAGGGTCCAGATATAGCGGGTGCGTGGTAGCCGATCGAGGCGGGCAAGGAACGCGGCGGCCGAGGTCTCGGCAGTGGTCAGGGTCGCGGCGGACATGTTCCTCCGGCGCGTAGACTGAGGCGGGGTCCGGCAGGCGGCTCTTACGGAGAGGCCAGAGTGTCAGCAACGGGAAGCGGCACAAGAAGCCGCGAGGTGGTCAGCCCACCGTCCGGGTGCACCGCGCGCGACGCGGCAGCCGCCGCGGGCTAAAGCCCGACGCCGACTTTCACCGTGTTCGGTGGCAGCGCCGCCATCGGCGAGCCCTGGGCATAGGCGATGCCGCCCTTGCCAAGAATGTCGATCCGACTGCGGCTGATGCCGCCCTGGACCAGCATGTTGGCGACGACGCGCACACGCTCCTCAGCCATCGTGTCGACCTGGTTGGTGTATTGCCCGTAGTGGAAGCCGTCGATGGTGACCGGCATCAGCGGGTTCTGCTTGGCATAGGCGATCACCGACTGCACCGTCGCCTGACCCTGCGCATCCGGCGTCGCGGAAAACGTCTGGAACTGGACGTAATAGGTCTGGCCCAGACCGCCGGCGCAACTGGCGAGGGACGTCAGCATCAGCAACAGGGCAACGCGTCGCAGCATGGTGGCTCACAGAGTCGTGACAGGCCACAAGTGCATGTCCGTCGCCCGTCGATCAAGTACAATCACCACACTCTCAGCCCCGGCTCGGCTGATCCCGGCCGGGGCGAGAGGACCAGTCAGGCCCGCCGATGCGGGCCCGGAGCCGCGTGACAGGCTGCGACTAGATCAGCGTCTTCCAGCCAAGCTTGCTGGACAGCGGGGTCGGGTTGTCCAACGTCACCTTCCAGCCGAACTTGTCGGAGGCCGGAGTGGCGCCGCTGCACAGCACCGTCCAGTTGAACTTCTTCGACGCCGGCGTCGGGTCATCCGACTTCAGCAGCGACCAGCCGAACATGCGCGACAGCGGCGCCGGATCGCTCGACATCTTGCGGATGTTGGCCAGCGTGTTGTTTGGCGTCGGCTTGGTCTGCAGCACCGGCTGACCGAGCATCTTCGACGCCGGGGTTGGGTTGTCGGACAGGACCTTCCAGCCCAGCCAGGAAGACAGTGGCGTCGGGCTCTTCCAGTCGATGATACCGAAATCTGATTCGGCCATGATAACCTCGTTCGGTTTTGGGGTTTGGGGCGTAGTGGCGGCGGCCTGGAGGACCGGAGGACCAGCCGGAGGCTGCTCAACCGGAGGCGGTGCATGGACTTCCGCAGGCGCCGCCGCGGCCCCTGCCTCATCCACGGGCGCTGCGAGAGGTGCGCCCTGCGTTGGTTCCGCCACGTCGGGTGGAGCGGCGGCGCTGTGAGCTTTCGCGGCTTTGCCGCGTTTTTGTTCTTCTTTACCCGCTGCCTTGGCCGGCTTCTTGCGGCCGGGCGGGCGAGCCTCAACCATCTTACTCTCCTTCCCGGGAACGTCCCGGACAAGAGTCTACTCAAGTTTACGTCACGCTTCAGTGACGCCGGGTGAGCATCGCGGAAACCGTCACGGAGAGCAACCTAAACTGTTCGTCTGCGCGGACCTGCCGGCACAGGTCAGCCGCAGCATCTGACATTATATCGAATTCCGGACGGTTGTGCACCTCGTTCCCGGCCGCTTTCCAGGCTGTTGGCAACGTTTGATGCAGCACCCGCAGGCTCCAGGTGGCCAACGCTTTCGTCGAGCAGATGCCTGACATGCAATTTGGCAAGGGCCGCATCCTGCGAAGCTCGTCCCGCCTGGAGTTGCCCAGTGCGGGGCGTGGCACGTGCGGCGGCGGGACCGAGTCCGCTTGCCAACACCGCGGTGCCACGAAGCATCTGCTTCGCCAGGGCGCCCAAAACGGCATCGGCAAACCGGCTGATGGCGGCATCAGCCAGATCCGGCTACGCCGGCACCGTGACCGCCGTCTCCAGCACCCGGCTCGGGAGGAGGTTTACGCTTGATGCTGGCAACCGCCTGATCGGACACCTGAATGCGGTTTGTCCTGCGCGCGACCATCACAGTTGTGCACCCACATCAGTGCTTCATGGCATTCTGGGCGCTGCGTGCAGCAGGCGAATCAGGCCGAACGGGCATTACCCTGCCCTGTCCCGGACCAGCAGGCCGAACGCGCTGCGGCAGCGGGGCCGGGTGCGCGGCCCGTCACGCATTTGGATCAGAGCAAGCTGCGGTGGGACGCCCCATACCTCACCGGCGGAGAAACTGCGACAGCGCACACCCGCGCCGGACGGTGAGCGGGATCAGGTGTGGCATCAGCAGTCTATCAAAGCCGACAGCAGAGGTGGTGCGAGTGCCCGTTGAGGCTGGCCGTGCCGCAATGGCCACGTCCGAACCGAGGCAAAAGTCTTTCCCCAGGCGAAGGTTGGCGCTGCCGCGCCGGGCGGGCAAAAAGTCATGCTGAAAAGCCTGCGGCCTTGACAGTTCCGCCGCTTGCCCTTTTAAGCCCCAGCAAGCGTCAGACTGATGTCGCACGCGAACCAGTCAATGAGGTCGGACAGTAGAAAGCAACATAGTGCGTCCGGTTGCCAGCCTGCGCCGATGTAGAATAGCTCAGGTGGTGGCGTGCGGATTGGACTATCCGTATCACTGTACAGTCGGCGCTCCGCGGAAGGTTCCCGAGCGGGCGTTCTGACAGATGGGCCAACCCGGCGCGGACCCTCGCTGACCTTGTTCCACTTTTGCGGCGTTCGGGCCGCCGGTTGCGTTATGGCGGGCGTCTTAGAATGTGACCGACTCTTGCGCTCGTGCGGGAAATCACTCGATGTATAGACTGCATCCGGCTGGAAGGCGCTGCCCCGATCCGTTACCGACCATGCTACAGGTACCTGTCGTGGGGTCGTGTTGTGTTTGATGTCGCGCGCGTCGTTTCGGAATCCTACGCTCGCAAAATGGTGCGCCGCATGTCGGCAGCCCCCGCGTTCTCCATCGTCATACCCGTCTACAATGTAGAACGCTACATTGGTGACTGCCTCAAGAGCCTTGTCAGGCAGGGACTGCAGGATGTTGAAATCATTTGCGTGGATGATGGCAGCACAGACGGCACGAGCTTGATTCTCAGCGATTACGCATCTCGCTACGAAAACATCAAGATTATCCGGCACGAGCGGAACCGGAGTGCGCTGCAGGCGCGAAAAACCGGGGTTATGGCGGCCACCGGCCACTATATCCTCTTTGTTGACGGGGACGACATGCTCGCCCCGAACGGACTTGTAATTCTGCATGACCTGGTGCAGAAAAGTGCAGCGGACATCATTCAGTTTTCGGTGGATGTTATTTCAGAGGGTCCGCAACATGATCGCAAGGCCATTACTGATTTCATCGGCGACTTTGAAGGACGGATTGCAGGCGATGAGATCCTTTCGGCTTGTTTTGATAGAAGAGAATACAGTTTCACGATGTGGAATAAGGCCTACCGCTCAGAAGTATGTAAAAAGGCATTCCGAGACATTGTCGACACATACTTAAACCTTGCCGAAGACGCACTTTCCTTCTTTTTTATCGCGTTTCATGCACAGTCTTTTATTTCTGTAAAGACCGACCCCGTCTATCTCTATAGGTGGGGTTCCGGAATAACCAGTAGTGGGTACGACAATCTTGCCAGGTTCGCCCATCTCTGCGCGCAGGCGACAGTGCCAGACCTCATTGAAAAGTTTCTTGCACGTCGGAATGCTTCACCCGCCGACTTTGCTGCATGTCGTCGTCTCGAAGATTACTTGTTGCAAGGTTGCATCTCGGTATGGCTGAATGAACTTCCTGAGGCCGCTGGAGCGCGGGCATTTGACTTGCTGATTGATGCGTGGGGTGCGGATCGCGTTCTCACCGTGCTTGCGAAACAGTATGATGAGTATGACCTGATCGGTCGCCGGGCGCTTGGAGCCGGTGCACTGACGTCGCAAGACCGGTCGGTAAAAAGAATTGGCGTACACTATATCCGAATTCGCAATGGTGGCGTGGAACGGGTCATATCGTTGCTTATTCCGATTTGGATCCATCAGGGATACGAGGTGGTCCTCATCACGGATGAAGAGCCCTCGCTGGACGACTATGCCGTACCCGAATGCACGACACGCGTGGTCATACCACCCACCCACAACGCCGGCTTGAATAACCGGGCAGACCGCGTGGCGGCACTACGGGCAGCAGTCGCCGAGCACCAGATCGATGCCCTGGTCCACTGCAGTGGGTCCTCCCCCTACCTTACTCTCGACCTATTGAGTGTGAAGACACTGGGGATTCCTGTTGTCGTTTCCCTTCACGAGACATTCTGCACCACGCTTGTGCATCGTACCCGTGAGTACCTGTATCGTCCCAATACGCTGCGTCTGGCTGATTGTGTGACCGTGCTGTCCCGTGTCGATGCCGCATATTACGGGATATTGGACGTTCGCACAGTCTTCATTCCAAACCCGATGGACGCGGAGCTACTGGAGATGTCTCCTGCACCACTGGCAGGAAACATCATTGTTTGGGTCGGGCGCATTTCGCCGGAGAGACAGCCGTCACATGCTCTCGACATAATGGCACAAGTCGTGCGGTCAGTACCGGACGCCAAGTTGCTGATCGTTGGCAAGGGGGAACTCGAGCAATACAAGCGCGAGCTTGAGGCGCAAGTCGAACAGCTTGGCTTGGCTGACAATGTGGTATTCCTGGGTTACTTCAAGAATCCACGGCCGATCTACCAAATGGCCTCTGTGTTCCTGAGCACGTCGTCAATGGAATCCTACGGAATGGCACTCCTGGAAGGCTGCTTGTCCGGATTGCCTGGCGTCGTGTACGATCATCCGCAACTGGAGCTTTTGCGCTCCGGCAGAGGGATCATTGCTGTCCGGCAGGGCGACCGGACCGCCGCTGCGAAGGCCATAACCACGCTGTTGCGCGACCCACAGCTGCGGCGTGGCCTTGGACGGGACGCACGCGACGTCGCGAAGCAGCTTCAGAACGAATCGAACGTTCCGGCGCGCTGGAAGTGCGTGTTCGATGAACTGAGTGACGCAGAGGGTCAGCATTCGGCCAAGAAGGTGGAGCAAGACGATCTGCGCGCAATGCTTAGCGCGATAATCAGTTATTACGGGGTTGGTTTCACCATTCAACAATCGCCGTCACCTCCCATGGGTGGGCCACCCGTTCCAGTCGGTGTCGGACAAGGGTCGTCTCCTGGCCAACCAAGCGGCGGAGACCTGATGATCGAACCAAGCAAGCTTCGGGAGATGCATGAAATACTGCTTCGTGTGAATGGGACCCTGCGACCGTTACGTGCGATCTGGCATAGAGCACTGCCGCTGCGACGCGTTGTTGCGCGGCTTCGTGGGCGAATCTGATCGAGACAAGATGAACGCCGACGGCAACGGCAGGACATGGATCGTACGATTTTCGTAACGGCCCAACTCCTACCGACAGGTTTGATCTCCGAGGCCTGTCCCCCATCTGATGCTCTGCATCAGAAGGAGCTCTCATCATGAGCGATAGCCACGCCGACCCGTACAAGCTGCAGCGCTTCCTGACGGCCCAGGACCCGGTGATCGACCGCGTGCGCGCAGAGTTGCGGGCGGGTCAAAAGACCACACACTGGATGTGGTTCATCTTCCCGCAGATCAGCGGCCTCGGCCACAGCGACACGGCGCGCTTCTACGCCCTGGCCTCCAGAGCAGAAGCGGCGGCCTATCTCGCCCACCCTGTCCTTGGTCAGCGCCTGGTCGAGTGCACGCAGCTCGTCCTGGGCGTCACAGGCCGCTCCGCCCGGGAGATCTTCGGCACCATCGACGCCGCCAAGTTCCGCTCCTGCATGACTTTGTTTGCCGCGGTGGCAGCCGACGCGGCGCCGTTTCGCCAGGCACTCGAGCAGTATTACGACGGCACTCCGGACAACGCGACGCTGATCCGGCTGTAGTCCGCCGGACTTCCCCGGCCGCCCCGCCCATGCCACGCTTCCTGGCATAATGACACAGGGGGAGCTGCCATGAGACTACAGGGCAAGGTCGCGATCATTTCGGGCGCCGCATCGGGCATGGGCGCCGCCACAGCGCGGATGTTCGCGCGCGAGGGCGCCAAGGTTCTAATCGCAGACGTGCTGGACCCCCAGGGCACCGACATCGCCACCTCGATCGGCCCCGCCGCGCGCTACGAGCACCTGGACGTCACCAGCGAACCGGATTGGGCGGCCACCGTCGCCGCGGCGCAGCGCCATTTCGGCAAGCTGGACATCCTGGTGAACAATGCCGGCATCTCCGGCAGCGCGGAGCAGGACCTGTATAGCACCGATGCGTGGAACCGCATCATGGGCGTCAATGCGACCGGCGTGTTTTTCGGCATGAAGCATGCCATCCCGGCGCTGAAGGCAGCGGGTGGCGGATCGATTGTCAACCTGTCCTCGATCGCCGGCATCATCGGGTCCGAAGGCATCCATATGGCCTATAATGCCTCCAAGGCGGCGGTCCGGCTGATGACGAAATCTGTGGCCGTGCAGCACGCGCGGGACGGGATTCGCTGCAACTCGGTACACCCGGGCGTGATGCCGGCGATGCGCACCTCGGGCCGCACCGCCGATCCCATGGTGCGGGCGGAACGCATGAAGGTGATACCGATGCGCCGGCCCGGCGAGGTCGACGAGGTCGCCTATGCCGTGCTGTTCCTGGCGTCGGACGAGTCGTCCTACATCACCGGGTCGGAAATCCACGTCGACGGCGGCGCCATCGCGATCTGACTGCTGTATGGGCTTGCGGGCCAACGTTTCGTGGCCCATCCTTCCGCTCAAACTGGGAGGTAAGAGTGATGTTCAAGATCAGGGCCGCATGGCCTGCGATGATGTTTTCCCTTGGTCTGGCCGCGGCGCCCGCCATGGCCGCCGATGCACCGGGCGTCACGGCCACTGAAATCAAGATCGGCCAGAACGCCGCATTCAGCGGGCCCGCCAGCGTCTACGGCCAGATCTCGACGGCGGAACAGCACTACTTCGAGATGATCAATGAGAAGGGCGGGATCAACGGCCGCAAGATCAAGCTGATTGCGCTGGATGACGGCTACAGCCCACCGAAGGCAATCGAAGTCATCCGCAAGCTGGTGGAAGACGACCAGGTCGCCTTCTTGTTCCAGACGCTGGGCACTGCGTCGAACATCGCGATCCGTAAATACACCAACGTGAAGAAGGTGCCGGCGATCTGGATCGGCTCCGGCGCGTCGGTTTTTGCCGCTTCCTATAAGGAATTTCCGTGGACCATCCAGTTCCAGCCGAGCTACCGGGTGGAAGGGCAGACGTACGCGAAGTACATCCTGAAGCACAAGCCGAATGCCAAGATCGGCATCCTGTACCAGAATGACGATCTGGGCCGCGACTACGTTGCCGGACTGAAGGACGGGCTGGGCGACAAGTTCGACAAAATGGTGGTCAAGAACATTTCCTATGAGATCACCGACCCGACGATCGACAGCCAGATCCTGGAACTGAAGTCCGCGGGCGTCGATGTATTATGCGATTTCAGCACGCCGAAGTTCTCCGCCATGGCTATTCGCAAGGTGGCGGATATCGACTGGAAGCCGGTCCACATCATCGACTCGAATGGCGCGCTGGTGAAGCCGGCCCTGGAGTCCGCCGGGTTCGACAAGTCGGTGGGCGTGATTACGTCGATGTACCTGAAGGATCCGACCGACCCGCAATGGGCCGATGACCCGGGGATGAAGGAATTCTACGCCTGGAAGAACAAGTACGCGCCCGAGGCTGATGTTGCCAATCCGGTTTGGTACTATGGCTACACCATGGCGCAGGCGCTGGTGGTCGTGCTGGAACGCGCCGGAAATGACCTGTCGCGCGAGAATATCATGAAGGCGGCAACCAGCCTGCCGGAAGGAACGACGCTGCCGCTGGTGCTGCCAGGGATCAAGATCAGCACCTCGCCGACGGATTACCAGGCAATGAAGGGGATGCGGTTGTTCCAGTTTGACGGGAAGATGTACAAGCTGCTGCCGGACGATTGAGGCGGACCGGGCACGGCATTTCTATGGCAGTATGCGCCTGTCGATTTGGCAGGCGCATGTTGATTCAGGCGCGGCCCGTGAGGTTCCGCGGCGCTTCCAGCGGCGGTCGCGTCGCGCACCAGATCGGGCGCGTCCCACACCGCCCTACGCGCCGTTCGCAATGCCGTCGCCAGGACGTCGGCCAACGGAGGCCTGAAGACCCGGTCACTTTCGCAACGTGACCAGGCCCTGTGCTTATGCCACAGGACATGCGCGGCGCCTGCTGCTGACGCCCCCGGATACTGCATCTGCCCGGACGTTGACCGTTGCCTTGTTTTCGGTCGCAGTTGCAGACCAATCCGGAGGAGACATCGAATGAGCAACGAGGGACAACTGGCCGTGGTGCTCGGCGGCGGCAATGGCATCGGCGCGGCCTGCTGCCGCGTCATGGCGCGGCGCGGATGGCGGGTCGCGGTGGTCGATCTGGACCATACACAGGCAGTGGTAGTTGCCGGTGAAATCGGCGCGCGCGGCTACGGCGCCGACATCAGCAACCTGGAAGCCCTGGAGAAGCTGGCGGACGCGATCGAGCACGACGGCGGTCCGGTCGATGCGCTGGTCGTTTCGGCGGCAGCATTCCAGGATCGGTTCATTCCTGAAGACTTCCCAATGGAACTGTGGCGGAAGGTGATCCAGGTCAATATCGAGGGTACGTTCAACGCCAACCGCGTGTTCGGGTCACGGATGGCCCGGCGCGGCAGTGGCAGCATCGTCAACATTGCCTCGACAACCGCACATGGCTCATCGCCACTCCATGCGTATGGGCCAAGCAAGGCGGCGGTAATGAATCTGTCCAGTGGCTTGGCCAGCCAGTGGGGCGGCTCGGGCGTGCGGGTCAATTCGGTGTCGCCCGGAACGACGCTGACCGCCCGTGTGGCCGCTCGTCCACCCGGACGGTACGCGCAGGACTTGAATGCACAGATGGCGCTGGGGCGACGTGTGCAGCCGGAGGAAGTGGCTGAGGCGATCGAATTCCTCGCGTCGGACCGAGCCTCCGCCATCACTGGCACTGACCTGCTGGTCGACGCCGGCATGCTCTGCGCCAGCACCTGGGGCATTTACGGCGGTGTACCACCACTCGATACGAAGCGCAGCGGTGGTGGCGTGTGACGCGCGACCGCTGACCCCGCGTCCATCGCTGGCAGGACCCCAACGGCCGTTGCGTACGACCCGCCGTTGTTACCGCTCCGTCATGGCCGGTGCTGATCAGCCACCAGCGGCTGTGCTGTACGCGTGACGGGCAAGGCCGCGGTGCACCGGACGTCGCGGCTGGTCGCAACGGCGCAACCACGACGACGGTTGGCGGCGTGTCACAGCTTGGCGCGAATGGTCCAGCACACGGTGTCCGTGGCAGCGACAGCCATCACCCGCATCAGCACGGCCCATGCAGGGCGGCGCCTGCCGTCAGTCGATCCGCTTGCCATCCCGGAACACCGGCCGGAACGGCTCGATCAACGTTTCCGCGAACAAGCCGGCGTCGACAAACGGATCGGCATCCGCGAATTCACGCGCGGCCGCCATGTCTGGCACGTCGATGACCAGGATCGAGCCCATTTGTGTTCCGTCCGCTGCCAGCAATGCCCCGCCATAGACGATCTTGTCCGTCACAGCTTCGAGGTACACCAGGTGCCGCGGCCGCGTCGCCAGCCGCAATTGCAGGCTGTTGGGCTTGTCATGGCGGGTGACGACGAAATGCATGGAATGATCTTCAACAGTGACGGCGCATAGTACAGCAGGGATGAGGATCGAGCCACAGGAATACAAGCAACAAACTTGGCACGTATGAGGCTATGCCGGCACGGTTTGGCCGGAGCCAGGCGCCGGATCCGGCTCCGGCTCGGGTTGAGGCTCAGGCAGCATCGCCTCGCGCAACGGGTCTGCATCATGCACAGTGGCCAGAATATCCCGCAGCGGCAATGGACGGCTGAACAGATAACCCTGCGCTTCGGTGCAGCCGGCATCACGCACCAGACGAAGCTGATCCAGTGTCTCAACCCCTTCCGCCGTCGTCGTGATGTTCAGCCGGTCCGCCAGGGTGACGATCGACATCACAATGGCCGCGCAATCTTCCCGGGTTTCCATTTCGCACACAAACGAGCGGTCGACCTTGATCTTGTCGAACGGGAAGCGACGCAGATAACTCAACGAAGAGTAACCGGTTCCAAAGTCATCCAGCGCCACGCGCAATCCCATAGAGCGCAACTGGAACAGCGCGTTCAGCGTGGCCTGATTGCTCTCCAGCAGCGTGCTCTCAGTGATTTCGAGCTCCAGGCGACTTGCTTCCAGTCCACTCGACGTAAGTGCGTCGGCGATGATGCCGACAATGTCCGACTGCTGGAACTGGACCGGTGACAGGTTCACCGCGATCTTCACGTCCGACGGCAGTTTGCGCGCGTCCTCGCATGCCTGTCGGATGACCCAGGCGCCAATCCGGCGGATCATACCGGTTTCTTCGGCGACCCGTATGAAATATGCCGGCGACACCAGACCGCGAACCGGATGATGCCAGCGCAGCAGCGCCTCATAGCCGCTGATGCGGCGGCAACGCAGGTCATACAGTGGCTGGTAAAACAATTCGAGCTCGTTGCGGTCGAGCGCGCTGGCGAGATCCTCCTCGACCGCCAGGCGGGTAAGCAACTGCTGCTCCATATCCGCTTCGAAGATGCAATACGTGCCGCGCCCGCGCGCCTTGGCCTGGTAGAGCGCCAGGTCGGAATTCTTCAGCAGGATATCGGCATCCGTGCGGTTGCTGTCGGAGATGACAATGCCAATGCTGGCGCCGACCGTAATACTGTGTCCTTCAAGCCCGTATGGTGCACTGAGCTCGGCGATGATCCGCTCGGCGACGATTTCAGCGGCTCGCGCGGCATCCAATGCGACAAAGGCTATGGCGAACTCATCGCCGCCCAGTCGGGCCACGATTGCATCACCCGTGACGCAGCCCACGAGGCGCCGGCCAGCCGCGACCAGAAGCAGGTCCCCGATCTGGTGCCCAAGCGTGTCGTTCACCTGCTTGAACCGGTCGAGATCGAGGCACAGCAGCGCCAGCGTGGTTTCGTGATAGCGCAGCCGGCCGATCATCTCGGTCAGCCGCGTGTGGAACAGCACACGGTTGGGCAGGCCGGTCAGCGCATCATGGTGCGCCGCGTACCAGATCTTCTCCTGCGCACGGTGGCGCTCCGTGACATCCTCATAGGTTGCGAGCCAGCCGCCATCCGCCATTGGCCGCTGCGAGACCGACACCGCAAAGCCGCCCGCGCCGATGACCAGAAAGGTCCCGGACTGGCGGGCATTGGCCAGCACGCTCTGCCGGATGAGCATGTCGTCGACAGTGCCGGCTGGCAGTCCGCCGGCGGCACTGATCGCGGCAAAGGCCTCCCGGATCGGATTGCCGATGGAGAACGTCTCCGGCTCAATCCCGAACAGGTCGAGAAAGCGGCGATTGGCGATAATGAGCCGCTGGTTTGAGTCCGTCATCAGCAGACCCTGCGACATGTTGTTCAGGGCAGCGTCGAACAGCACGTTCTGTATGTTCAAAGCGCGGTCGCGCTCGCGCAGCGCGATATTCTGCTGCTGCACCTCATTCATCGCGAACTGCACCCGTTGGTTGGCGTCCGCCAGGTCCGACAGCGCCTGCTTCAGGCTCGTTATATCCGTGCGGATGCCGACGATGCGGCCGTCCGGCATCCTCCGCTCCGTGACCAGCGCCCAGCGCTGGTCTGGAAGTTCGCGCTCCAGCGGGCCATTGTTATTCAGGTGCCAGGCGACCGTTTCCTGCACGAACGCCTCCAGGTCGGCACCCATCGACGGGTACTGGCCGCGGCGGGCGCCTTCACGCATGATGTCCTCGAACCGCGCACCCGGCACCATCAGGTCGCGACTGAGTTCATAGATGCGCTTGTACTGCTCATTGCAGGTGATCAGCCGGTCGTCACGGTCCCACATGACAAAACCGTCGGACATGGTGCTGATGGCGCTGTCCAACATGACCAGCGCTCGGTTTCGTTCGGCATCGGCACGTCCCCGCTGGCGGTGTGCGATATCCAGCGTCAGGCCGAAGGCGCAGATCATCAGCGCGAGGCTGCCGGTGAAGATGATCAGGCGGTTGCGGTCCCGTGCCCAGTCCGAAAGCGCCGTATCGAGATCAAGTGCGAGGACAATCAACACATCGGCGTAGAGGCTCGACCGGGCGATTGCCAAGGTCGGCGCCTCAAGAACCGTGCGCGGCACATCGAAGGGCTGCCCGTTGATCTGATTGGGCTTGACGGTCAGCCGTTGCGGCTTGCCAACCTGCAATTCGTTGTATGGCTGGCTGACGAGAAGCTCACCGCTATAGCGCTCAAGAAACACGCTCAGGCCAGGCGTGTTGGCGACAGCCGCAAATTGGCTGGAAAACAAGGGCAGTGGGACTTCGGCAGCCGCGATCATCGAGCCGAGTGTGGGAACGGTGATACGGCGGGTTACGAACACCACCCAATCGCCGGTGACCGGATTGCGGACGGGCCCCAGGACGAGGGCAGCGCCCCGCAAGACCGCAGGGTCATTGGCCTCCAGCGGCAGGGGGAAGCGGCGGTTCCAGGAGTTTGGTCGCGCCGATGCCCAGATCGTGCCATCCGGGCGCAGTAGGATGATGTCGCGGAAAGCGAAGGCCTGAAAGTTGAAGCCGCGCAGCAGATGGTTGACCGTACGCTGCTCCACTGGCTCCTGGCCGTTCAGGACGCCGCCGATCAGTGGCGGCAAGCTGGCCAGCGCCCCATCGACCTGGAGGAACTGGTGGTTGACGACGCTCTCAACGATTAATGACGCCTGCCGAAGGTTGGCTTCGGCGGCTTTGAGGGCCGTTTCCCGGTTATGAGCCGACAGGAACCAGGTACCGGCCGCAAGCGTCGCCACGACAAAGGCGGCCACCCCATACACGATAATCGAGAATCGTCTCGAATTTGTGTCAGGCCGCGCATTGATGTAAGATAAGTTAAGCGGCTTGATTCTGTCTGAAATATCTTCCTTTTGGATCACCGATGCCGTCTGCCTTCA
Source organism: Pseudomonadota bacterium (assembly GCA_018240405.1). Classification (GTDB taxonomy): domain Bacteria; phylum Pseudomonadota; class Alphaproteobacteria; order Acetobacterales; family Acetobacteraceae; genus Rhodopila. The sequence goes on from JAFEFW010000638.1 coordinate 16,482, forward strand.
TCGCCGGCCACTTCCAGCCAACATACATGATATTTCCTGTTTTCGCGCACGAAAAGTTCGATCACCCGCGCGGCAGTTGCTAAGCTTGGATGATCCCGCAACGGTCGTTCGCATTGGGCAGCGCAGGCGAGATGATGAGGCTTGCGATGAGTGAAGTAAATGAGAAGCCAGTGACCCAGCCCGAGCAACACGCCGCGCCCTTGATCGAGGTGCGCGCGCCTTGCGCCGGGGATGTCGGCGGGCTGGCCGCGCTATTTTCTGAAATGCAGTGTCATTATTTGCGGCCGGTGCCGGACGACGTGGCGCTAGAGGCGGCAACGCTGGCGTGCCGGCCACCGACGGCAACATTTGACCCGCGGGTGCTGATTGCCCTGATGCACGGGGACGTGGTGGGGTCGATTGTTCTAAATGTTACATTTCCAGCCTACGAGCTGACGAAGTCCCTGTACATCCGCGACCTCTACGTTGCAAAATCCGCCCGGCGCCACGGTGTTGGCAGCGCTCTTGTCAGCGCGGCAGCGCAGCTCACCTACGCCCAGGGGTTCTCAGCGCTGGACTGGACGACTGAAGCGTCTAACCACGCGGCACACAAGATGTACGAGTCGTGTGGCGCGCGTTTGCTGCCGCGCATCTATTACCGGCTGGCGCGGGAAGACCTGGCGCGCTGATCGGGCCGCCGCTTACGGGGTCCTGGTGGCCGCGGCCACAGGTCTGGATGCAAGCACGATCCCCATCGTAACAAGTCCCAGTGCAATCAACTGGTTCCACGTCAGGGCGTCGCCCAAGGCCAGAGCGGATGCGATGACGCCGATGACCGGCGTCAGCAGCGTCCCGGTCGCCGCCGCCGGGGCGGACAGGCGGCTTCTGGCCATGAACCACAGCACATAGCAAAGCCCCATGGAAATTGCCGCGGTATAGGCCAGCGCAGCCCAGCCAAACGTGGTCAGCGCGGCGAAGTCGGGCGCCTCAAAAATGAAGCCAAACACTGCCAGCGGGATGCTCCCAATACCGACCTGCCAAGCCGTCAACGACAGCGGCGGCAGCGCCAGCGGACGCATTTTTCCATACACAGTACTGAATGCAAACAAAATGGCCGCCAGAAGCGCAAGCGCAATGCCAGGTGCGTCGGCCCGTTGAAACGCGAGGCTATCCAACCCGACCAGCACAATGATGCCGGTAGCGCCCATGGCGATGGCGGCCACTTGCCGGATCGTCGGCCGCTCCTGGAGCACCGGCCACGCCAACAGGCAAACCCAGATAGGCATTGTATACGCTAGCGTCACCGCCTGCCCGGCCGGCAACCAGCGCAGCGATGCCGTTGTGCCACCCATCCAGACGGTGACGTTGAGCAACCCGCCCAGGACCAGGCGCCCCCAGTCTGTCCGTGCCACTGTCAGCGTTTCGCGCGACACCGCGGCCAGTGCGAACAGCAGAACGCACGCAACCAGCCCGCTGAAGCCGCGCGCTGACATCGGCGGGCAGGTGACAATCAGCAATTTGGTTGCGGGCCAGTTCAGGCCCCAGCCCAGCGCGGTGAAGACCACGCACAGGGCGCCAACGAGTTGCCGGTGCGCCGCCGCCCGCGACGGCGCGCTGGCGCCGGTAGCACCTCGGTTCGTGGCCAGCATGAGCCCTCGCCTTCGAGCCTGGGTTCCACTCGTAACAAGACTGTTCCAGATATATTTACACCGTGCAACATCGCTGCCTCTAGTACTATTAATGAGATGAATCGCGTTCACGGTGGGCTGGCCATCGTCAATCATTGCCTTGCCCCGCGTCGTTTTCAGCTTTTCCCCCTTTGCCGCCGTGCTAGGAGTAAGGCGGCGCTTGCAACGGTTGTAGACGCGCGGCCGGTTGTTTTGGACGGTTCGGCATGATGCTCCGGGACGAAATATTTCATTTTCTTTCGTTGCGCCGCGCCGCGGTGTCAGCGCTGCTTTGCGCTGGCCTTTGCCTTCTGCCACTCGCCGCAGCGCAGGCGCAGCCCCAGGAGCCGATGATCTCCCTGAAGGTCGTTGGCGGCCTCGCCGGCGTCACCCAGTTCACCAAGTTCGAAAAGCCGTTCTGGCAGGATGAAGTGCCGCGGCTCACCAACGGCCGGGTCGTCGCGGAAATCCATCCATTCGACCAGAGCGGTTTCAACGGCCAGGAAATGCTGCAGTTGATGCGCCTGGGGGTCGTCAGCTTCGGCACCGCATTGCTGGCACAGGTGGCCGCCGACGATCCGGAACTCAACGCGGTGGACCTACCGGCGCTCAATCCCGACATGAAGACGCTGCGGCGGACAGTGGAGGTCTATCGGCCGCTCGTCGCGCGGAACCTTGCGACCCTCTACGACGTCGAACTGCTGGCGATCTATGCCTACCCGGCGCAGGTGCTTTTCTGCGCGACGGAGTTCACCACGCTGCGCGACATGGCAGGGCGGCGGGTGCGGACCTCCTCTGTCGGGCAGTCCGAGATGATGGCGGCTCTGGACGCTATTCCCATACAGATCCCGTTTGCCAAGATCGTCGATGCGTTCCGCCGGGAGGTGGTGGACTGTGCCATCACCGGCACGCGCAGCGGCGGCGAGATCGGCCTGCCGGAGGTGACGACCCATATTTCTCCGTTCGCGATCAGCTGGGGGTTGTCATTCTTCGGCGCCAACCGCGCGGCGTGGGCACAGCTTCCGCCGGAAGTGCGTGAGCAGTTGCGCGGCGGCATTCGCCGTCTGGAGGCCACAATCTGGGAGGCGGCGGAGCGCGAGACGGAAGCTGGCCTGGCCTGCGATACCGGCAGCCCCGGATGCGTCGGCGGCAGGGCCTACCACATGAAACTGGTGCCGGTGACGCCGGCCGACGAGGCGCTGCGCAAGCGATTGCTGGTGCAGGCGATCCTGCCGAGTTGGATTAGCCGGTGCGGACCGGAATGCGTTGAGGCCTGGAACAGCACTCTGGGTGTAGAGTTGGGGATTCCGGTTAAACCGGCGCCGGAGGAGCGGGCGTCACATGACGGGGGGAGCCGGGGGCGGTAGTTCCCGCTTCAAGCCGGACGCAGCAGCGGGGATGATCCGCCTCGCTTGCCGCATCATCATCTGAAGAACATTGGTGCTCGAATCAGTCCATGGTCGGCACGTTCGATCTGGGTGCGTTCTGCAAGATGATGACCGCCGTACCAGGTCTCGGAAGAGAGGCCTATGACGTAGTGCATTGTCCGGACCAGCCAGGATGTCAGGACCAGCTGGCGCCTTTGTATGACCCGCATTGCCCTGCGCGTCTGTGTCGTAATATTTCTGTGCAGTAAATTGATAATAGCCGTTGGCGCGCCGACTATTATGCCAATCCAGGCAAGCGCCAACAGGGCGCGATTGGTAAATATATAAGGCTACGGTGCTGGTCAGATAAGCCGCTCCTCGCGACGGGAGGACTCTGGCGGCGGCACCGCCCAGGCGCCTGCACTCCAAATCAGGCACTTCCTCCGACGCGCAAGTCGAGCCGGACCTTCCGCCGGCCAATGTACACAACGGGAGAAACCGGCGGCGGCACACCGTCCGATACTTGCCTTATTGCAACCGCGGCAACGCCCGCACGCGCGTTATGCCTGGCCGTGGTGAACCTCGTCATACCGGCCACCGCCGGGCCATGCCGCGTCGTGAACATGCCGAAACAGTTGGTATTAATATAAATAGAGCGGAATATCAGGCCTGCCGGAATAGCCCCGCCTCACTCCGTCGGCCCCGCAAAGGCCAGCGCGCGATCCAGCCCCTCATCCGCCGTCAACTGCATCCGCCGCACCGCCGCGTTCAGCCGTTCCGCCGCCGCTTGGCTGCTCCACCGTAGCCAGAACGCCGCCGGCAGCGGCGCACCGCCGCCGGTGCGCGCCATCCACGCCTTCAGCCACTGCGCCTTCCGCCGGCCGAAGCGCGCGAACAGCGCGTCGTCCAGCGCCACGATCGCCTCGCACGAGCCCGGATCGCCCTGGCGCCCGGCGCGCCCGTATAACTGCCGGTCAACCCGAGCGCTGTCGTGGAACTCGGTCAGGATCACATGCAGCCCGCCCGCCGCCGCCACGCCGGGACCTAAGGCGATATCCGTCCCCCGCCCCGCCATGTTCGTCGCCACCGTGACGTGCCCGGCCTGGCCCGCCGCCGCGACGATTTCCGCCTCATCCTCGGTCTGCCGCGCATTCAGCACCCGGTGCTCGACGGCCAGGCCATGCAGCAGCACCGACAGCCGTTCCGACGCCTCGACAGAGCGCGTGCCGATCAGCACCGCCCGCCCCTGCCCCAGCGCCAGGTCCCGCGCCCGCGCCGCCACCGCGTGCCACTTCGCGTCCTCATCCGGCAGGATGCGGGCACCGAGGTGCCGACGCTTGCAGGGCCGGTTGGTGGGCACGCGCAGGAACCCCAACCCGAACACGCCATACAACTCCCCAGCCACCTCGCGCGCTGTGCCGGTCATGCCGGACAGGCGCAGGTAGCGGTTGAAGAAACGCTGATAGGTGATGCGGGCGATGGTTTCGCGCCGGCCGGTGACCTCACAGCCTTCCTTGGTCTCGATCATCTGGTGCAGGCCAGCTTCCCAGCTCCGGTCGGGCATGGTGCGGCCGGTTGATTCATCGACAATCTGCACCTTGCCCTCGGCCAGGATGTAATCGCGGTCGCGGGCAAAGGCGTGCAGCGCCGTCAGCGCCTGAGTCATCAGCTCCTCACGCGCCCGCCGCGCCTGCCACGCGCCGGTTAGCCGTCCGCGTTGTTCCGCGATCGCCTCCCGCCCCGCCTCGGTCAGCAGCACGCCGCGTTCGCGTCTCAGCACGGTGAAATGGGTGCCGTGGTGCAGCTCGGCGGCAAGCGACAACGCGGCGCGATAGACATCCTGCGGCGTCGCATCGTTCTGCGCGGAAATAATCAGTGGCGTGCGCGCTTCGTCCACCAGCACGCTGTCGGCTTCGTCGACCAGGGCGAAGTGCAGGCCGCGCAGCGTCAGTTGCGTCGCGGATCCGCCCAGCAATCCCTGTAGCCGCGCCCGCGCAACGCCACGGCGCAGGCCGATGGCAAGCCTGTCGCGCAGATAGTCGAAGGCGACTTCCTTGTTGGTGACATAGACGATGTCCGCACCATAGGCGTTGCGTCGCTCCGTCGGCTGCTGGCCATTCACCACCAGGCCGGTGCGCAGACCCAGCGCGGCGTAGACGGGACCCAGGTGCTCCGCGTCGCGCTGCGCCAGATAGTCGTTGACGGTGATCACATGCACCGGAATGCCGGCGAGGCCGGCGGCGGCGGCGGCCAGGGCCGCGGTGATGGTCTTGCCCTCACCGGTTGCCATCTCCACCAATTGCCGCTCCAGCAGGCCCAAACCGCCGATCAGTTGCACCTCATGGTGCAGCAGGCCGAGATGCCGCCGCGTCGCCTCCGACACCAGGGCGAAGGCGCGCACCGCGGTCTCAGGCGACAATCCGCTGCGCAGCAGCGCGGGACGCGCTGCGGTGGCGGCCTGCAGCAGTGCCGCGTCGGACAGGTCCCGCAGCGGAATACGCTCCGTCATGATGCGGCGGGCGAGGCGACGGTAGCGGTGCAGCCGCCCGGGCACCAGCGGCAGGGCAGAGCCGATCAGGCCGGACACGCCACGGTCGAATGCCGTGGTCGCCGGCATCTCCCGTTCCGCATAGGGCGCGACCGCCCGTGGTACCTCGATCATGCCCATGGGCGCTTTGCCCGTATTCGACTGGTTTTTCTTGATCCACCGCTGCCGCCGGATATGGTCCGCGCCGCATGGCGGGCAAGGTGGCAACAATGGTGCAGGCGGTTCGATACGGCGGCAGGCTGGCGCTTGCCGGCGCGGCGCTCATGCTGGCGACCGCCGCCACCGCGGCCGATACCGCGCCGGCGGATGAGGCGTATCCGTGCCTGATGGAGCCCTGGCAGGTGCTGAAACTGGCCGCGCCGGTGCAGGGGCTGGTCGCCTCTGTCGATGTCGACCGCGGCGACCGCGTCAAGCGTGGCCAGATCGTTGCTCGGCTGGAAGCCGAAGTCGAGGCGGCCAACGTCGACCTCGCCCAGGTGCATGCCAGCGACGACAGCCAGATCCAGCAGGTAAGGGCAAAACTCGCGTTCCTGCGCCGCAAGGCCGAACGCAACGAGAAGCTGCGGGCCAGCGCAACGGTGTCGCTCGCCCAGTTCGAGGAAGCCGAATCCGATGCCCGCGTCGCCGAGGCGCAGTTGCATGAGGCGGAGCTGGCCAATGCGACCGCCAAACTGGAGCTGAAGCGCGCCCGCGGCCTGTTGCGACAGCGCGACATCGTCAGCCCGATCGACGGCATCGTGACGGAACGCACGCTGGGCCCAGGCGAATTCCGCCATGAGCAGGCGACAGTGGTGACGGTGGCCCAGATCGATCCGCTGCGGGTCGAGGCGTTCCTGCCGATCGCCGCCTGGCCCCGCCTCGCCGTCGGTGGCCAGGCCGAGGTAATGCCCGAAGCCCCGATCGGCGGCACCTACAAGGCAACGATCACGGTGGTCGACCGCGTCTTCGACGCCGCCAGCGGCACAGTCGGCGTCAGGCTGAGCCTGCCGAACCCAGGAGGCACCCTGCCCGCCGGCCTGCACTGCCGCCTGCGCCTGCTGGAGCCGAAATTGCCGGGGTAGCACGAGCCGTATAAGCGACGGCAGCGAGGCGCCGGCACAACCGCGCTGCTGCGGACATGCCAGCACGGTCTACGCCTCCTCGTCATGCCGGGAGCAGGTCCCGTAGGCGCTGAGATAAGTTGTATCGGACGCCGGACGATCCGGCACAGACGCTTCACCGTCGTGGCGGGCGGAGGCCCGCCATCCACGCCTTTGCGACATAGGCGCTGTCTGGGCCTTGGATTTTCCCACTGCAAGGCGTGGATGGCGGGCCTTCGGCCGCCATGACGGGAAAGCAATGGCCGCCACTGACAGGCTTATCCTAATGCCCATGGGCCCGCGCCCGCCATGACGGCAAACAAACGATCCGCCTCCGTGCCTCAGCAGCACGCCCCCCAACATCACACATCCAGGTGCGAGAGGAACAACTGCCGGGCACGCCGGTACAACTGCCAGCCCAACGGCTCCCACTCATGTTCGAACCGCACCTGCACCCGGCCGCCGAAGCCCTCGGCCGGCAGGTTGGCCGGCAGGGCGAGGTCAAGCTGGAACACCCGCTCCAGCGTCTTCAGCCCTTTCTGGTCCCGCGGATCCGCCATCACCGCGCCCCCGGCCACACTGCCCAGCGCGCTGCTCGGCAGTTCGTTGCGAGCCTGCGGCACCTCCCGCACCACCTCGGCCCGCATCGACTCCCCGCGCCCGCCGGCCAGCCGCACCCAGACAGAGCGCAGATGCGACCGCGTCAGGTCGATATTGTCCTGCGGCACGACCACGCGCGCCAGCCGAGCGCTGGACGGCGTGACGAATCCGACGATCTCGCCCTCCTTGGTGAAGCGGCCCGGCAGATCGGCCGGATTGCGCGCGGTGGTGAACGTGCCGCTGGCCTTGCTGCGCATCGTCAGTTGCGACAGCCGGGCGCGCTCACGCGCCAGGGCGGCGGTTTCCTGCTCCAGCTCCAGCGCGGTGGCGGCCGCGGCGGCGCGATCATTGACCCAGTCCGCCTCCAGCCGCGCCCGCAATTCGTCGACATGGCCGGCGAGCACGGCAATTCGCGCGTCGATCATCGGGTAGTCCGCTTCGAGCAGCACCTCGCCCGCCTGCACATTCTGTTCGGTCTGGGCCACCACGCGGCGGATGAACCCGTCAGTGCCGGCGCGGACAATGGCGTCCTCGGGCAGCCAGACCACGCCCTCAGCCATGGTATGCAGCGGTGCGGGCACCAGCAGCACGGCGCCGATGACAGCGGCAACCGGCGTCAGTGCAATTGCCACGGCGCGTGGGCGGCGGCGGCGCAGCTTCGCGTTGGTCAGCACATACCACAGCCCCTTCAGCACCGGCTGCACCAGCGCCTGCCAGAAGCTCCAGATCGCCAGCACGGCGCCAACGATGAAGTAATGCGCGGCGACAAACAGTGATACGCCGGCCAGCACCACCAGCCGGTAGACAAACGACAGCGGCGCATACAGCGCCATCCACACCCGCTCTGCCGGCGAGGCCTGGAACGGTTGCACGGCGTCGGTGCGGAACACGTAGCGGTCCATCAGGTAGCCCCAGAACCGGATCGCCCGCGGCGCCAGGTTGGGGACAGCAATGGCGTCGATCAGCACGTAGTAGCCGTCGAAGCGCAGCAACGGGTTGCCGTTGACCAGCAGCGTCGAGATGCCGCCGATCACCATCACATTGAACGCAACCGCGCGTAAGAAGCCGCTCTCGCTTGAGACCCATAGATGCATCGCCAGGCCGGCCAGGAACAGCTCCACCAGGATGCCCGCAGCCGCCACCCTGGCGCGCTGCCAGCGATCCGGCAGCGCAGCGGACGCCGAGGCGTCGACATAGGGGATCGGGACGAAGACCAGCAGCATCACGCCGACCTCGTGCACCGCGCAGCCATAGGCCTTGGCGACAATGCCGTGACCAAACTCATGCAGCAGCTTGACCAACGGATAGGTGACCAGCAGCACCGCCAGGCTGCCGGTGGCGAGCAACCGGTCGGCGATGTTCTCACTCAATTCCGGCCAGTGCTGCCCGGCCCTGATGGCGCCGCTGCCGACGACCAGCAGCCAGAGCAGCAGGCCGAACCGGCCCAGCAACGGGCGGCAGAGCGGCAGCATCCGCTCGAGGAACTGGTCCGGGTCCCAGAGCGGCAGGCGCAGCGACAGCGGGTTCTTCAAATTCTGCCGCAGCACGGTGTTGGTCATCTTGCCGCGCCGCTGCATTACCTCGGCGGCATCCGGCGGGATGTCGGTTTGCAGCAGATCGGAGCTGTGCAACTGGCTGAGCAGCCGGATCGCCTCATCCTGCGTCGGCGCATCGTCCTCCAGCCGCGCCGCGAGATCGGTCCAGATCTGATCGACGGTGCGCACGCCGTCCATCGCGCCCACGAACATCCAGGCGGCGGGGGTGAAGCGATGGATGCGGCCGGAGGCCAGGTCGTGCACGACATACCACGCACCCCCGGCATAGCGGTGCCGCCGCACTTCGACATGTGTCCGCAGTGCGGGGCGCAGCCTGGCGACGCGATACCAGTGCGGAGAGAGGAAGGAGCCAGTCATCGGATGCCTGGCTGGTAGACCGCGCTCAACGGACGTTCGGGCGGCGCCTCACAGCTTTCCCCGTCATGGCGGGCGAAGGCTCCGTGAGCGTTCAGATAAGCCGGTTTGCCTGCCGCGGGGGCGGCGGACCGTTGCTCCTTCGTCATGGCGGGCGAAGGCCCGCCATCCACGCCTGGCAGCGCTTCTTCCGGTCCCGACAGCCGCCTTGCGACAAAGTCGTGGATGGCGGGCCTTCGCCCGCCATGACGAGAGGGCGCATGCGTCGCGGGCACCACATGCGGAAGGCGCCGGCCACCCGACCTCACGGCAGCCACGTCCAGGCCTGCATGCGCAGCCACTCGACCAGGCCGCGGGTCCAGATCGCCAGGTAGGAGCGCTCACCGACGACGATCTTCCCGACGCCCTCCATGCCCGGCCGCAGCCCGGCCTGGCTGCCGTCCAGCCGCGCCTCGGCCCTGAACGTGTTCCGGCCGTTATCGGCTTCCGCCACCGGGGTCACGCGGTTCACGACGAAGCCGCGCGTGTCGCCGGCCATGCCGGACAGCGCCAACAGCCCGTGCTGGCCGGGTTCGACCAGGAAAATGTCGCGCTCATCGACCTTCAGCACGACGCGATAGCCGTCCAGCGGCGCAATCTCGAACAGTACTTTCCCGGTCTCGACCGGCGAGCCGATCATCTGGCTCAGGTCGCCGGACACGACGATACCGTCCACCGGCGCGGTGATGCGCGTGCGGGCGAGTTTCTCCTCGGTCAGCGCCAGTTGCGCTTCGGCCTGCCGCACCTGCGCCGCGGCCTGGCCGACGGTGGCGCGGTCGTGCTTGGCCATGGCCTCGCGCAGCTTCTGGTTCATGCGGTCGCGTTCGCTGGTCCAGCGCGCGCGGTCCAGCCGGAGGTCCTTGTCCTCCAGCACCGCCAGCACGTCCCCGGCCCGCACCACGTCGCCGGCGCGGGCGGGCGCCTGCGCAATGAAGCCCTCGAACGGCGCGGCGGCGGCGCGCTGCACCTCGCCCTCCAGCACAGCCCGCGCACTGACGCGGAATTGGCCGTGCAGCACCGCAGCGCCGACCAGCACGATCGTTGCGGCGGCAACGCCCAGCTTGATGGCCTGGTAGCGCGGCCCGATGGCCGCGGTCAGCGCATAACGCACGGCATCCGGCAGCCGTCCGGCGAACCACCGGCGATTGCGCTGCTTCGCGGCCAGGACGGGACCGAGCAGGCTGGCAATGGCCTCGCCCAGCAGCAGGTCCTCGGGCGAGAACGGCCGGTCCTCCCGCCGCTCCAGCGTGATGGCGCCAATCGGCAGCCCCTTCTCTGCCGGGACAAACGTCACGACGTGACGCACCGACCAGTCCTCGGCAAAGCCGCGATGGGCGACGTCGATGCGGCTGGCGCTGCCGGACGGCGGCGGCCACGCGACCGTCGCCTCCTGGTCGACCGCTTCCTCGAACATGTGTTCCAGCCCGTCGACCAGCTTGCCCTTCCGGCGGAACCAGGCGGTGTGCGACATCGCCAGCAGCCGCACACGCCGCCTCCGGCGCATGCCGATCGAGACACGGTCGGCGTGCAACCGGCGCGCAAGCTCATTCGACAGCGCCGTGCAGGCGGCTTCCAGCCGCTCGTGCTCACCGGCCACGGCAACGAGGTCGAGCGCGCCGGCGGTGCGGGCGATGCGGTCCTGCTCCGTCTGCAGCCGGCGGCCGAGCAGCAGGGTTTCGAGCCAGCCGGCGCCCCAGTGAAGGGCCCGCAGCGCGCGTTGCACCTCGGTATCGACGCGCGGCAGCAGGTCGAGGACGACGACCGCCTCAACGGAATGCGGCCCCGCCTCCTGCAAGTCCGCCGATCCCGGAATGACCGGCCACGCGACATGCAGGCCGGTGGCGCCGTCCTCATGCGGTGGCGGGCGCACAACCGCGGCCCCGGTGCGCAGCGCCTCCTCGGCAACGGCGCGCAGGTGGTTGATGCCCTGCGAGGCGTCCGGCCAGATGGCGACAGGGGCGAAACGGCCGTCCTGCTGCAACAGCAGGACGGCGACCTGGGTGTCGGTGACCGCATTGCATTGCAGCGCGAGCCAGGAGCGGCAAAATGAGTCGGTCGTGTCGGCGGCGGTAAAGCGCAGCCACAGGCGCGCTTCGTTGTTTTCAAGCAATGCGGAAGAGGAAGGGCCGTCCGTCCTGATATCGTCGGGCATCGCCGCCGTGCCTCAGGCTGCTCTGCCGGAAAGGTCGGCCGGGGCGTCGTTGGAACCTTGCGGAGCGTGCCGCTGGCACGCCGCCGCCGCCCACTGGCTTATCTTAACGCACATGGGGCCTGCGCCCACCATGGCAGTGAAGATCGTGTGCCCGCCCGCCCTGACGACGTAATGCGGTCCGATACGTCATGACACAGTTCAGCGCAGCTCGCCGTAACGGCTCTCGTGCTCCTTGATCAGCTTGCCCAACAGATCGTGCAGCCGCTTGGCCGCGTAGGGACTCAGGATCACGCGATGCAGCAACTGCACGTCCAGGTCACGCTGCTGCATGTCCCAGGTCTGGTTGATGCCGAAATTGACCACCACCTCCTCGCGCGTGCTGGTGGCGTTGCAAACGTTACAATAGGAACTCTTCAGGTTCGACGTGTCGAACCTGACCCGCGGCTGCGCCCCCGGCGGCTGCCCGGCAGCAGGCTGTCCCGCCGGCGGTATCGCGGTCGACTGCGGCGCCTCGGTGGCCGCCTCGTTATGCGGGCGGACTTCGTCGTTCATGAGACTGCAACTCCAGCGTTGATCGCGGCCGGCAACTTAGTCCACTCCGGAACTCACAGGGAACGACTTTGTGTCGGCGCACGGGGCTTTTTTCCGATCCCACCCAGCAGGCGGCTGCGCCAGTTGCCGCGCTGCGCGGCGTCCGGAGCACCCATGTCTGCGGGCGGCGTCAGATCGAGATCAATCTCGATCGCCGGCCGTTCCGGCTTCGCGGCGTTGCGCCGCGTGCCGTCCCGGGCTCCGCGTGCCAGCACGGCGGTGACGTCGACCACCAGCGCCGGGATGGCGAGATCCGCAATGCGGTAGGTCAGCAATGCCAGCGCGCCGCTGCCGCCCGCCATCGGCTCTGTCCGCCGCACCTCGATCGTTACGGCGCCACCATCCTGCACGACCGTCAGCGCCGCCCCCTGGCCCAGCGGTCCGGCGGCAACCGATTGCAGGTCGAGATGCGCGGGATCGACAGCCACGGTGATCCGCGCACCGACTACGCCCGCGGCGTCACTCAGCAGCAGCGGCACCTCGATGGAGCCGTCCGGCTGGCCGGTCAGGTCGTCCGGCGCCGTCAGAGCCGGTTCGGCCTGCTGGATGCGGACTTGCACCGGCACCGGCGGCGTCTCTGGCTTCGGCATCGCCGGTTTGGCGCGATGCACGCCGGAGCTGGACGGAATGACGATCTGGCTGTTGCCGACCAGTGAGGCAAGCGCCTTCGGATCGAGGCCCTGCCAGGCGGCGAATGCCGTCCCGGTCGCGCCGACGCTCCGTTGCGCCGCCGGCCCGTCTATCCCCTGGCCAGCCGTGGCACCGAGGACATGCAACGCACCGTTCAACCCGCTGGTGATCGGGGCACCGTTGAGTTGCTCGAGCGTCAGCAGCAGCGCCTCCCCATCGGACGGCGCCTGCGACCGGACATTGGCGGACAGCGTGACCACTTGCGCGGGACCGGCCGGCAGCGGCGTCTGGCTGCTGATGGCGATACGGATGGTGGTCAGATCGCCCGCCGCAGCAGGCTGGACCTCGGCGTTGATCGAGGCGCCGTCGGGCAGGTCGGCGCCAGGCCCGACGCCATCGATGGTAATTTGCGCCGGATTGAAGGTGGCCGAGAGGACTGCACTCGTGGCGCTGCCGTCGTTCTGCAGCGTCACCGGCAGCCGGCTGCCGGCCGGCGCCTTGGGCTCCGCCGCGGCGCCGATGCCCTCAGGCAGCGTCACCAGGGTCGGACCATGGCTGTCGGCCTGGCGAGCCCAGACAAAACTTGTGGCATAGGCATCGCCACCGGTGCCGTCACCGTCGCCGTCCAGCGCCGCGCCGCCATTCAGGCCGACATGGTAGGTGTCGGATGCCAGCTTGCCGTCGTGCACAAAGGTCAGGCCCCGGCGGTCCGCGTCAAACACGATGGTGCCGCTGACCACGCCAACCAGGTCGCCGGTGAGGGCAACATCGGTGATATCGGCTTCGACCGGCGCACTGAACTGCGCGTGGAACCCGAACGCATTCTGCGTCAAGGCGGTGACGGTGGCAGGTTCCGCCGCACCACTGGGTTGCGCAGATGCGTCCGCCGCCTGCGGAGCGCCGCTGGGCGGTGTCGCAGGCGTGTCGCCAGCCGGCTGCACCGGCGTTGTCGCACCGGCATCCACAACCTGCGTGCCACCGCTGTTCGGCAGCGTCACCGGTGTCTCACCGGCCGTCTGCGCCGGCGGCGCCTCAGTCACCGGCGCCGTCGCACCAGCATCCACCACTTGCACGCCACCGCTGTTCGGCGGCGTCGCCGGCGTCTCACCAGCGGTCGACGTCGGCGGCGTTCCGGCCTCCGGTGCTGTCGCACCAGCATCCACCACTTGCACCCCACCGCTGCTCGGCGGCGTCACAGGCGTGTCGCCAGCCGACTGCGCGGGCGGTATCTCCGCTGTCGGTGGCGTCGCACCAGCATCCACCACTTGCGTGCCACCGCTGTTCGGCGGCGTCACAGGCGTGTCGCCAGCCGACTGCACCGGCGGTGTCCCAGCCTCTGGCGGCGTCGCACCAGCATCCACCGCTTGCGTGCCACCGCTGTTCGGCGGCGTCGCCGGCGTCTCACCAGCGGTCTGCGTCGGCGGCGTTCCGGCCTCCGGTGTGGTCGCTGCCGTGTTCGCCGTCTGTGTGCCACTGCCCGCCGGCGTCACCGGTGTCTCACCTTCCGTCTGCACCGGCGGCGTCGCGGCCTCCGGCGCCGTCGCTTCGGCTGTCGGCGGTGAAGCTGCCGCGGCCGCAGCTTCGGCGGCAGCCTGGGCCGCCGCTGCTGCCTCGGCCGCAGCCGCCGCCTGTGCGGCCGCGACTGCCTCTGCGGCCGCAGCCTCCGCCGCCATGCGCGCCGCGAATTTCTGCGCGTTCATCGCCTCATCGAGCAGCGAATCGGCAGCCGTCACGCGCCATGCATCGGCGAACCGGCCCAGCAGCGTGGCGTGGCTGAGCGGCTGCGCAAGCACCGTGCCGTCCGGCAACTGGAAATCGTTCTGTTTGCCGGTGTAGCTGCCGAGCAGGCCCTGCACAGAGCCAGGTGCGGTGTCGAGCGCCAGCGCCAACGATGTGTTCAGGTACGAGACGCCGCGGAACGTGCCCGGATTGGTGATCGTCAGCGTCTCACCCGTCAGCCAGGTGATCTTGAACGACGTCGCACCGGTCCGCTGAATCTTGCCGCCCGACAGCAGTTCGATCGGGTTGGCGGCACTCAGCGCGGCGTCCGGCGCGCCGTTCAGCCACACCATGCTGTCGCGACCGGTGGCCACGGTGATGATGTCGGACCCCACCTGCGCCGCCACCTTGGTCGTAAGGCTTTCGCCGGGATTGGCCGGAGAGGTCGTGATCTGCACCAGCATCGAGTTGCCCGGCACCAACGAGCGCTCGAGGACGAAGTCACCCACCGCCTGGAAGTCGTATTTCAGGCCGCTGAACGTCGCCATGTGGACGTCGCCCGTCCCGGAACCGTTCGGCGTCACGACGTTGGCGGAGACCGTGATCGTGTCGGTCTGCAGGATGATGGTATCGCCGGATGGCGTGGTGTCGGTCGTCGTCAGCGTGATCGTCTGCACAAATGAGCCCAGCGCGCTCGGTGCCAGCGTGATCGTGCCTGCGACCACCGATCCGCCCGCCG
>JAFEFW010000639.1 GCA_018240405.1 Pseudomonadota bacterium
TCCGCCGCATAGGCGGCCTTGATCGCGGCGTCCGGGGTCGCGTGTGCAGCGCCCTTGCCGTCGACCATGGCGTTGTAGGCCTGCGCCACCCGGTCCCAGCGCTTGTCGCGGTCCATGGCAAAGTAGCGGCCGATGACGGTGCCGATCTTAGCCCCTTCAGGCAGCGCCGCCTGCAGGCGCGTCAGGTCGTCGCCGGCGGATTGTGGCGGCGTGTCGCGCCCGTCGGTGAAGGCGTGAACCACGACCGGAATGCCGGCCTTGGCCAGGAACCCGGCGAGCGCAGCCGCATGGTCCTGGTGCGAGTGCACGCCGCCGGGCGAGACCAGCCCCATCAGGTGACAGGTGCCGCCGGACTGCTTCAGCGCGGCGACAAGCGCCTGAAACGCCGGCGTCTCGGCAATGCTGCCATCGGCCACCGCATCACCGATCCGCACCAACTCCTGCTTCACCACACGCCCGGCGCCAATATTCAGATGGCCGACCTCGGAATTGCCCATCTGCCCCTCCGGCAGTCCGACATCGCGGCCCGAGGTGTGCAGGAAGGCGTGGGGGGATGACTCCCACAGGCTGGTGAAGCTGGGCGTGCGGGCCTGGCGCACGGCGTTGTCGGCGGAGTCCTCCCGCCAGCCGAAACCGTCGAGGATCACCAGCATCACCGGTCGGGTCGTCATGCGTTAAGGTCTCCGCTCTGGGCCTGCCGGTGGGTAGCGTCGCCTGCCCAGACAGGCAAGTCGCAAGCGGCTAGGCCATGGCGCTTGCCTGAACGCCGGTGCGGCCAGGGAGCGCGCTGCCATCGCCGCAAATTGTGGTGCGGTCGAGAGGACGGCGTGGCGCGTCACAATGTAACGCGGCAGCCAGAGCAGGCCGCTCACCCGGCTCCATGCACGCAGTTGCGCCCCGGCCGGTGGGGGCCCGGCCGGTGCCCGGCGAATGCGTACAGTGTGAAATGACCGACCGTGCGGCCCCCTTCTCATCGTCATGGGCCGCTTGCGGTGACTCGGTTGGGCAAGCCGGATGATGACGACCGGGGCGGGGGCCTGCCGGTAAATCGTCTTCACGATGACCCCCCATCAGCGCCTTGCGGCGGCAGGACCACGATGACACCGCAGTTCCGGTGTGCGCCGCGGTTAGTGATGCTTGGTCAGGGGCGCCGTCCTATGGCCGCCCCTGTATGGGGAACTGCGGCGGAACACGGATTTGCTCGTCGCGTTAGGGCGACAATGAAACTTGTCGCGCTGATCGTGATCGTCGTCTGTAGTGCCAGTGTGGGACTGGAGCGGACTGCCTGCGGGCAAACAACAGATCATGCGCCCGAAGACCAATCGATCGCGTTCATTCACCGCTACATGCAACAATGGTCGTCACCCAATTCGGAAGCTCTGGCTTACATGGAAACAGTGTTTCCCGACAGAATTGTCTATTTCAATGAAATCGTCGGTCATGCTGCGCTGATGCAGCGCAAACGGCGTTTTGCTGAGCGATGGCCCTTGCGCAGCTTTGTGCTGCGCGGCGACGATATCAGCGTGTCGTGCGATCAGCAGCGCCTCTGCACTGTTTGGGGTCTGATCGACTGGCATTGCCACAGCCCCGAACGACATGCTGACGCGATCGGAACGTCCGTGTTCGCATTCCAGATACGGGATGGCCGTACGGTGCTGGATGAAGGTGGGTTTGTCATCGCGCGCGGCCGGATCGTGTCCCATGGTAGGGGTGCCGTGCCGGCCGTGCCCCAGGCCTATTCGAACGGCGACATACCGGAGCTGCGGCGCACATTCTACGACCAGTCCGCCGATCCCAACTGGATTGATCAATGGCTGCAGGCGCGGCGGCCATTCTCGGGCACAGCCCAATCACTGGGGCAGGCCGGCGCCCGCAGCCTGACCGAGAGCGACGGGTCAGCCAGGTCCTATGCGGTGTTTCAGTCCCGCCAGGGGCCGATCGCCTGCATAACGGCGGACCGACGCGCCCTGCCGCCGTCGGGCGAAGCGGTACATCTCCAGGGACATGTGGCACTGTTCATTGGCAGCACGATGTATCTCTCGAACTGCATGGTCGGCTGAGGCGCGTAGCGCCGGCCCTGCCTTACCCCGCCAGTTCCAGCACTGCGTCCAGCAGCACCTGAGCACCGCGCGCAACCTGCTCCGGCGTGGAATATTCCTTCGGATTATGCGTGATCCCGCCAACACTCGGCACGAACAGCATGGCACTGGGGAACAGCGGTGCCATCAGCACCGAGTCATGCCCTGCCGCCGCGATCATGTCCCGCGTCGCCAGTTGTCGAGCCTCGGCCTTCTGCCGCAGCAGCGCGCCCAGGCGGGGATCGAACGCTATGGGGCCGAAGGTGGCGTAGGGATCAACGTCGATACGCACGCCACGACGCTTTTCAATGGCGGCCAGAGCGGCCCGCAATTCGCCCTCCATGGCGACGGCCGCCGGGGCATCGTTGTGTCGTACGTCGCAGTGCAGGTGCGTCAGGTGGGAGACATTGCCGCGGGCGTTCGGAATGTTCTCGATCCAGGTCGCCGAGGCGCGTCCGTTCGGTTCCGCGGCCAGCGCGATCTTCTCCACCGCCAGAATTACCTCGGCAGCGGCGGCGAGGCTGTCGTGGCGGCGGTTCATTTCCGTCGGGCCAACATGGCTTGGCTCGCCGATCACCGAAAGCTGGAAGTAGCGGGCGTGCATGGTGCCGACGACGATGCCGATATCGGCGCCGGTTGCCTCCATGACCGGGCCCTGCTCGATGTGCAGTTCAAGCCAGGCGCTCCAGTCGCGCGGCGCGGGCGGCAGCGGCCCGGCCTGGCCGCTTTCGGCGAGCGCCTGCGCCACCGAGACGCCATTGTCGTCAGTGATCGCCAGCGCATCCGCCAGGGAGAATGCGCCTGCGGCGACGCGGCTGCCCATCATAGCGGGGCGGAAGCGGCTGCCCTCCTCGTTCATCCAGTTGACCAGTTCCAGCGGCGCTTTCGTGCGGACGCCGGCTTCCGCCAGCGCGCGCAGCACCTCCAGGCCGGCCAGCACGCCGATGATTCCGTCGAAGCGGCCGCCGGTCGGCACGGTGTCGAGGTGGCTACCGAATGCCACCGCTTTGGCCGATGGGTCGGTGCCGGCGCGGCGCAGGTACTGGTTGCCGATCGCGTCCTGCTGGTGCGCCAGGCCGAGGTCGCGGCACCATCCCAGGAATAGCGACCGCGCCGCCGTGTCCTCCGGTGTCAGCGCCATCCGGCACGACCCATTGCCGGGAATGGCGCCGATCTCCGCAAGGGCCATGATCGACTGCCACAGGCGGTCGCTGTTGATGGTGGGCGTCATGCAGGCTCCTTCGGGCTGGCGCGGCGGCGGGCGCGCCGCCATGGTAGCGCGCGAACCCAGTGCGTCGAGATCGAATGAGCGACTCTCCAACCAATCCGAGCAGAGCCCTGAGGCATGCCGCCTATGTCATCGTCGCCGGTGTCCTGGCGACGACGCTGGCACAGACCGAGGTGCTGGCCCGCCTGCCGCTGCAGAACCTGCTGAAGAATGAACTTCACCTGGACCGCGCGGCGAACGCGGCCTTCTTCTTCTGGGCCGGGCTGGCCTGGTACCTGAAGCCGATCTTCGGCATCGTCACCGATGCGTTTCCGCTGTTCGGCGCTCGCCGCAAGGGCTATCTGATCGTCGGGTCCGTGCTGGCCTCGGCGTCCTGGGTGGCAATGATCTTCACGCCGCGCGATTTCAGCCACCTGCTGGCGGTGGCGATCGTGCTGAACGTCTTCATGGTGGTCTGCTCGACCGTAATCGGCGGCTACATGGTGGAGACGGCGCAGGCGGTCTCAGGCTCCGGCCGGCTGACAGCGATCCGGCAGTTCGTGCAGCAATCCTGCTCGATCTTCGTCGGGCCGCTGTCGGGATTCCTGGCCAGCATCGCCTTTGCCTGGACGGCGGGCGCGTCGGCCGTGGTCGTGGCCGTGCTGATCCCGGTGACGATCCTGTTCCTGCACGAGCAGAAACTGCGCATCGCGCCGACCGAGGTGTTCTCCAACGCCCGGACGCAATTGCGCAACATCGCGACGGCGCGGACGATGTGGGGTGCGGCGGGGCTGATGGCGCTGTTCTACATCGCGCCCGGATTCGGCACGGCGATGTTCTACCGTCAGCAGAACGAACTGGGCATGACCCCGCAGATGCAAGGGTTCCTGGGCCTGATCAGCGGGATCTGCGGCGTGACCGCAGCGTTGGGCTACGGGCTGCTGTGCCGGAGGCTGAACCTGCGGGTCATGCTGATCCTGTCAATGTCGGCAGGAACGATCGCGAATCTAGGGTATCTGTTCTATTCGTCCTACGATCGGGCAATGGTGATCGATGGGCTGAACGGGTTCGGCTATACGCTGGCGGAGCTGGCGCTGATGGATCTGGCCGTGCGCGCGACGCCTTCCGGCAGCGAGGGACTCGGCTTCGCGTTGATGGTGTCCGTGCGCAACTTTGCACTGTTCGGCACGGACTGGTTCGGGTCCGCCCTGATCGAGCATTATGGCGTGGCGCTTGAGACACTGATTTGGGCGAATTCGATCACCACCGCGATCACCGTGCCGCTGGTGCTGCTTCTGCCGGCGGCGATCGTCGGGCGCCGGGATGCAGAGAGCGCGGCCGACGCCGTGGCGGCAACACCGACCACCGGGCTCGCGGAGGCGAAGGAGCGCGCGCCGCTGTAAGACGCACCGGCCCGCCAACCGGTTCCGCCGTGCAGGGGGCGGTGGGACCAGCCCATCCCATCTCCGTAAATTTTGTGGTTGTTGCTGCCTTTCGTGCATGATCTTGCGCGGCCGACGCCGGCAGACCCCGCCAATGAAGCACCACGCCGCGGCCGTGCGCGCTCGGGGCAGCAGCAGAAGAAGAGCAGGGCGCCGGGAGTAGCGCGCGGCGGGTGATCATGCTAACTGCGAATCATATCGATCGCATCCCGACTTGGCCGAAGCGCCGACGCGAAGGCGGGACCTGGCGGCGGCGATGGCGACACCATGAGGGGGCCGCGGTCTCGGGCGTCGGGCCGGCCGAGAGGAGTGCCTTATGACGACAAAGGGCGATGGCGGCGCGCGAGCCGACCCGCCCGTCCGGTCGCGACGGCGTAGCGGCCAAAGCGCCCTCCGGCGCGACGCCGATCTGTGGGCCAAATTCCTCAAAGCCTGGACCCTCGGATCCCTCCGCGTGCAGCCGCCTCTGCCACCTGGGCCGCTCGGACCACGGTCTATTTCGCGCTTCGGCGACCACAACTTCTTCCGCCGCCGCTGGCAGCGCTTTGGACCCATCTTCAAGTATATCTTCAGTCGCAGACTGACGATCGGCGTCGGCGGTTTCCAGCGCGCCCGCCAGTTGTTCCGCGAGCACGGCGAGGCCCTGTCGCCGGCGACGGTCAACATCTCGGCGTTCGTGCCGCACGGGCATCTGCGCAGCATGACATCGCCCCACCATGAGCACTACAGAAGCCAGTTCAACCTGGCGCTGCACGGGGACGTCATAACCGCATGGGACGCGACGCTGCGGGCTATCGCGCTTGACGAACTGACGCGCCTCGCCGACGCGACAGCGCGTGGAACGCCGCCCAAGGAGCTGATGGTCCCGACGCTCGACCGCATCACGTTGCGCTGGCTGCTGCTGCTGTCCTATGGCCTGCGTCCCGACGATGGAACGTTCCGGTCGCTGGAAGCGGCACACATGAAAATGGGACCCAGCGGCTTTGTCTATCCGCTCGGTCCGCCGCAGCATGAAGCGTTTGCCGAACTCCGGTCATTGGTGACGCAAATTGCGGCATCGATCCGTACCGCCGGCCGGTCCGACGCCGGTGACAGCGCCCTGCGGCGCCTGCCGACAGCCAGCCTTGAACCGGAGGTTGACCCGACGATCGTCGGCAATCTTATTTTCATGGTCGAAATGGGCCGTTACGACCTGCGCGGGCTGCTGCGCTGGATCCTGAAATATCTCAGCGACCATCCGGCGGTCGTTACCGAATTGCGCCGGCTGCGGGACGCCGGTGGTGGCCTGCAAGACTACGCGCGCGCCTGCGTCCAGGAGACGCTGCGCCTCGACCAGGCTTCCGGCCTGCTGCGCAATGTCGTCAAGGACTTCACCTTCGAGGGCTATCGCTTCCCGGCCGGCAGCCTGGTCCGCGTACTGACCTGGGAGTCGCACCGCGACGCCACGTCATTCCAGAATCCAGATGAATATCGCCCTGACCGTTTCGTACAGCCGGCGCATGACCCCGACAACTATGCGCCATTTGGAATTGGCGAACACCGCTGCATCGCGGCGCAGATGGTGGTGCGGCTGAGCACGCTGTTCGTCGAAGTCCTGATCAACAATTTCACCTGGCGCGTGGTCGGTGACGGCCCGCGCTTCTACGGCAAGTTCCACTGGGAGCCATCGCTCGACTTTGCGATCGAACTACACCCGCGAGCCGCCGCCGATCTCCCGGTTGGCGAGGCGCTGCCGTCATGACAGGGCGTAACCGTTCCGACATCCGGCGCGGTGGGCAGTCGGCTGTGCCGGACACGAACGGGCGCCCAGGATCCGGCTCGGCATTGCCGCCGCCATGACAACCATAGCCCTGGCCTCGGCCAGCAACGCCGACGCTGAAGCGCTCCCGGCGAGCCCGCTGGTGCTGCTGCGTAGCGGCGGCGCACGGCCGCCGTTGTATTTCCCGCCGAGCATCCTGGGCGAGACTTCGGCCTATGCCGCGCTCATCGAGGCGCTGAGTCCGGAACAGCCGGTTTACGCCATGGTTGGCCGCTACCGGGACAAACCGCCCGCTGACACGATCGAGGCGATCGCGCAGCAGTTGTGCGCGCGGTTGATGGCGGCGCAGCCGGACGGTCCTGTCTGCCTGGCCGGCTACTCCTTCGCCGGCCTCCTGGCCTATGAGATGGCCCGCCAATTGACCGAGCAGGGGCGCGATGTGGCGTTTCTGGGCCTGCTTGACGCCGGACCGGACAGCACAGGCCCGCTTTCCATCCGCGACGCGATAATGGGCCCTTTGTATTTTCTCCGCAACGTACCGTATTGGCTGCTGGACGAGATCAGGCGTCTGCCGGCCGCTGATCGCCTGGCCGAGTGGCGGCGCTCCGCGCGCAGGCTGCTGCGGCGGGTGGGCGCCGTGGCGTCCGGGCGCAATGGCCAGATCGCGGCAACCGACGTAGTCATTGCGCCGGGTTGGCCCGATACGCTGCGGGCACTTGTCCAGGACAATCTGACCGCTGTCGGGTCCTATCGTTTCCCGCCGTACGACGGGGATCTGGTGGTGTTTCGGGCGAGGACGCGTCCGCTGTATCACTCGCTACTGCCGGACCTGGGATGGAGCCGCTGCGTTCGCGGCCGCATACGGGTCGTCAACCTGCCGGCCAACCATCAATCGCTGATGCGTCCGCCGGCGATCAATCACCTGGCAGTAGCGTTTCGCAGAGCGCTGGACGAGGCGCAGCGCTGAGGCACAACCAAAGCCAAGGCGGTTCAACTGATCCTGACGGCCGCCTGCTGGTGGGTCGGCACGTAGCCAATATAGTCATAGCTGATCGAACGCTGAACTACGAATTCCTGAAAGGCCAGCCATTCATCGGTCCGCCAGGTCGGATGGTTGAAATACTGGCCGAAGACCACGATTGTGCCGGGCACGATACGGCTCGCCAGTGCCTCCAGAACGGTCTTCGTTGAGGCGTAGAGACAGCAGTCGATATGCAGGAACGCGACAGCGTCATCCCGCTGCCGAAGGAAGGCGGGTAGCGTGTCTTCAAACAGACCGACATGCAGTTCAACATTTGCCCGCACCGCCGGAACCTGCTGCTGCGCGAATTTTCCTTTGGGAAAACCGGTGCGCCAGTCTTCCGGCAGTCCCTGGAAGCTATCGAAACCGTGCACCGTATGCGGCGTCCTGTCGGCTATGTAGTTCACCGTGCGCCCTGCCGCGACGCCGAACTCCATGTATAGCCCGTCGAGCGTGACCTGCCGCAGCGTGCCGGAGATCTGGTTCTGCGCCGAGTAGAATGCCCGCGTGCGGGGAAGATGCCGGATGCAATACTCGGCCGTCTCCATGCCGCACTGCAGTTTCATCAACTCGGCGACGTTGTAGCCATCCAAGCCGACCACAGGTAGGCCCCGATACACTGCCGCGACGGCCTGCTGCGCACGTTGTTTCAGAAAGAACCGCATTATCGCCCTCCGCCTTCTGCCAGGAGCAGCGTCTATCATGGCGGTCCCGCAACTTTCCAGGCGGCGGGCAACGGCGCTCCGCGGCGACGACCAGCCTCACCCGCTCCGCCCGGCGGCGCCACGCCGCACCGCCGACCGAAAGCGCGCGACAGCGGCGGTCAGCCCGGCCTGGCGTAGCGCGAGGTGCAATGGCGCCGACAGGCCCGGGCAATCGGTCAGGTCGCGGTAGGCTACGCCGGCCACGGCAAGCCGTCGCATCGAGGCCGGCACCACCGAGACGCCCAGCCCCGCTGCCACCAGGCTCAGGCTCGCCGGCAGTCGCGGTGCTTCCTGCGCAACACGGGGACTGAAGCCCGCCGCGCGGCAGGCGGCCAGGATCGCGTCATACAGCCCCGGCCCGCTCGGCCGCCGATACAGAATGAACGCCTCGGCCGCCAGCGCCGCGAGCGGCAGCGCGCTGGTGCCCTCCCCTGCCGTTGCCAGGCGATGCCCGTCGGGCAGAGCCGCCACCATCGGTTCATCCAATACCGGCTCGACCAGCAGTCCGGGCACGCTCCCGACCGGCGAGCGCACAAAGGCCGCGTCCAGCCGGCCGTGCTGCAGCGCGTCCGCAAGCTCCGTTGTGCCGGCTTCGTCCAGTTCCACACGTAGGCCGGGTGCTTCCTCGCGGAACGCCCGCAATACCGCCGGCACGAACGGGTGCAGCGCGGCCGAAGGCGTGAAGCCCACCGCAAGCCGCCCGGTCTCGCCGCGGGCGACGCGGCGCACCGCCTCCTGCAACTCGGCTGCGCGGGCGAGCACGGCCCGCGCCTCCTCCAGCAGGACCTGCCCGGCCTCGGTCGGCTGCACGCCACGCGGCAGGCGGCGCAGCAGGGGTACGCCCAATTCCTCCTCCAGCCCGCGCAGCAGCCGGGTCAGCGGCGGTTGCTGCATGCCCAGCCGTTCGGCTGCGCGGGTGACATGGCGCTCCTCGGCAACCGCGACAAAGGCGCGCAAGCGTCTCAGGTCGATCACGGCTCCCCCGCTAATCCATACCCTAAGAGTATCAAAGTCGTATTGAAGGCGCACTAGCTGGCATGGCGCCGCGCGGCCTATTGAAGTGCTGGTGACGCGAAGAAGGAGCGAGGCAGTGCTGCATGAAGCCGACACCGGCGTGAAGGCGGCAGACCCTGCCGCCAGGCTGTTGCTGCAGTTCCTGGCTTGGGTGGCAGCCCGGCCGCGCAGCTATGGCGAGACAATGGATGCCTGGCGCACCTCATGCCCCCGGATCTCGGTCTGGGAGGACGCAATCTGGGACGGGCTGGTGCAGCTGGACGGCGACGGTGCCAGGGCACAGCGTGAGGCCAGGGTCGCGCTGACCGTGGCCGGGCGCGATCACCTGGCCCGGGCCGGCGCCGTGGCCGCGCCGGCGCGGAACGCCTGATTCGTACCGCGGCCGTTTCCATCCGGCTACGAGCCGGCGTCGCTGCCTTTAGATGGGCATCGTGCTGACGGCGGCGCTTTACGTCGTCAAGGTGAGCACGTCGTTCCTGTCCGGCGTGTTCGGCATGGTGTCTGGTGGCGGCCATCGCGCGGCGGCGCAGTGGCGAGAAGGATGCGTGTCAGGCGACGGCTTCGCTCAAGGTCACGCCGAACTGCGCCGCTGCATTGCCGCCCATCATCCGCGCAATGATGTCCTCGGGTACGTCGGCTCTGGCCAGCATGGCGATGGCGTCATGCGCTGAGGTCGTGTCATGCTGCGGATAGCGTGAGCCCCACACGACCTTCTCGGCGAAGTCATGCGGCAGCTTCTGGATCAGCCGCTCCTCGGCGTCGAAGCCCAGCATGACCTTGCCTTCCTCCCATAGTTCCTCGGTATCGGTCCTGACCGGGTATTTATGCAGCAGCGGGATGACGCGGGAGGACGCCTCCATCTTCTCCAGCACTTCCTCCATCCACGACGCCTTGCCGTGCGCCATGACCACCTTCATGTCGGGGAAGCGCTGCATGACGGTGAAGCCCAGCAGCACAGAGGCGACGAACATGTGGTTGTCGAGCCAGCCGGACAGGATCGGCGCCAGCGGGTGGCCAAGCTGCGGGAAGGCCGTAAAGAACGATGTGCTGGGAAGGCCGGCGGTTCCACCCGACAACGGACCGCCGCCGCCGGCCGGCAGCGGCGTCTGGCCGAGGCGGCGGCGGACCTTTTCGAAGAACGGACCGTGCGAGGTCCATTCCGGGTTCCACAGACCGGCGGTGGGATGCACCGCCAGGGTCAGGCCCTGCCGTTCGATCCCGGCCCAGAGCGGGTCGAAGTAGGGGTTGGTGAAGTAGTGGTCCTCCAGGAACATTGGCCGGATGAAGACGCCGCGGAAGCAGCGAATGCCGGCGATGCGGTGCAGTTCCGCCAGCGCGAGGTCCATGTCCTGCAGCGGTAGCATCGCGGCGGCGAACAGCCGGTCCGGGGCGGCCTGGCAGAAATCGGCGATCCAGTCGTTGTAGGCTCGCGCCAGGGCTGCCGCCGTGTCCGGATCGGAGACGAGATGAAAGCCCTCGGCGAACCAGGTCGGGTAGAGGAACGCCTGGTCAACGCCCATCGCATCCATATCGGCCAGGCGCACGCGCGGGTTCCAGGCGCCTTCATTTGCTTTGTGGCGCACCGAGGCGTCCAGATTGCCGACATCGTCCCAACTCATGCCCGGACGCCAGATCGCGTGGCGCGGGATGTTCGGGTTCATGCTGTCCCGCACGGCTTTACCGTTAATCTTCAGATACGAATTTGTTTCGCCGTCGTGCCGCCACAGCGCCTGCTTGCCGAGGACGCGGAAATCCGGATCGAGGTATTTTTCCCAAAGCTCTGGCGGCTCGACGACATGCTGGTCGGTATCGAAGACGGGCAGGCGGCGTGTGATGGACGTTGTCATGACGCGCCTCCTATACGACCGACACGGATGCGTCGGCCGCCAATGCGGCCTTCACCTCTTCCTCGGTCGGCCACCAGTTGGGCCGCTCGATCTCGGTGACGCGGTTGCGGATGATCTTCTTCGGCGGATCGATCCGGTACAGCCTGCGCGCATTGCCGCCGAGGAACTTCGCCTGGTTCTCGACCGGCAGGTTGTATTTCTGCATCGTCTCCATGGCGCGCCAGGCGTCGTCGCCATCGTGGTGGTAGACGTCGGACGACCAGATCAGGATGTCGCCATAGAATTCCGGGAAGCGTGGCGGCGGCGCTTCATCGCCCTCGAACCCGGTCATGCAATGCGCGAAGAACGTTTCGCTTGGCAGGCGCTTTAGCGGCGGCATGGCGCGCTCGTTGCGGTAGAGCCGAGCGTATTTGTCGCATTCGTCGAGCAGGAAGCTGAGCCATGTCGAGGACGCCTCAAACACCGCCGCCTTCAGCTTAGGATGGCGCTCGAAGAGGCCGGACATCAGCGCCGCGGTGACCCAGAGTGCTGCTTCCGACTGGAAGTTCTGCACGTTGGTCAGGAAGGAGTGCGGCACGCCCGAGGCCGAGATGGTGCGCCGGATCAGTTCGGCGCCGGAGTATTGCTCCGAATAGCCGGGCGGCTTCAACGCGCCGCCGGCGGGGAAGGGATGCATGCCGTAGACCATCCCGGTCTCTTCCAGCGCATTCCACACCGGTTCATATTTCGGCTGCAGCGGATAGTTGCCCATCGCGTCGGTCGGGCGCACCAGCGCGACGCGGCAACCCTGCGCGGCAACGCGATGGATCTCCTGTACAGCGAACTGCGCGTTCTGCATCGGCAGCAGCGCGGCGAAGTACAGCCGGTCCGGGTCGGCCTTGGTGTATTCGTAGGCCCATTGATTGTAGGCCTTGCAGAAAGCGTAGGCGCCAACGGCATCCATCAGCCAGGGATAGGTGTCGATGTCGGTCGGGATGATCATCACCTGATCGATCCCCTGCATATCCATGTCGCGCAGCCGCGGCTCAGGCTCGTAAGAGCCGCCAAAGTCGATGTAGCTGACCTGTTCCTGCGTCAGCGCCGTGCCTGCCTTCAGGTTGCGGACGTTCAGTGCGCGCTGGATATCGTGCTTCACGCCCGGGCCGGCGTTGGAGATCACCCGCATCGTGCCGGGAATGCCGCCGCGCCGCTGCGAGCCGATACCGACTCCGGCGCGGCCGTTGACGATCAGTTGCCGGCTTTCCTCATCCCACCAGATGGTGGTGCGCAGAGCAGCGAGTTCCTCGCGCGTGAGGAACTCAGCGGCACGCTCCCAGATCAGCGGTGGTTCGGTGACATGGGCATCGCAGTCGAAGGTGGCGAAATCCTTCGACATCGGCGCGAAGCGCTGCACTGGCATTTTTATGTCCTCCCTGTGATCGTGCTGTTCTGGTCAGCCTGGCGGCGGATCGTCCTCCAGCCATCCCGGCGGTTCGGTGACCGCGCCGTTGCGGACGAAGATGGCGTCCACCGCCGCCATGTCCTGTGGTGAAATCTCGAAGCCGAGGGCGCCGAGGTTTTCGCTGACTTCGTTGGGATTGCGAAAGCCGACGAGGCCGGTGCTGATCGCCGGATGCGACAGCGTCCAGCGCAGCGCGAACTGCGGCAGCGTCTTGCCGTATTTCGCTGCCAGCGGCTTCAGCGCCTCGACCGCCGCGAGGTTGCGTTCGAAATGATCCGGACCGAACATGGTGCGGAACAGGTTCAGGCTGCCCAGCGCGCCGCGTTTGGAGCGCCAGTCCGCTTCGTCGAATTCCATGCCGGCGTGGAAGGCCCCGGTCAGCAGGCCATAGGCGAGCGAGCCGTAAGCCATGACACCCACGCCGTTGGCGCGGCACCACGGAAAGATCTCGCGCGCCATGCGGCGGTCGAACATGTTCCAGCCGTATTGCACCACGTCGATCCGCCGCAGTTTCATCGCCGCTTCGAGTTGCGCCGGGCGGAAGTTCGAGACCCCGATGTAGCGCGCTTTGCCCTGTCGCACGATGTCGTCCAGCGCCCGAAACGTTTCCTCGAACGGCGTGTTGGGGTCGGGCCAGTGGATCAGGTAGACGTCGACATGATCGGTGCCGAGCGCCCGCAGGCTTGTTTCGATCGCCGCCATGATCCGCGCGCGGCTGCTGTCACGGCGGTTGGGTGCCTCGGGGTAGCCGACGCCGACCTTGGTCACCAGGCAGACATCGTTACGCCGACGTCCCAGCGCCTTGCCGAGCGCCTGCTCGGAGATGCCCATGCCGTAGGCCTCGGCGGTGTCGAAACAGGTGACGCCGCCATCAAGGGCGCGGTGCACCGCCGCGTCAAACTGCGCGGCGTCGATCGGGCCGTAGGTGCCGCTGATTTCCCAGCAGCCGAAGCCGATTGCCGACACGTTCAGGCCCGTGCGGCCAAATGGTCGATATTCCATCGAGTTTCCCCATTCTACTCGTGAGTAGCCGACCGGATGGCAGTAGACGAGCGAGGGGTGGGGGAGTCAAGCGTGGGCGAGGACACGTTACCCCTGACCTTGCGCCGGTCTCCGGACCGGTCCAATCCTCCGCGCCAGATCTTGAAACACAGGGAACGGCCCATGTCCGTCCAGACCGTCATCGAAGCCGCTAGGGAATTCCTCGGCGACCGCATCACCACCAACGCCGGCCTGCGGGAGCATCACTCGCACGGCCAGGACACCCAGCCCCCCGTCCTCCCCGACGCGGTGGCGTTCATCGAATCGTCCGAGGAAGCCGCCCAACTCCTCGCCCTCTGCCACACTAACCACGTCCCGGTGGTGCCGTGGGGCGCCGGCACCTCGCTGGAGGGGCACGTCACTCCCGTCCGCGGCGGCATCACGCTCGACCTCTCGCGCATGACGGAAGTGCTGGACGTCAGCCAGGCCGACATGGACTGCCGCGTGCAGGCCGGCGTCACCCGCGACCAACTGAACCAGCATCTGCGCGATTCCGGCCTGTTCTTCCCGGTCGATCCCGGCACCTCCGCCTGCACCATCGGCGGCATGTGCGCCACCCGCGCCTCCGGCACCAATGCGGTGCGCTACGGCACGATGCGGGAGAATGTGCTGGGCCTGACGGTGGCCACCGCCGATGGCCGCGTGATTCGCACCGGCGGGCGCGTCCGCAAATCCGCCTCCGGCTACGACCTCACCCGCCTCTTCGTCGGCTCCGAGGGCACGCTCGGCGTCATAACCGAAATCCAGCTCCGCCTGCACGGCATCCCCGAGGCGGTCTCCTCCGCCGTCTGCCAGTTTCCATCGCTGGCCGATGCGGTCGAGACGGTGATCGCCATCCTGCAGATGGGCATCCCCGTCGCCCGGATGGAACTGCTGGACGAGGTCCAACTCGGCGCCTGCATCGCCTACTCCAAACTGGAGAACCTCGAGGCGCGGCCGTCAATCTTCTTCGAGTTCCACGGCACCGAGGCCGGCGTCGCCGAACAGGCGCAGCAGGCGCAGGACATCGCCGGCGGCTACAACAGCTCCGGCTTCCGCTGGGCCACCGACCCGGCGGAGCGCAACAAGCTGTGGCAGGCGCGGCATGACGCGCTCTGGGCGGCGCTGGCACTGAAGCCCGGCCACAAGGGGCTGGCGACCGACGCGATCGTGCCGATCTCGCGGCTTAACGACGCGATCCTGGGCGCGAAGGAGGACATCGCCGCGTCGGGGCTGACCGCGCCTATCGTTGGCCATGTCGGCGACGGCAACTTTCACACCGTGATCTTGGTGCCGCCGGAGCCGGACGGCCTGGCCCGCGCCTGGGAGCTGGACAAGAAGATCGTTGCCCGCGCCCTGGCACTCGGTGGATCATGCAGCGGCGAGCACGGTGTCGGCATCGGCAAGCGCGAGTTTCTGGAGCAGGAACACGGCGCCGAGACGCTGGCGGTGATGCGGTCCGTCAAGCAGGCGCTGGACCCGCGGGGAATCCTGAACCCTGGAAAAATGTTCCTGAACTGACCGCGCGGCGGGCAGTGGCCGTTTCGTTTGGCGAACAGCCAGGCCGACGCTGGCGGAATCGCCATAGAGGGCGATACCGAAGGTGAAGGTTCCAGACCGCCGCCGATGCCGGTCAAGACCGCGCCGGGCGTGCAGAGTAGAATGTCGCGTCGTGCCAGCCAGAGAAACTGACGACTTGGGCGGATCAAGGTCAGCGCTATCAGCACGCCTCGGATACCATGGATGTCCGCCCGCGCCGGTTTCTGCCCCCGAGGCCAGCTGATCTCCTGCAGACCCGCAGGTATTAAGGCAGCGCCACCCTTGCAGCCGAACCTATCCCAAACCTATACGCCGTTGCACCGCGGTGCTTGACCGGAATGGAAGCGATCGCCTAACAGTTTCTTCGTATCGTAATGAGAGTAACGTCGCATGCGACAGGTCTCATATCATTGTTTTGCCGTGGCTTTTTGCGCAATATTTTCACTCTCTGCCGGCTCCGCGTCAGCGCAGATTAATCCGTTTCCCGGCAATGAGCTTGCGCTTTCGGACAGTGACCTTGCCGTCATTGAAGAAGTCGCAAGCGGGCTGATCGCCGGCAAGGTTGTTCCGGATGGTACGACAATAGAGTGGTATAATGGTGAAACACACCGTCGTGGGTCGATCCGGGTGCTGGAATCGAGCCAATTGGACGGCCGGCCGTGCCACAAGTTGCGGTATACACTACCAGTCAGATCGCCCCAGGGGTCCCGGGCCTATGACCTGACCTGGTGCAAGGCGCCAGACGGCGACTGGAAGATCGTGTCCAAGTAGTTTTCGCGATACAGGCGGGCCTTGCGCCCTCGCGGCGCAGCGGATGTCGCGGGACCGCCCGGTAGTGGCCGGCGGGCGTGACGACCGCGGTCGAACCTCGCCGCGGCCTCGCCAAGCCCTTCTGCGTCAGGCCGCCTTCCGGAACGTCGGCGGAAGCCCAGCCTTCGGCATCTGCCCATGCATCGGCTCCGCCGGCAGGCCGGCATGCAGCACCGTCCGCGATTCCAGCAGCTTCGGGATATCAATGCCAGTGCGGAACCCCATACTTTCCAGCATGAACACCAGGTCCTCGGTCACCACGTTGCCGGAGGCCCCCGGCGCATAGGGGCAGCCGCCCAGACCCGCCAGGCAGGAGTCGAACGCGCGGACGCCTTCCTCCAGCCCCGCCAGTGCGTTGGCAATGCCCAGGCCGCAGGTGTCGTGCAGGTGCAGGCCATATAGCACCGGCCCGACCGCCTCGCGCACCGCGCGCACTACTTCCTTCACCTGTGCCGGATGGGCGTAGCCAACCGTATCGGCCAGCATGATGTGCTCGACGCCGGCCTTTGCCAGGCCCTCGCACATCGCCACCGTTTGCGCCGTGCTCACCACACCGTCGAGCGAGCAACCGAATGCGGTGGAGGCGCCGACAATCACCGGCACATGACGCTCCTGCGCCTTCATCCAGGCCATCACCTCCTTCATCACCTCGATCGACTGCGCCGGGGTGCGGTTGAGGTTGGCCTTGCTGTGCCCCTCGCTGACCGAGATCGGCATGGAGATCTTGTGCACGCCGCCATTGTAGGCGTTTTGCGCGCCGCGCAGGTTCGGCGCCAACGCCTGCACCACCAGGCCAGGCACTTCCGCCAGCACACGCGCGACGATCTCGGCGGTGTCGGCAAGCTGCGGGATGACGCGGGGCGGCACGTAGCTGCCGACCTCGATTTCGGGAATGCCGGCGGCGGCGAGCGACTTGATCCAGGCCACCTTGTCGTCAGTGGTCATGCGGGTCTTGGCGATCTGCAGCCCGTCACGCGGACCGACCTCACAAATAGAAACGAATTCGCCGCTCATGCTGGGACGCACCCTCTGCTGTCTGGGATTGGCCGGAAGGTGCGGCGGGGACCGGTAAAAGGCAAGGGGCGCGGACCAGCTACCGCCGCCGCACCAGGAACGGGTTGAGCGCGACGGCCAGCGGAATTGTCGCCAGGCAGACCACCGCCACGACCGTGATAGCGGTGCGCGCGCCCGTTGCGTCGCCCACTAAGCCGTAGACCACCGGGGCCAGAGCGCCGCTGCCTATTGTGCCCGTGTAGAAGATGCCGAACGCCCTTTCGCGCTGCGCCGAGGTCACCAGCTCCGGCACGCTGCCATACAGCGCCGAGGACGTGCCGTTCAGCGCCAGACCAATCAGTGGCAGCACCAGAAGGCTGGCGGTCAGTGGCAGGAAATGCAACGCGATGATGCCGGCTGCTGTGCCGCCCTCGGTCAGCAGCACCGTGGCCAGGACGCCGATACGGGCACTCAATACGCCGCAGGCGAATTTGCCCGCTGCGCCGCCGGCGAAGACTAGGCTCAGGGCAAGACCAATGGTTTCAAAGCCTGCGCCCTTCTGCTGCAGCACAAATGGCAGGAAGGCAAGAAAGCCCATCCGCGTCGCGGAATCGATCACGCCGATCAGCAGCAGCAACATGAACCCGGCGGAGCGCGGGGCTGCCTGCTCCTGATGGGCTGCGCCCTGTGCGGCAACATGCGCCGCATTGCCCAGGCGGGCCGGTAGCAGGACTGCGATCGCCGCGGCCAGTGCGATGCCGGCCAGTCCGAGGAGGCCAAGCGCGTGGCGCCAGGACAGCACAGCCATCAACGCGGCCAGTGTCGCCGGTACCGCCATCTTCCCCAGGTCGCCTGCAAAGTTGTACGTGCCTAATGCCGTGCGGGTCGATCCACCCTCGTCATAGGCCCGCGACACCAGAGCCGAGGCCAGCGGGTGCTGCGTCGCGGAACCCGCCCCGCCCGCCAGGAGTGCGGCGGCCAACAGGACAAAGCCGGCGCCGGTGATGCCGATAACAACATAGGCTCCCGCTGCGACAACAGTACCCAACGCCAAGACGCTGACAGCGCCGAACCGGCGCGCGGCTGTCGAAGCTGGAATCTGCAGGCTGGCCATGGCGCCGGTGTAGAGCGCTCGCAGCAGGCCCAGCGCGGCGTAGCCGAGGCCGAACTCGGCCTGCCACACCGGCAGCAGCACGTAGATCAGGTCGGTATATCCATCATGTAGGGCGTGCGCGGCGCACGCCATGGTCAGGACGCGGCGACGTGGGATGGGCGCGGCAATGGGAAGGGCGACAGCCATCGCAGGATCCGGTCTTGCAGTGTCATGCAACTGTCATCGAAAGCAGAGGCGGCTGGAAGACGGATAGGCGCGCGCACCTGTCTGGTGACCTGGATGCCGCAGCAGGTTGTCGCCTCAGGGGAAGCGCGTCCTGCGCCAGCAGTGCGCTACCGTGGCCCTTCATCCTCGGGCGGTGCCCGGTGGCCGATCCAGGTCGACAGTGAGCGCAGAGCGACGTGCGCGAAGAACACCACCAGCGTGAGCGCAACCGCGAGACCATAGTTCAGAACGCCAACCGCCGTGCCGATGGCCGCCACCACCCAGAATGTTGCCGCCGTGGACAGCCCGCGCACGGAGCGCCGCCCCTGGTGGACGATCACGCCGGCACCCAGGAAGCCAACGCCTGTGGCAATGGCGCCGAACGCCGCGGCGGGATTGGAACCGCCGTTCAGCACCGCGATCCGCGCGAATACAGCCGCGGCGGCCGCAACCAGCGCACAGGAGCGCAAGCCGCCGGGGTGGCGCCGCCACTCGCGCTCCGCCCCAATGGCCGCGCCCAGCAGGGCGGCGACCAGCACGGTTATGACGTCATTCAGATCCGTGACTGGGTTCATCGGCTACGCCAATTCACCAGCGGGTTGCGGCTCTAGCCACGCCGCCGGGGCCGCTGTACATCCGTCTGACTTCGCATCGCCGGCCAGACGGCGCGAGGCATTCCGAAGATACAGGAGGAACCGGTCCATGGCACTGTATGAACTGAGAACGTACACACTGTACGTCGGCAAGATGGGCGAAGCGGTCAAGCTGTACCAGGAGCTCGGTTACCCGGCCCTGCAGAAGGGCGGCCAGGACAAGAAGCTGATCGGCTATTTCCAGAGCGACACGGGGACGATCAACCAGCTTGTGCATCTGTGGAAGTTTGACGACGACGCCGATCGCCGCGCCCACTGGGCGGGAGTGTTTTCCAACAAGGACTTCGTCGAGGGTTTCGCTGCAAAATTCCGCCCCCTGGTGATGTCGCAGGAAGTGAAGCTGCTGCACGCCGCGCCGTGGGGTCCGCATCCCTGAGCACGGCGAGCACTGCCCCGACAGTGCGCGACCATGAAGGCACAGCACGCCCGCGCCAACGCAGGCAACGAAACCAGCCTACCACGTCCTATCCGGCTACGCGGGCCAGGACGTGGGAGGCATGGCCATGCGCTCGACCCGACGCTCGCGCTGCGGACACCGATCCGCCGTTATGGTGGAGGGCTGATGCTGTCAGCCGCCGCAAGCATGACGCGACGACGCGCCAGCCCTCACACTGATCCCAATCGGTAAAATCCCGTCTCTGCGGGCGGTTCCGCCAGATCTTCGACGATGCTGCTGACCTCGGCCAGGCGAGGCCCGCGGCGGCACAGGCGGGACAACTCCTCCACCGCTGCCACATCGCCCGCGATCAGCGCTTCGACCGCCCCGTCTGCTCGGTTGCGGACCCAGCCGGAGACGCCCAGCGCACGCGCTTTCGCCACCATCCAGTCGCGGTAGCCGACGCCCTGCACGCTCCCGGCGATCACCAGGCGCTTGGCGATCATCCCAGTCCTCCGCGGCTCAGCGTCATGAACCGGCCTGCCAGGCTGATATCAGCCCTGACATCGGCGCGCCGCTTCGACGCCTCTGCGTCCTCGCCCCACAGCTCGACCTGGAACAGCTCGTCCAGCGCGCCCAGGTCGGCGGCGGTGCCGGCGTCCAGCGCGCCCTGTGCCAGCGCCAGGCCCAGCACCAGGCTTCCCAGCGCCGGAACGGCGATGCCCAAGCCGGCCAGCATGTAGATGTCTTGCGCCGCCACGGCACGTTTCAGCGCGTCGATCGAATCGTGATGCTGCTTGATATAGCCAATGCCGCTGGTCACCCGCAGCGGCGCGCCATGCGTGCGTTCCGCCCAGTCCAGCCAGGGCTGCCAGGCTACGCGCTGCCGCTCCACAAGCGCCTCGGGCGCCTCGGCTCTGTAGCACAGCAGGTCGCTTTCGCCGTAGCGGGCGATGGCGTCGACTGTCGGGTCCCGGTTTGCGGCGATGCGCTCTTGCGCCGTGCCGGCGAGGCGGGTCAGGGGCGTATCGACGAACGACATCTCGCCGCCCTTGGCGCCGCCGGCAGCCTGCCACTCGGCGGCGATGGCACGCGCCAGAGGCTCCGGCTGAACGATCAGGACCGCTCCGCCTGGCAGCCGCATGGGCCGGCCGTCCAGCCGGACGCTGAACCCTTCGGCTTCACCCTCGATTGTCGCAATGTTCCAGAAACGCTTCATCGGAACAGGTTCCGCAGTGACTTGGTAGGATCCGGCAAATTGGGGACTGGTAGCTTCTGCACCGCCTCCGGCAGCTTGCCCAGGCCTTGCGCCGGCACGGCGGGCGCGGCCTGCCCGCGCGCAGCGGCCAGCGCCGCCGGACAGATATCGCCGCCGCCGATGACCCGGCCGGCTCCGAGCAGGCCACCGATCGCGCCGAGCGGGGTGGCATTGCCGATGACGGCGCCGGCGACGCTGGCGGCGTTGGACTCCAGCGACTTGATCTCATTCACCCGCGTCGACGGATTGCGGATCGGTCCGCTGACCTGCATCGGTATAACAATGATATTGCCGGCGATGCGTGCTTCAGGCCGCAACGTCAGGTCCAGCGTCTCGGCGCCGAGGTTCACTGTGCCGGCGCCGGTCACAGTGGCGAGCGATGAACTCAAATCCAGTGTGCGGATGGTCGCGACACCCTGGTGAGCATCCGCCCGCAGCGCGAAGCAGCGCAACTCGCTGCCGCCGCCGCGGCCGACCAGATCGAGCGCGTTGAACTGGTTCATGACGGAGCCGAGGATGCTGCCCAGCAACCGGTTGTCGATCGTGCCGCCGGGCACCGCGACGCCAAGCGTGCCGTTCAGCGTCGATGCGATGGCGCGGGGGGAGGCGCCGGCGCCGCTGAGGTCGGCATAAACTTCCATATTGCCGGATGCGACCGGCGGCTGGCGCAGTGCGGCGAGGACCGCTCGCAGCGCCAGGCCGGGGGCACGCAGACGCAAATGCACCGGCGGTTCGGCCTGGCTGGCGTCCACGGTTAACGCGCCCTCCATGCGGCCTTCGGGCAGGTCGCCCTTCAGCGGGTCGACGGTCAGGCGGCCGGCCAAGAGCGCCACATGGGTCTCGATCCGGCGATAGTCCTGGCCGTAGGCCCGCAGCGTGCCGATTGTAAGAGTCAGGTTGGCATCAGCCTCCTTCAGCAAAGCGAACGGCAAGGGCGCATCGGGAAAGATTCGGTCGGAACGGGGTCGCCGCTCTGCTGCCGGCGGCGTCGATGCGGTTGGCGGCGTACTGCCGGCCTGCGCCGCCGCCGCGGCCGCCGGTGGCGGCGTACTCAGACGATTGCCGATGGCCGCCAGGCCGTCTGCGTCAATGTGGCTGGCATTCACGGTCCCGGTCAACGAGATGCGCGGCACCATGGCCAGATCGACATCGCCGCCGAGGTCCAGCAGCTTGCCGTTCACCGTCATGCCATGCAGGGCTACGCCACTGCCGAAACCGCCTGGTCCGGCGGCAACATTCCCCTTCACCGCCAACTTCTCGTCGCCGAGCCGCAGCGCCAGGTCAATCGGGATCGGCTGGCGCAACGCCGATCCAACCGACCCGGTCGCACCGACCGGCGCGCCATTGACCGATCCGGTGACGTCCAGCTGCACCGGCTGGTCCAGCCCCGTCGTCGTCAGGTCCACCCGGTCCAGGACGAAGCCGTTGCCGAGGGTGCCACTGCCGGCGCGCAATGTCGCCGCACTGACTTCCGGTTGGCCCTGGCCTCGATCGGCCACTCGAAACCCGAAACTGACGTCTCGCACCGAGGGGATGCGCGAGCCCGGCAGCAGCGGTGCCAGCGCGGCGGTATCGCCGACGGTGCCTGTTACCGCAAGGTCATAGCCCTGGCCTTGATTAGGGCGGCTCACGGCGCCCTCGGCCGCAATCCGAGCGGAGGCGGCCTCCAGGATCAGCTTCACCGGCCATGGCGTGGTGTCGGCTGGACGCTGCAATCGCGCCAGGCTGCCGGTGTCGGCAGTCACTGCAATCGGAACATCGTTATAGGTCGCCGTTCCCTCGACATGCAGAGGCGTTGACGGGGTTGCGGCCGTCATCGTCAGCGCTGGAATGCCCACACGCGTGACAAAGCCGGAAACCCCATCGCGGTAGGCTGCGGCGCCATTCTCGATGCCCAGGCTCTGCACACCGATGAGCAGTCCCCGGCGCGGCTCCGACGGCGCGGTGCTGGTGGGGCCAC
Source organism: Pseudomonadota bacterium (assembly GCA_018240405.1). Classification (GTDB taxonomy): domain Bacteria; phylum Pseudomonadota; class Alphaproteobacteria; order Acetobacterales; family Acetobacteraceae; genus Rhodopila. Next base: position 22,441 of record JAFEFW010000639.1, read on the forward strand.
TGGCTGGCGGGGGGATGGCCTGCGCGAACTGCCAGTTCGCCTGCCCGTCTGGCTTACGCTCCAGCAGGATGTCGGGCTGCACCAGCGTCAGGCTGTCGATCTCCACTTCACGCGACAGCAGCGGCAGCAGCGCCAGCGACAGGCGCATCTGCTTCAGCGTCGCCATTTGCGGGCGGGAGAAGCCCGGCGGGTTGGACAGGCTGACATCGGCAACCTCGACCGTCGGCCACAGCGACGGACGCAGGCGGATGTCTCCGCCAATGGTGAGGTCGCGACCGGTGGCCTTGTGCACCGCCTCGATGATGCGGGGCTTCAGGCTGTTCGGATCAAACGTGGCCACGGCGACGCCGATGCCGGCGGCCGCGAGCGCGGTGACGCCGGCAATGGCAATCAGGCTGATCCGGACGGTTCGGTGCATCGCGATCTTAGCGTGTCCTTCGCGGCGGCTGGGCCGGCGGTGCGTGGAAGCCCAGGGTCTGGAATGTCGCCCTCATGTGGGGAGGCAGGTCCGCTTCCACCACCAGCTTTCCACCTGCCGGATGGGGTAACTCCAGCCGCCGGGCATGCAAATGCAGGTCGGAGGAGAGGCCCTGGACCAGGGCGGTGAAGGCGTTGTTCTGGTCGGGCTCCTCGTATTTCTCGTCGCCGAGAATGGGTGCCTTGATCGCCACGCAGTGCACCCGCAACTGGTGCGTGCGGCCGGTCAACGGCTTCAGTTCCAACCAGGCCAGCTTGCGCGCGGCATGGTCGAGCGTGCGGTAGTCTGTGATGGCGTGCGTGGCCTCGGGATCGTCCCGATCGGCCGGCGCGGTGCGTTCACCGCGGGCGCCGCCGATGCGCTTCAGCTTTAGGTCGATGCGGCCTTCCACCGGAACGGGTCGACCAGCGACGACGGCCCAGTAGGTCTTGTCGACATCGCGGGTGCGGAACAGCGCCGCCAGCTTGCCGGCAACGCCTGGGGTGCGGGCGAGCAGCAGTACGCCGGTGGTATCGCGGTCGAGGCGGTGCACCAGGCGCGGCCGGTGCTCCGAACCGAAGCGCAGCGCGTCCAGCATGCCGTCGAGGTGGCGCTTGATGCCGGGGCCGCCCTGCACCGGCAGGCCGTAAGGCTTGTTCAGCACCAGGATGTGGTCGTCGCGGTAGATGACCAGTTTCTGCAGGTCGCGCGCCTCGTCCGGATCGATATCGGCTTGCGGCTTCGGTACGGTGGGCGTGCTGTCGGACAGGGGCGGGACCAGCACGGCCTGGCCGGGTGCGAGGCGCGTCGCGGTGTCGGCGCGCTGGCCGTCAATGCGGATCTTCCCGGTGCGGCAGAGCTTCTGGATCGCGCTTTGCGGCACGCCGGGGAAGTGCCGGCGCACCCAACGGTCGAGACGGATATCGGCCTCGTCCTCGGTGACGATGCGGGGTTGTGGGGCCATGAGCGCGGTTTGGAGTGGGGACGCCCGGGGGTCAAGGTGGGTTTGAGGTGATAAGCGGCGGCCGGGAGACCGGCGAACGCCCGGGCGGCTGCGACTGCTTCATGATTATGCGCCGAGGACGCCGAGGGCCACGAAGCACGCGGGGTTCCTGGTGTGACGTCATTGAGCGCCTGGGGCAGGATTTATCCGCCTTGTGCTTGCGGCCGCTGTGGTAGTTGGCATCGCTATTTCGATTTGTAATCTAAAGGAATTGCACCGGCTACGGCCAGACAACTCAGTAATGAAGGTGAGGTCTTATCGGCAAGATATGGCCGAATCCGCCGCTAAATGTAGTGCCGCCGGCTTACGGTGTGTCTCGCACAGTGCTGCCGCGCTTCCGCAGCACGATCGTCGTCCAGTTTCCTTGCGGGACCAGCCGTTCCAGGTACAGCCCCTGCCGCCGGTGCGCCGCCAGCACCCAGCGTGCCTGTGTCGCCAGCAGGCCTGCCAGAATCGCTGTCCCGCCGGGTGCAAGATTGGCAGCCAGATGCTTCGCCATCCGGCACAGCGGGCGCGCCAGGATATTGGCGAACACCAGATCGAACGGCCCGCGCACGGCCGGATCAAGCCACCCATTCGCCAGCTTCGCCCGCACCAGGCGCGCGACACCGTTCGCGGCCGCGTTCTCTCGCGTCACCCGCACCGACCATGGATCGATGTCGGTGGCCAGCACCGGCCGGTGCAGCAGTGCCGCTGCGCCCATGGCGAGGATGCCCGAGCCGGTGCCCAGGTCCAGGATGCGCCGCGGGCGGCGGCGGGCTACGCTCTCAAACGCCACCAGGCAGCCACGGGTGGAACCATGCTCGCCCGAGCCGAAGGCGACGCCGGCATTCAGTGTCAGCGTGATGCGACCGGGCGTTCGGGGTGCGCCACCGAGATGCGTGCCGCGGACGACGAAGCGCTGACCGATCGGCTGCTCGGGGAAGGACTCGTAGGTGCGGGCGAGCCAGCCATCCGCCTCGGTCGGTTCGCGCTCGACTGGAACGTCCAGGCCGTTGACGAGGTTGGCCATCGCGATGGCGGCGACAAGCTCTGCCTCGCGCGTGCCGACTGGGCGGACCCCTTCCAGCCGCCACAGCCCGGTATCCTCATCGAGGAAGAAGCCCACCGTGTCGCACGCCGTCAGCAGGGCGGCTTCGAAGGCTTCCAGCGCCTCTTCCGGCACGGTGACGGCAACAGTTTCCAACGGCGTGGTGTGGCGGAGCATAGGGGCGATCTCGAACTATCGGCAGTCGACGTGGCGCGCCGGTCGACGCAGCCGGGGTATAGGTGACGCCACTCGGACTCGCCACTGCCGCAAGGACTGGCATCGTGCAGGGTGATCTGGTCCTGGTCCGTCACCTCTATCGGCGGCCCCGGCCCGAGGGGCCGTCAGTCGCCTGAAATTGCCGGATCCCTCAGGCGCTCGGGTCGCGCCCAGACAATGGTATCGCCATCGCGCTTGTTGTTCTGTGCCCAGGTTTCCGCGGCATGGTCACTCTTGAACCCGTGGACAAACGTCACCCCGGCCTGCTCGCCATAATTGACCTCGACCGAAAAGCTGCCGTCGCCGTTGAACAGGATGGTGTAAGTTCGTTGTCCCATGCCAGGACCCTACCATATCCGAAGGCACGACGACATCGCGAAGACCAGGGTCGCTCCGGGCAACCCAACAATCCTTGCGCGGCCGCCGGGTTACGCGCGCTCCACGAACCGGTCCAGCACCCGCTTCTCGCCGGACTTCTCAAACCGGATATCCAGCTTGTCGTCCTCCGCTCCGGTGACGACGCCGTAGCCGAACTTGCTGTGGAACACCCGGGCGCCGACGGGGATCTGGTCGGTCCGCGCCGGGCGGCCAGGCTGTTCCCAAGCCTCGATCACGCGTGGGCGGCGCGTCGCCATCAGCGGGAACTGGCTGCCAAACGACGTAGCAGCGGCAATGCGGGCGTCGCGGGCCATGGCAGCCGATCCGCTGTGCTGCACATGCTCCGCCGGCATTTCTTCCAGGAACCGGCTGGGGATGCTGGATTGCCAGTTGGCGTAGATGCGCCGGTTCTGTGCATGGCTGACAATGGCGTTCCGGCGGGCGCGGGTCAGGCCGACATAGGCCAGGCGGCGCTCCTCCTCCAGCCCGGCATTGCCGCTTTCGTCCATGGCGCGCTGGTTGGGGAAGATGCCTTCCTCCCAGCCCGGCAGGAACACCGTGTCGAACTCCAGCCCCTTGGCGCCGTGTAGCGTCATCAGCGAGACCTTGTCGTTGTCGTCGCGCTCCTCGTTTTCCATGACCAGCGAGACGTGGTCGAGGAAGCCGGTCAGGTTTTCGAAGTCAGCCAGCGCGCGGACCAGTTCCTTCAGGTTCTCCAGCCGGCCGGGCGCCTCGGCGGATTTGTCCTGCTTCCACATCTCGGTGTAGCCGGACTCGTCCAGCATGGTTGCGACAGTGACGACGTGGCCGTCCTTCTCGAGCATGTCCTTCCAGCGGAGGAAGTCGCGCAGCAGCCCGCCGACCGCGTCGCGCACCTTGCCCTTCAGCCCGCCATTCTGCACCAGCAGCGCCGCCGCGGCAGCCAGGGGAATGCCTTCGCGGCGACTGGTCTCGTGCATCGTGCGCAGCGCAGCGTCACCGACGCCGCGGCGCGGGACGTTGACGATGCGCTCGAACGCCAGGTCGTCCGCCGGCTGCACCGTCGCGCGCATATAGGCGATGGCGTCGCGAATTTCGGCGCGCTCGTAAAAGCGCAGGCCGCCAATGACGCGGTAGGGAAGGCCCACCGCGATCAGCCGTTCCTCGAAACTGCGGGTCTGGTAGCCGGCGCGCACCAGGATGGCGATTTCCGACAGCGGATGGCCGTCACGGCGGTATTGCTCGATGCGGTCGCCGACCATGCGGGCTTCTTCATCGGAGTCCCACAAACCGACGACGGTCACCTTCTCCCCGCTCTGTGCGTCCGCCCGACCAGGCCGCAGCGTCTTGCCGAGGCGGCCCTCGTTGTGGGCGATCAGGCCGGATGCCGCCGCCAGGATCGGCGCAGTGGATCGGTAGTTCGACTCCAGGCGGACGATTTTCGCGCCCTCAAAATCCTTCTCGAAGCGCAGGATGTTTTCCACCTCGGCGCCGCGCCAGGAGTAGATCGACTGATCATCGTCACCGACGCAGCAGATGTTCCGATGCCCCTGCGCCAGTAGCCGCAGCCAGAGGTACTGAACCAGGTTGGTATCTTGGTACTCGTCGACCAGGATGTAGCGGAAGCGGCGGTGGTAGTCCGCCAGGATGTCCGGGTGCGCACGCAGGATCTCCGTCACGTGCAGCATCAGGTCGCCGAAATCGGCGGCGTTCAGGGCGCGCAGGCGGGACTGGTAGGCCGCATAGAGCGCCCGCGCCTTGCCGTTGGCGAAGTCGGTATCCTCGGCCGCGGTGATCCGCTCCGGCGTCAGGCCCCGGTCCTTCCAACGCTGGATCACGCCCATCAGGGACGGCGGCGTCCAGCGCTTGGTGTCGATGCGCTCCGCCTCCATCACCTGCTTCAGCAGCCGGATCTGGTCATCGGTATCAAGGATGGTGAAGTTCGAGTTCAGGCCGACATGCTCCGCGTGCCGGCGCAGCATGCGGGCGCACAGCGCGTGGAAGGTGCCGAGCCAGAGACCTTCGGCGGGTTCGCCAAGGATGGCGGCAACGCGCTCGCGCATTTCGCGGGCTGCCTTGTTGGTAAAAGTGACCGCCAGGACCTGGGATGGGAAGGCGCGCCGCGTCATCAGAATATGCGCGAAGCGCGTGGTCAGCACGCGGGTCTTGCCGGTGCCGGCGCCGGCCAAGACAAGCAGCGGGCCGTCGACGGTCTCGACGGCCGCGCGCTGTTCGGGATTGAGGCGGGTCAGGTAGTCGGGGGAGGCGGGACTGGTCACGTGTGCCGATATAGGCCGATTCCCGGTTGGCGGGAACACTTCGTGACCATCCGCGAGGACCGGCGGTTAGATGTTACCGGCGATCCAGTCCTTCAGCTTGCTCTTCGGCAGCGCGCCAACCTGTGTCGCGGCCGGCTTGCCGTCCTTGAACAGGATCAGCGTCGGGATGCCACGCACGGCAAACTGGTTCGGCGACATCGGGTTGTTGTCGATGTCGACCTTGGCGACGGTCAACTTGCCAGCAAACTCACCAGCAAGTTCCTCCAGCGCCGGGCCGATCATCTTGCAGGGGCCGCACCACTCGGCCCAGAAATCGACCAGGACTGGGCCGTTCTTGCTCGCCTCCACCACATCGGTGGCAAAGCTCTTGTCGGTGACGGCGACGGTGTTTTCGCTCATGGCGGGTCCTTACGGGTGCCTTTAGGATTCGGGATGGTGGAAAGGTGGGGTACCGGCCGGGGTGGGTCAAGCGGAGGGCGCGCGACGTCCGTCTGGCACAAGTGTTGGCCGGTCCAGATTCGGCCTATACTGCCGTAATGCCCGGCTTTGTTCCCCGCCTGGATCTATCGACGCCATCCTGATCGACGGCCGCATCGATCTGCCGAATTCGAGGACATGCGCGCCTTGCTGACTTGCATCGACGATGACCTCCAGCAGGTGCTGGCGCTTGCACCGCCTGGGATTATCCGCCCCCGCTCCTGGGCGTACTGGCATGCGCGTCTTGGGCAATACCCGCCGCCACCGATGCCGGCCCGTTGGCTCGGTTAGGTCTCCGCCTTCCGCCCTATAGCCACTCCGCCTATCCTTCGCGAAAGCACACCGGCCAGGGAAGAACGCAGCCATGAAGATCACCCGCGTCACCGCCATCCCAATGTCCGCCCCGGTGCCGGAGCAGAACCGCCACCGCACCGACCTCTGCACCAAGGTGAAAAGCGACGCCACGCTGATCCAGGTCGAGACCGATAGCGGCCTGACCGGCATCGGCGCCGCCCTTGGCTCCCCGCCGATCGTCGAAGCCATCGTCGCGCATGAGCTGGCCCCGGAATGCGTCGGCGAGGACCCGATGTTCTCTGAACGCATTTATGAGAAGATGTACAACGGCTCGCGCGCCAAGCCGGCGCTGGAACGCGGCGTGACGCAGGCGGACGAAAGCCGCCGCCGGGGCGTGATCATGGAAGCCATTTCCGGCGTCGATATCGCCATCTGGGACGTCAAGACCCAGGCGCTCGGCGTCCCGCTCTACCAGGCGCTCGGCGCCGTCCGCAGCTCGGTGCGCGGCTACGCCAGCGGCGGCTGGGCGCCGGGCGATGAGGCGGAGGCGGAACTGGGCGGCTACGCGGCAAAGGGCTTCACGGCGGTGAAGATGCGCGTGGTCGGCCGCGACGGCTTCTCCATCCCCAACTGCGTTCGCCGCGTGCGGGCGGCGCGGCGCGGCATCGGCCCGAACGTGGAACTGATGATCGACGCGCATGGCTCGCTGGAGGTCGCCACCGCGATCAAGCTGGCCAGGGAACTCGAACAATACGACATCGCCTGGTTCGAGGAACCGGTGACGCCCGACGATCACGCAGGGCAGGCGGAGGTGCGGCGGGCGACGACCATCCCCATCGCCTCCGGTGAGCGGGAGTTCACCCGCTTCGATTTTGTCGACCTGCTGGAGAAGCGCGCCCTCGACGTGGCGCAGCCGGACGTGGCCCGGGCCGGCGGCCTGACGGAAATCCGTCGTATCGCCGCGCTGACCAGCGCACACGGTGTGCGGCTGGCGCCGCATGCCTGGGGCAGCGGCGTGCTGTTCGCAGCCAGCATCCATGTCGCGATGGCGGCGCCGAACTGCCACATTCTGGAGGTGACGCAAGGCTACATGCCGATGATGTGGGAGTTGTTCGAGGAACCCTTCGATATCCGGCCGGACGGCACGGTGCATGCACCTGACCGGCCCGGGCTTGGGTTCACGCTGCGGAAGGACGCGCTGGAGAAGTTCCGCTACGTCGACGGGCCGGAATTCGTTTTCTGACGGCCTCCGCCCTGCTGCAACGCCCGCCGGTTTTATGACCACCGCATGATGCGTTGACGCGGCCCGTATTCGTCTGCGCTATTACGCGTATGCAGCAGACGCAGACCCTGCCGGCCACGCTCGACCTACCCACCGGCACCGCCCGCGTCGAATGGCGACGCAATGTGCGGGCGCGCCGCGTCTCACTGCGTATCCATCCGGCGGATGGTTCCGTCATCGTCACCCTGCCGCCACGCGCGTCGCCGAAGGCCGGCATGGCGCTGCTGATGGATCATGTCGATTGGGTTTCCAACCGCCTCGCCGCGCTGCCACGGCGGGTGATGTTCGAGCCAGGGGCCGACGTGCCGATCAGCGGCGTGCCACACGTGATCCGCCATCGGCCCGAGGCGCGCGGCGGCGCTTGGATTGCCGAAGGCGAGTTGCACGTCACCGGCGCGCCTGAGTTCCTCCATCGCCGCGTCCTCGATTTCCTGCGTCAGGAGGCTCGGCGGCGCCTGGGCGCACTGGTCGCGCAGAAAGTGGAGATGGTCGGCGTCGCGCCGAGACGGGTGATCCTGAAGGATACCTCCAGCCGCTGGGGGAGCTGTGCGCCGGACAAGACCATTGCCCTGTCCTGGCGGCTTGTCCTGGCGCCGGACTACGTCCAGGACTACGTCGTTGCCCATGAAGTTGCGCATCTGCGGCACATGAACCATCACCCGGTGTTCTGGGCGCTGGTCGAGGAGATCACCCCGTACCGGCGCGCAGCGATGCGCTGGCTGAAGACCGAGGGTACGCGGCTGCTGCGGATTGGATAATCCTCCGCGCCGGCCCCAGTACCAGGGATACCAGACACGCATGATCCGCCTGAGTCCGACCACCGCCGGCATCAGCCTTGTGCTTTGCCTGTGGTCCGCGTTAGCCGGTGCCGAAGTGCGGTTTCACGGTGTGGCCGCCGGCGACATGACCGCCACGGATGTGATCCTATGGACGCGGGCGGAGGATGACGGCGATGCCGCGGGGGTGACGGCGCAGGTTGCCACAGATCCGTCGTTCGCTTCGCTGGTAGCCTCCGCCTCGGGCGCGACGGTGCCGACCAACAACAATACACTGAAACTCGCAATTGGTGGGCTGACGACCGGGCAGACCTACTACTACCGCTTTGTCGATGCCGCGGCGCCAGCGACAACCAGCGCCGTCGGCCGGTTCACAACCGCGCCCACGGCATCGCAGTCGAGGCCGGTTCGCTTCGGCTTCAGCGGCGATGCGGACGGCATGTGGCGGCCATTTCCCTCAATTGCCACGATCGCCGAACGGCGCCTCGATTTCTTTATTTTCCTTGGCGACACGATTTATGAAACGAAGAGCGATGGTTCACCGGCGACACCTCGGCTGACGCAGGCGGACAGTGCCGCGGCCTGGCAGGGCGCGCTGGCGGCGTATAACCGGAAGTATAACGAGAATATCCAGCGCGTCGGCCCCGACGGCACACCCGGTGGGGACGGGCAGGCCGGCATGACGCCGCTCTTCCTCGCCACTGGACTGTATGTGCTGTTGGACAACCACGAGCTTGGCAATCGTTCGCTGCAGGCCGGCGGGGCGCCGGCAGCACTTGTCGAGTCCGCGGCGCTGCCCACGCAAAGCCAGTTTGATATCAATCCGACTGGACCGTTCAACAACCAGACGACTGGCTTTCTGACGCTGCTGAAGGCGTTCTACAACAACCTGCCGAGCCGGGTGGACATTGTTGGCACGCCCGCGGGCGGCGACCTCGCGGTGACCGGTCCAACGGTCGCCGCGCCGGACGACCCGCGCAGCCACGGTACGCCACGGCACTTTTTCGCCCAGCAATGGGGCCCGCACGCGGTTTACATCCAGACTGACAATCGCAGTTACCGCGACGCGCGCCTGTGGCAAAAGCCACTGGCCGACGATACCGGCCCGCGCGCCGACAACCCGGACCGCACCATGCTGGGCCGCACGCAATTGGCCTGGTTGAAGCAAACCCTGCGCGCCGCTCAGGCGGCTGGGACGACATGGAAATTCGTTGCTATCTCCTCGCCCATCGACCAATCCGGTGACCGGCAGGACGGCAAGTCGTGGTATGGCGGCTACCGGGCAGAGCGTAATGATCTGCTACGCTTTATCGCCGAGGAAGGCATTCGCCACGTAGTGTTCCTGGCCACGGACGACCACTACAGCCGAGCGGCCAGGCTGCGCTATGCCGCGCCGGACGGCACGCTGCGCGACTTGCCCGACTCGTTCCTGCTGGTCACAGGCCCGATCGGCGCCGGCGGCCCTGACCAGGTCACGGATCACGGTTTTCCGGCCATCCGGCAGATGGCCGCCGAGTGGGACCGGTCCATCACGGCTGTCGGAGGACCGCCCATCGGTCTGGCGGGGATGGCCGGGCTCCGTGACGTGTTCCGGGAGGGTAGCCCCGATGCCGCAACGAACCCGTCGGCGGTTGATTTCTTCTCGGCGGATACGTTTGCCTATACGGTACTTGAGGTCGCACCGGATGGCATTCTTACAGTGCAAACCTGGGGGCTGGATTCTTATGCGAGGAACACGTTCCGGAAGCAGCTGCCGGTGAGGGCGCTGATGGGGTTCACGCTTGCACCGTGACGGTGAAAAGGGGACTCGCCATCAACCAATTCGGAACGGACCCGTCATGACAGGCCTGCGCCCATTATGACGGGTCTTGAACGTCACTCCACCTGGATCATAATGGATCCGGTCCTATCTGGCCGGCGGTGCGACGGACAGTCCCTTGACCTTGTGCTGCTCGATGAACTTCGCCACCAGGCCCGAAGCCTTCGCTTCCTCGACGAACGCACTCAGGAAGTCGGCCGCCTCCTTGTTGGCTTTGCCAGTCCCCACGGCCTGCTGCACGGCGGTGAACTGACCATCCAGGATCACTGAACCCGGCAGCTTCGTCACATCCGTGATCAATCGCGGCCGCAGCCCCGCCAGCGCGTCCAGCTTTTCGGCCACGAACTGGTTGAACGCCCCGTCCAGCCCGTCGGAGCGGATCAATGTCGCATGCTTGATGTTTCGCTCCAGCCACAGGTCGTAGGCGGCGCGCGCGGTCACGGCAATCCGCACACCAGGCTTGTCGACATCGGCAATGCTCTTCAGCGGCGAGCCTGCGGGAACCAGATAAGTCGCCTCGATTTCGCAGTACGCGGCGGTGAAGGAGATCTTCTCGGCCCGCGCCGGTTCGGCGCCGATCAGCCCGATATCCCACACATCGTTGCCAGCCTGGTCCGCCAGTTCACCCGGTTTCGGAAACGGCACGTATTTCACCGGCACGCCCAGGCGGTCGGCGATTGCGCGCGCCATGCTGGGCGAGACGCCTTCCGGGTCGCCGTTGGCGCTGCGGCCGGTGACCAGCAGGAAGTTGGACATGTTGATACCGGCGCGCAACATGCCATGCGGCGCGAGTTGGGCAACGATCGTCGGTGTGGCCTGAACGGGCATGCGGACGGTTTCCTTCTGACTGGATTATCGAAACCGTAAGCCGCAGGGCCCGTGGCGGCAAGGTCGCGGCGGCTTTACCGGACGGAGGTGTCCGGATCGCGGCGGGCGCCGGTTGCTTTCACCGGCACCAGCGTTGCCCCCGTGAAGCCGGCCCGGCGCAGGATACCCGTCAACGTCGCGCCGGCAGAGCTCGCGCTGCCGCCCCTGCAATTCCGGCGCCCCCGGTATGCCATCGGCCATCCCGAACCAGGCACCGGCGCCTACCCACGACCGCTTGCCGGCCGAGGCGGGCAGTCACCGACCGGACCGTAGCACGCAGCGCAATTGACACGCGCCGTGCCGCGGCACACTTGCTTCGAGCTCTGCACAGAACGGAGGACATCATGGCGACCGTGCGGCTTTGGACGGACGACGAGGCGGAGAAGGACCCGGCGGTCAAGGCGGTATTTGACGATATCAGGCAGGCCCGTAAATCGACCTTCATCAACAATTTCTGGCGCGCCCTGGCCAACGACCCGCCAACGCTGAAGCGCACCTGGGAAAGCCTGAAACAGATCATGGGCGGCGACGGGCCGCTCGATCCGCTGACGCGTGAACTGATCTACATTGCTGTTTCGGCGGCGAATGGCTGTTCCTACTGCATCCACTCCCATACCGCGGCTGCGAAGCAGAAGGGCATGACAGATGCCCAGCACATGCATCTGCTGGCAATCATAGGCATGGCGGCGGAAACCAATAACCTGGTCAATACGCTGCAGGTGCCGGTTGATCCGGAATTCCTGGTGGAGTGACCGGCGGCGGCGACATCGCCGAAAAAATTGGGATTGCATCAAGGCGCGGCGCACCGCTCAATAACGGGATCGCGCCCTCTTGCGACGGATAGGAACGCGCCGGGACAGGTGCGCCGCACGAACAATATACAGGGAGGACAACCATGAGACGACGGACCCTGCTGGGTCATGCCGCCGCCGCGGCCGCACTGCCCTCGACATTTGCCATTGCGCAACCTGAGTCGAAGCGTGTCCTGAAATTCGTGCCGCAGGCCAATCTGACGGTGCTGGACCCGATCTTCACCACGGCGCAGCCCACCGTGAATCACGGCTGGGCGATCTACGACCTGCTGTTTGGCGTGGATGGCAATCTGCAACCCAAGCCGCAAATGGCAGAGGGCTATACGCTGTCGGATGACGGCCGCACCTACATGATCAAGCTGCGGGACGGGCTGAAATTCCACAACGGCGAGCCGGTGCGGGCGCAGGATTGCGCACCAAGCCTGCAGCGTTGGGCGCGGCGCGAAACCATTGGGCAGACGATGTTCCAGTACGTGGCCGAGTGCTCTGCCGCCGACGACCGCACCATCAAGATCGTGCTGAAGCAGCCCATCCCGATCTTTATTGATGCGATCGCGCGTGGTGGCGCTTCGGTGGCGTTCATGATGCCCGAGCACGTCGCGAAGACGGATCCGTTCAAGCAGATCACCGACACGACGGGTTCGGGTCCATACAAGTTCCTGCCGGACGAATATGTCTCCGGCGCGCATGCGGCCTACGCCCGCAATCCGGACTATGTGCCGCGGTCGGAACCAGCGACCTGGATGGTGGGCGGCAAGGTCGCGTATTTCGACCGTATCGAATGGCGCGTCATCCCCGATTCAAGTACCGCAGCCGCGGCACTCCAGGCTGGCGAGGTCGATTGGTATGAGATGGTGGAACCCGATCTCGTGCCGATGCTGCGCAAGGACCCCAAGCTGAAAATCGGGCTGCACAATCCCACCGGCTATAATGGGGTGCTGCGCTTCAACCACATGCACCCGCCGTTCAACAACGTTGCAGTGCGCCGCGCGGTGCTGATGGCGGTTAACCAGGCGGATTACATGGCCTCGGTGACCGGCGGCGATTCCAACGCGTACCAGACCTGCAAGTCGATGTTCCCCTGTGGCAGCCGGTATGGGCAGGAGGTCGGCGCCGATGCCATGCGCGGCGACATGGCGCTCGCGCAGAAGATGCTGAAGGAGTCAGGCTACAACGGCGAAAAGGCGGTGCTGCTGAACCCGACCGACCTGACCACGGTCGGACCGCTGGGCAATGTGACCTACGACCTGATGCGCAAGGTCGGCATCAATGTCGAAATGGTCGCAACCGACTGGGGCACGGTTGTGCAGCGGCGGGTGTCGCGTGAACCGGTCGAGAAGGGCGGTTGGTCGGTGATCCACACCTGGGCGCCATCGACCATCCGCTATACGCCGGTGGAGCACAGCCAGATCCGCGGCCTGGGCCCGACCGCCTGGTTCGGTTGGTACAAGGACGATACAATGGAGGCGCTGACTCGCCAGTTCGTCGAGGCGCCGACACAGGATCAGCGCGACGCGGTGGTGCTGCAAATCCACCAGCGTGCCTTCGAGATGGTGCCGTGCATCCCGCTCGGCACGTTCCAGATCCGCTCTGCCTATCGCAACAACCTGACCGGTGTGATCGAGGCGACGGGTCCGTATTTCTGGAACGTCCGGCGCGCGTAGCACCTGAGAAACGGCGTGCGCGCTGCGACGGAGCTGTGTATGACCTGTGTTGTTACTGACATTCATCAATGAAGAAGAACGGCACAGGTCATGCCCTTTTTCAGCTATCACTGCCCAGCCCGCGACCGCACGTTTGAGACGCTGGTGATCGGCAGCGAGCAGCCGGCCTGCCCCGACTGCGGCGGCACCGATCTGGAGAAGCTGCTGTCCCTTGTTACACGCGAACCGCGCATCGCGGAGCCGGCCGGCGCCTGCGCGGCCTGTCCAACCTACGGCGGCGGCTGCATGGGGGGATAGCGTGCCGCCGGTTGTGGTTGCCGTGCCCGGTCGGCTGCCGGCAGGAGCTCAATTCGCTGCGTCTGCCGCTGACGTGCCGGACACGGTTGGCGCCTACCTGCTGGTGATCACGTTGCCGACGCCGTTGTGCGTTTCGTTGCCCGGTCGTACCCGCAGCGTGTTGCTGTCCGGACGCTACCTCTATGCCGGATCAGCGCGTGGGCCGGGAGGTCTGCGCGCGCGGGTCGCGCGGCATCTGCGGACTGAAAAGCGGACGCACTGGCACGTCGACTTGCTGACAGCACGCGGAGCGGTCGAAGGGGCTTGGATCGTGCGAGACGGGACGGAGTGCGACTTTATCGTGAGTTTGTCGCACCTGCCGGTACCGCTGCCGGGGTTTGGCAGCAGCGACTGCCGGACGTGCCGTAGTCATCTGCTGAGGTGGCAGTGAAATGACAGAATTACTCTATCAGCGCGGCATCCCGTTACTGCCGCGGCCGGCAAAGGGCCAATCGTAACGGTAGGATGCAAGCTATCGCTGGTCTGACGCCAATGCCGGCATGCCCGGGCCTCCGGGAGCAACAGGCTGCTCCCGGTGGCTGCATTTCGGTGGCTATGGCGGGCGCATAACGACTGCACGTTGTCGCCGCCCATCCTTGCCTTCCTCCGTGCGAGGCGCCGTTCGTTGGGCCCTACGTCTTGTCCATCCAGAACGTGTCAAAGCGCACAACGTCGTAGATACCGAAGTATTCCTTCGGATTATGCCCCTTCACGTAGGTATAGTAAATGTCGTTGATGTTCTCCCATGCCACCGGCAGCACGGGCGGATCCTGCTCCATGATCGCCTCACACTGCCGGATCAGCGCCAGGCGCTTCTTCGCATCCACCTCGACATCAATCTGGTCGACCAGCGTGTCGAACTTCGGGTTCGACCAGCTTGAGTAGTTCTGCGGTCCGCCGGTCCGGTACCACGCGTTGAAATAGTCCGACGGATCCAGCAGCGTCGACACGACAGCGCCGATCGCCAGGTCGAAGTTGCCCGACTTGACGTCGTCAAACCACACCGACTCGACCACCGTGCGTAGCTTGCACTCGACATTGAGTGTCTCCTGCAACATCGCCTGGATCGCTTGCGCCCACACGCGGAAGCTGGCGACGTCGCGCACCAGGAAGTCAACGCCCTTGATGCCGTTGCCATAACCGGCCGCCTGCATCAGCGATTTTGCCTCCTTGATTGCGGGTGTCGGATCGTCGGAGTAACTGGGCATCTTGCGAAGCTGGTCGATCGGCGTGGCGAATTCGGAGAACGGATACACAAATCCGCCCACCATCATCGGCGTGATGTCCTTCACCACGTCCACCAGCGTCGGTTTGTCGAACGCCAGGTGCAGCGCGCGGCGGACCCGCGGGTCCTTGAACTGCGGCTTCTTGGTGTTGACCCACACGCCTTGGATCACGCTCTGATAGAATTGCGCCGCCGTCAGGCCTTGCATCGTCTTAGCCTTCCGCGCCGACACCGGATCGCAGATGCGCGCATAGTCCACGCGGCCAGAGAGAACGGCCGATCCAAGCTCCGGCGAGAATGGAATCAGGTTGTAGAACTCAATGCCGTCGAGCAACGGCAGGCCCTTGTTCCAGTAGTTCTTGTTGGCCTCCATCACCCAGACTTCATTCTCAACACGGCGCACGGACTTGAACGGGCCGGTGCCGGGAATGTTGGCGACCTTGCGCAAGTTGTAGTTGTTCTCCTCCAGCGTCTGCTTGCGAACGATGGTGTTCCAGCCACTGGCGATCGAGGACATGATGAAGTTCACCGGCCGCGGCTGCGCCAGAACGAACTGCACCGTGTATTTATCGGGCGTTTTGATCTCCTCCACCGCCGAGAACAGGATGCTACGTGGAATGCTGACTCCGGTCGGCGGCTTGCGGATGCGGTCGAATGTGGCCTTGACGTCGTCCGACGTCAGTTCGGCGCCGTCGTGGAACTGCACGCCCTGGCGAAGGAAGAACGTATAGGTCTTGCCGTCCGGCGCAATGTCCCAGCTATGCGCCAGGTCCGGAACGATCGTCTTCCCGGAGTCGCGCGGATCACGCCGTACCAGGTTGTCGAACATGCATCCTTGCGCACCCAGGCTGTTGATCGTGCCCGACTGGTGCATGTCGAAATGCGGCAGGCGGTTGGTAATGCCGTAGCGCAGCACGCCACCCTTCTTCGGGTTCGGTTCCGGCGGCGCCATCTGGAACTTGGAACCATCGTTCTGCAACGGAATGTCTGCGTTTGCCCACTCCGGATGGAACCCGTACGCAGCGGCGATGGCCGCGGCGCTGCCTTTCAAAACGCCACGGCGAGAGAACATCCGCTTGGATTGACTCATGGTTTCGTTCGCTCCCTGTTCGGCCCTCTGTGCGTATTTGCCACTGACCATACGGCAGACGCTGTGCTACACGTCGTGGTCGCCGGCTTCGCTCTTGAGGCGTGGGCGGTTAATAACACAATGTATTACGGGGAGTCACGGCTTGGGAGACAACAATCTGTTGCTGGAGGTCGATAACCTTCAAACCCATTTCTTTACCCCAAACGGGGTGATCCGCGCCGTTGACGGTGTCTCCTACCAGTTGCGGCCGGGCGAGACGCTGGGCGTGGTGGGCGAGTCCGGCTGCGGCAAGAGCGTGACTGCATTGTCCATCCTGCGTCTCGTCGCCAGCCCGCCCGGCCGCATCGTTGGCGGCGCCATCCGGTTCGAAGGCCGTAATTTGCTGGAGCTTTCGGAAGCCGAGATGGAAGACGTGCGCGGCAACCATATCTCGATGATTTTCCAGGAGCCGATGACGTCATTGAATCCGATCTACACGGTCGGACGCCAGATCGCCGAAGCCATTGCGCTGCACCAGGGCGTTTCGCGACAGGAAGCCATGAACAAGGCAATCGACATGCTGCGCCGCGTGTCGATACCCGAACCCGAGCGGCGTGCGCACGCCTACCCGCACCAGATGTCTGGTGGGATGCGGCAACGCGTGATGATTGCCATGGCGCTGTCCTGCAACCCAAAGGTGCTAATCGCCGATGAGCCGACCACCGCGCTGGATGTCACTATCCAGGCACAGATCCTCGACCTGATCCGCGACTTGCGTGAGCGGCTCGGCACCGCCGTCGTGCTGATCACGCATGATCTGGGCGTCGTCGCGGAGAATGCAGACCGCGTCATCGTCATGTACGCCGGCCGCAAAGTTGAAGAAGCGCCGGTCGATGAACTGTTTGACAACCCACTGCATCCCTACACGCGCGGTCTCCTCGGCTCCGTGCCGCAACTCGATCGCGCCGCGCTGGAAACGTCCGGCCATCTGCGCCTGACAGAAATCAAGGGGATGGTGCCGTCGCTGTTGGCAATGCCGCCCGGCTGCGCCTTCGCACCACGCTGCGTCTATGCAACGGACAAATGCCGGACCGGACCGCCACCGCCATTCGACATGCACCGGCCGGAGCATTACGCCGCCTGCTGGCATGCCGATCGTCTGGGTGGAGCCGTGTCATGACGCCGCTGGTCGAAGTCACGGATCTGCGGAAGTCGTTTCCGATCCATCGTGGCTTTCTGTCACGCGTCACCGGGCACGTACAGGCCGTGGACGGCGTTTCGTTCAAGATCGGGCGCGCGGAGACGCTGGGTCTGGTCGGCGAAAGCGGTTGCGGCAAGACGACCGCCGGCCGCACGTTGCTCAAATTGCTGGAACCGACCGGCGGGACGATCAAGGTCGATGGCCAGGACATCACCGACCTGGACCGGGAAGCGATGCTGCCATTCCGCAAGCGGATGCAGATGATCCATCAGGATCCCTACGCCTCCCTTAATCCACGCATGTCCGCAGGCGACATCGTTGCTGAACCGCTGATTATCCACGGTGAAGCTTCGACACGCGCGGAGCGGCGGGAGAAAGTCGCGGCGCTATTCCAGCGCGTCGGCCTCCGGTCGCGGCTGATGGATTCGTACCCGCACGAATTCTCCGGCGGCCAGCGTCAGCGCATCGGCATCGCGCGGGCGCTGGCTCTTGGCCCCAGCCTGATTGTTGGTGACGAACCGGTGTCGGCGCTGGACGTGTCGATACGCGCGCAGATCATCAACCTGATGATGGACCTGCAGGACGAGTTTCACCTGTCCTACCTGTTCGTCTCTCACGACCTCGCGGTGGTCGAGCATATCAGCCACCGCGTTGCCGTGATGTACCTTGGCCGCATTGTTGAAATGACCGACAAGCGCACGTTGTTCGAGGCGCCGCTGCATCCCTACACGGAAGCGCTGTTGTCGGCCGCACCGGTGGCTCGATCGCGGGCCCGACAGCGCGAGCGAATCATCCTGACAGGCGACGTGCCCAGCCCGATCAATCCGCCACCTGGCTGTCATTTCCATACGCGGTGCCGCTACGCGTTCAACCGCTGCAACACGGAAGCGCCGCCGTTGCGGGAAGTGGCACCTGGGCATCTCGCGGCGTGCCACCTGCACGATGCGGGTGTGAAGGTACCATTGGCGCGGCCGGCGGGGGTTGCGGCACTGGCTGGATGAGCATGCGGCCGTAATGGTTTCGCGTTGCCGGCCAACCGTCCGTCACCAGCGTAATGGCCGGACGCGCTGCCGGTCCTCTCTCGTCACGGCCCGCCGGAGTGCGGGCCACCGGGAGCTACGTGCCGCTTCCGGTGGCCCAGACAAGCCGGGCCATGACGGCGAAAAAACGGTCCGCGCCAGGAGCGAGGCACGCATCGTACGTTACGCCGTCCCACGCAGCCTTGGATCCAGTGCGTCGCGGATGCCATCGCCCAGCAGGTTGAATGCCAGCACCGTCAACGTAATGGCTCCGCCGGGAAACAGCACCAGCCACCACGGCGGAATCAATCCGGCGTTCAGCGAGTCCGCCAGCATGTTGCCCCAGGTCGGCTGCGGCGGCGGAATGCCGACGCCAAGGAACCCCAGCGACGCCTCAATGATGATCGCCACCCCCAGATGCGTCGTCGCTAGCACCAGGTACGGCGCGATGCATTGCGGGAGGATGTGCCGCAACATCATCCTAGTATGGGAGGCACCAAGCCCTCGGGCAGCCTCGACAAAGGCCCGTTCTTTCAACGACAGAACGACACTCCGGATGACTCGACCGCCGAACGGAATGCGCGTGATCGCGATGGCGACGATCACGGTGCCGAAGCCCGCGCCGAGCGCCATCGCGATAGCCATTGCGAGGATAAGGTCCGGAAAAGACTGCAGGAATTCCATTATCCGTTGGCTAACAAGATCGAACCGGCCGCCGAAATAGCCGCTTGCGAGACCCCAGAACGCGCCCAGCGTCGTGCCCAGCACGACGGCAGACACCGCTACCGTCAGTGAGGCACGGCTGCCGTAGATAACGCGGCTCAACGTATCGCGCCCGATCTGATCTGTTCCGAACCAATGCCGCTCCGTCGGTGCCTTGGTCATCGCTCGGAAATCCGACTTCAGCGGTGGATACGGCGCCAGCACTGGCGCGATGATTGCCATCACGATGATCAGCGCGGCGATCACGCCCCAGAACGCCGACATGGGGGAGCGTCGCACGAAGGTCCGCAAACCGCCGCCCATCCGTCGCAGCAGGCTGTGATGGACAACCGCTTCATCCTGGACCTGTTGAACGGTAGCGTCGCTCATTGCAGCCGAATCCTTGGGTCAAGCCAGGCGGTTGTCAGGTCGATCAGGATGTTCAGCACGACGAACACGGACGCATAGAGGAACACCAGGTTCTGCACGACGAAAATGTCGCGTTCGTTTACCGCAATGAACATGGCGTAGCCCAGGCCGGGCGTGGCAAACGCACGCTCCACGGGTACGGATCCGGCGAGGACAAAGCCCATCAGGATGCCGGACAGCGTAATGACCGGGAGCATGGCGTTGGGCAGTGCGTGTAGCCCGACCACGAGGCGCCCGCTCAGTCCCTTGGCGCGCGCGGTGCGGACATAGTCCTCCCGGATCACCTCCAGCAGGCTTGATCGCGCCATGCGAGCGATATAGGCGGCCTGGCCAAGCCCCAACACGATCGCCGGCGGCAGCACGATCTGCAGGTTAGACCACGGATCTTCCCAGAACGGGATATTGGTCAGCGGCGGGCGGTAACCGAACCAGAACAGCATCGCCAGGATGATCAGCATGCCGACCCAGAAGCCCGGCACGGCCAGGAACAGGATGGACAGGAAGCGGGCAATGGTGTCGCCGAAGCTGTTTGGTCGCAGCACGGAGATCAATGCGACCGGAATGCCGACGATCCAGGACAGCACGACAGAGAACAGCGCGATCTCGGCGGTCAAAGGCCCACGGCGCACGATCATGTCTGCGACGCTCTCCGACCGGAAGAACGAAGTGCCGAAGGTGCCGCTGGCGACGTCGCGCATCCAGCGCAGGTACTGCACGATCAGCGGGTCGCTCAGCCCCAGGTCCGCCATGTATTTCGCCCGGTCGGCGTCGCTGAGTTTCTGCAGTCCCTCGGGGCCGAGGACAGCCAGCAGCGGGTCGCCGGGCAGGACGCGCATGACGACAAAGATGACGATGGAGACGCCGATGACGGTCAGCAGACCGAAGACGATGCGTCGGGCAATATAGGCATACATTCGGTATGGACTTCGCCGCTATCGGCTGCCCGCGCCATGCGCGGTGCCGGACGGTCGTAGTACACGATGAAACACTGGCGCCGGTGTCGCGGCGTCGCCCATAAATTCCTCCCTGCGCTTCTTGGTACGCTGTCGGACAATGTTAGCCTTAACAGCAGCCCCGGCACAACGGGCGGATTTATCAATCGGCGCCTGGCGACGATCGCAAGACTAATCGTGTAGATGGCACGCCACCGCCCGCTCTCCTGGCGTCCCCATCAGCACCGGATCCTCCTGCGCGCAGCGCGGCATCGCCGCCGGGCATCGCCGATGGAACGCGCACCCAACGCGCGGACCTGTCGCGCTGGGCGGCTCGCCCTGCACGAT
This sequence comes from Pseudomonadota bacterium, assembly GCA_018240405.1. Taxonomy (GTDB): domain Bacteria; phylum Pseudomonadota; class Alphaproteobacteria; order Acetobacterales; family Acetobacteraceae; genus Rhodopila. The sequence goes on from JAFEFW010000639.1 coordinate 43,035, forward strand.
CTGCCGCGGCCGAGTCGCCTCCAGTTCCGGGTCGGGAATCGGGATCGCCGCCATCAGCGCCTTGGTGTAGGGGTGCAGCGGGTCGCGGTAGAGGTCATCGCGCCGCGCGATCTCGACGATCCGGCCCAGATACATCACCGCGATGCGGTGGCTGATATGCCGCACCACCGCCAGGTCGTGGGCGATGAAGATATAGCTCAGGCCGAGACGGTCCCGCAGGTCGACGAACAGGTTGACGATCTGCGCCTGGATCGACACGTCCAGCGCCGACACCGGCTCATCGCAGATCACCAGGGAGGGTTCCAGCACCAGTGCCCTGGCAATGCCGATCCGCTGGCGCTGACCGCCCGAGAACTCGTGCGGGTAGCGGTCCGCCATCGCGGGCGCCAGGCCGGTCATTGCCATGGAGGCTGCAATGCGCTCCTTCAGCGCCGCCCGGCCGCCGGCGATGCCGTGCACCTCCAGCGGTTCGGCGATGATGTCGCGCACCTTCATCCGTGGGTTCAGGGACCCGTACGGGTCCTGATAGACCATCTGCATCCGGCGCCGGAGCGGGCGCATGTGGTCCTGGTCAAAGTCGGTGATGTCCACGCCCTCAAACGCAATGCGCCCGGCGGTCGGTGTCACCATCCGAGCAATGGCCAGGCCAGTGGTTGATTTGCCGCAGCCGCTCTCGCCGACAACGCCCAGCGTTTCGCCGCGCGCCAGGGTGAAAGTGACGCCATCGACCGCGCGCACCGCCCCGGCCTGGCGTCGGAACACGGCACCGCGCGTGATCGGGAAATGCACCTTCAGGTCCTCGACCCGCAGGATATCGTCGGCGTCAGGCATGGTGGAAGCAGGCGGCTGCATGGTTGTCCGCGATCTGGGCCAGGACGGGGCGTTCGGTGCGGCAGCGTGGCATCACAACACGGCAGCGCGGCGCGAAGGCACAGCCCTGCGGCAGGCGACCGAGGTCGGGTGGCTGGCCTTCGATCGGCACCAGCCGCTCCGCCGTGTCGCTGTCCAACCGTGGGACGGATTGCATCAAGCCGCGCGTGTAGGGGTGCTGCGGCGTGCGGTACAGGCGGCGCGCCGGCGCGATCTCGACGATGCGGCCGGCATACATCACCGCCACGCGGCTGGCGTAGCGCGCAACCACGCCCAGGTCGTGGGTGATCAGCACCAAAGCCGATCCGGTCTCCTCGCTGCGGGTCTTCAGCAGGTCCAGGATCTGCGCCTGCACCGTCACATCGAGCGCCGTGGTTGGCTCATCGGCAATGGTCAGCGTCGGCTCGCAGGCCTGCGCCATGGCGATCATCACCCGCTGGCGCATGCCGCCCGAGAACTGATGCGGGTAGGCGGCCAGGCGCTGCGCGGCGTCGGGGATGCGCACGCGATCCAGCAAGCCACGTGCCCGCGTCAGTGCATCGCGCCAGGTGGCGCCGCGATGCTCGACGATCGGTTCGGCCACCTGCAGGCCAATGGTCAGCGCCGGGTTCAGCGACGACATCGGCTCCTGAAAGATCATGCCGATGCGGGAGCCGCGGATGGCCCGGATGCCGGCATCGTCCAGCGTCAGCAGGTCCTGCCCTTCAAACAGCACCTGCCCGGCCTCGATGCGGCCGGGCGGCGTCGGGATCAGGCGCAGGATGGACAGCGCGGTGACACTCTTGCCGGAGCCGGATTCGCCGACGATTGCCAGGGTCTCGCCCTGCGCCACGTCGAAGGAAACGTCATCGACCGCCGTCACGGTCCCGCCGGACGACCGGAAGCGGGTCGTCAGGCCGCGGACCTCAAGAAGAGCGGGCATCAATAGCCCATCTTCTTCTTCATCTCCTGGTCGATCCAGATCTGCGCATAGATCGGCCAAGGCCTAACCGCGCCGGCGCGCAGTTCGCCGTTGTAGTTCTGTACCCAGGGCCACCACGCGGTGTAGAGGTAGGGGATCGGCAGCCAGATATATGGCGCCTGGGCCAGGATCTCACGCGTCATGTCGCGCAGCATGGCCTGGCGCTTGGTTTCATCCGGTTCGGCGTAGACGGCATCCATGCGCTTGTCATAGGCAGGATCGGACCAGCCGGACGGATTCCATTGCTGGTTGCTGGTGAAGCTCTTGCGGATCGTCGTCGTCGGGTTGGTGTGACCATTATTCATGAAATAGCCGGGCGTCATGGTTCGTTTCATCATCGAGCCCAGGAACGCACCGTATTCCATCGGCTGGATCTCGATCTTCACGCCCACCTGCTCCAGATACGCGGCGACCAGTGGCAGCAGGTCCATATGGTCCGGATTGCAGGCGCAGACCTGCACCTTGAAGCTGAACCCGTTGGGATAGCCGGCCTCGGCCAGCAGCTTCTTCGCCTTCTGCGGATTGTAGGTGTACAGCTCCTTGACCTCGTCGGGCATCTTGTCCAGCGGTTCGAAATACGGCCCGTATTCCGGGTGTTGCGGATAGGCGAACAGCTCGGCGTTGCCATTGTAGTAGGCCGAAACGATTTCCTGCTTGTTGACCGCCATGTTCAGGGCACGCCGGACGCGGATATCCTTGAACGGTCCATCGACGTCGACACGCATGGCCAGGAACGTGCCAGACTGCCCCAGCCAGCGGTGCCATTTCAACGCCGGCGCGCTCTTCTTCAGGCTGTCGACGTTCTGCCAGCGGATGTTTTCCAGAATATCCAGCTTGCCGGTACGCAGCGCGGCCACCCAGGTCGCCTCATCCTTGATCGTGTGGTAGACGACCTTGTCTACGAACGGCAGCTTGTATTCGGTGCCTCCGATCGTCTCCTTACGCCAGTAACTGGCATTCTTCACGTAGGTCGCTGAATTACCCTGCACGTAGTCCGTCAGCGTAAACGGGCCGCTGCCTGTGGCGTTCTTCCAGTCGCCGATGCCCTTGTCCGACAGCTCCTTCGGGTAGATGCCGGAGTAGTAGCCCCAGCCGAACCGGTAGTCCCATTCGGCAAAGTAGTTCTTGAAGACGAAAACCACCGTGTGGTCGTCCGGCGCCTCCACCTTCGCGACGTGATCGAAATAGCCGACCTGAGTCTTTGGACTGTCGTGCAGCCGCTGATAGGCGTTCAGCACGTCGCTCGCCACCAGCTCGCGCGGCTCCATTACCCCCGGCTTGCCGGGGAACATCACGCCGCGGCGTAGTTTGATTTCCACGCGCGGCGGGTTCTGCTTCCATTCCCAGCTTTCGGCCAGCTCGCCCTTGATTGCGTCCTTCGGCAGATAGGCTTCCAGCACAAAGGAGTAGGGTCCGCCGTTGCGTTCCGCCTTCGACAGGTCTGCGGCGAACAACTGCTCATACATGCCGCCGGTGTCGTGGTTGGACTTCCAGGTAAAGTCCGCCGGGTCCCACGACAGTGCCGACAGCGTGATATACACCGAACCAATATCGAGCGTGCCGCCATAGCGCGGCGCCTCGGCAGCCGAAACGGCGGAGGCTGCCAGCATGGCCGTCGCCGCTGCCAGTTTACCAATCAGTTTCATGTTTCCCTCCCGTTTGTTTCTTGTCCTGCGCCTGTCAGCGGGACCCTCGCATCCGTGGGTCCAGCAAATCGCGCAGCGCGTCGCCGAACATCGATATGGCGAACACCACAATCGTCAGGCACAGGCCCGGCGCCAGCGCGAGCCATGGGCCCTGATACATGTAGGCCCGCCCTGATCCGGACAGCATCGCGCCCCAGGTCGGCGCTGGCGGCGGTACGCCAAAGCCCAGGAAGGACAGGCCCGATTCCGCCAGGATCGCCGTGCCGACGCGGTTGGTGAACAGCACGATCACCGGCGCCATCACGTTCGGCAGCAGGTGCCGCCAGACGATCCGCCGCGACTTGGCACCGATCGACTGCGCCGCATGCACATACATCGTCTGCCGCACCGACAGCACCGCGCCACGGATAATGCGCGATCCGGCGATGCCCAGCGCCAGGCCCAGCACGACGATGATCTGGCCCATACCGGGACCCAGCACGGAGACGACGACAATCAGCACGATCAGTTCCGGAAAGCTCATCCAGGCGTCGACGAAGCGCTGCACCAGCATGTCGAACCAGCCGCCGAGCCAGGCGCACAGTACCCCAATGGTGACCGAAACGGCGGTGGCAAGGGCCGCCGCGCTGAAGCCGATGATCACCGACATGCGCGCGCCGTAGATGCAGCGCGACAGCATGTCCCGTCCCAGATTGTCGGTGCCGAACGGGAATGCCCAGCTTGGCGGTTTCAGCCGGTTGAGCGGGCTGATCTGGTTGAAGCCATACGGCGCCAGTACGTCGGCAAACACGCCGCACAGCAGGAACAGCACGCACACCACGCCGCAGATCGCGCCCAGCGGCTTGTCGCGTACCAGCCTCGTCAGAAACTCCCACGAGGGCGCACGCGCCGGAGGGGCCAGGGCGATATCGCTCATTGATGGCGGACCTTCGGGTCGAGCAGGCCGTAACTCAGGTCGACCAGCAGGTTGATGGCAACGACAGCGACGCCGACGACGAGGAAGACGCCGGTAATAACGGGATAGTCGCGGCTGTTCACCGCCTCCAGCAGCAGCAGGCCCATGCCGGGGATGACAAAGATCTGCTCCATGATCACCGCGCCGCCGATCAGCACCGGTGCCTGCAGGCCGATCAGTGTCACCACCGGTATCAGCGCGTTGCGCAGCGCGTGGCGGACGATCACGGTGCGGCGGGCGAGGCCCTTGGCATAGGCGGTGCGGACATAATCCTGCCGCAGCACTTCCAGCATCATCGTGCGCGTCATGCGCATGGTGATCGCCGACAGGCCGAAGCCCAGGATCACCGCCGGGATGATCATCTGCGCCAGGTTGCGGCCGGGATGTTCCAGGAACGGCGTGTACTTGATCTCCGGCGACCAGCCCCACCAGATCGACGGAAAAACAATCACCAGCGTGCCGAGCCAGAAACCGGGAATCGCCAGCATCAGGATCGAGAAGGAGCGGGTGATGTAGTCCACGGCGGTGTCCTGCCGCATCGCCGATCCGACGCCGATCGGGATCGCCAGCGTCAGTGCGACCGCCATCGCCAGTAGGCCAAGTTCAAACGTGACCGGCAGCCGCTGGAGTATCTGCTCTGACACCGGGGTGCGCTGCCACAGCGAGGTGCCGAGGTCGCCGTGGAACAGGATCCCGCCGATCCATTGCAAATATTGCACGTAGACCGGCCGGTCGAACCCCAGCGCTGCCTCCAGCGACTGGCGGCTGACCTTGGCGGCGCCGCTTTCGTTCTGACTCAGCATCAGGTCGATGACGCTGCCGGGGATCAGCCGCACGGTGACAAAGACGATCGCGCTGGCAAACAGCAGCGTGGGAATCAGCGTCAGGATGCGCCGGATGACATAGCGTTGCATGGACGGCCGCACCTCCCTGATTTCGGCCGGTTTTTTTTCCAGCATAGTGGGGCCGGCGAGTCGGTCAATCGATTGCAGCGGGCAATGTGTGGCGTGTCCAACCGCTGCACCAGTGCGCTGCCTCAGCCCTCTGCCCGGTCCAGTGCGGCGCAAAATTCAGCCGCGAGCTGCCGGACGATCGGCGGCCGGGTCACCGTCTGGTGGTTGCCCGGCAGGTCGACGACGGTCACGCCGCCCTCCACACAGCCGCGCCAGCCCAGGTCCGGCAGGTGCGAGTGCAGCAGCGGACGGGTCACGGCCCTGAACAGCACCAGGCGTCCATTGTAGGGCGGATACCGGTAGGCTGACAGGATGCGCAGGTTGTTGGCCACCTGCGCTCGCAGGGCCGGGGACCAGTCAGACGTGTCGAACAGGTCCGCGGCTTCGTGCCGCGGTCCGCGCCGCATCGCTCCCTCCGCAAGGCGCCGGAGCAGCGTTCGCGCCGACCGCGCCAACGCCAGCCAATGCGCCACGGCCGGGCCTCGCCCGATCTCATCCCGGACCCAGCGAGGCAGGTTGCGCAGCAAATGGAGGCCGTCACGCAACAGCGCGGCCGCCGTTCGTGGTCCGACACTGTCCGGGCCGGTATCGATGATGCCCAGGAAACGAGTTTCGCGTCCTGTCTCCGCCAGCTGACGCGCCATTTCGTAGGCGACGATGCCAGCGAACGAATAGCCGGCCAGGCAGATCGGTCCGTCCGGCTGGAGCTGGCACAGGGTGCGGCAGTACTGCGCGGCGAGTGCCTCAATCGAGGCTGGCAGCGGCCCATCTGGTGGCCCCGGCAACAGGGCTCGGACCGGCCGCCCGGGCTCCAGCGCCCCGAGAAGGTCTGGATAGACAGCGCTCTCGCCCATGACGCCTGGTGGGAAATACAGCGGCGGTCGCGTCCCTCCGGCGCGGATTTCCAGCACAGTGTCAGCGGTGCCCGGTTCAGCGGCTGCGTCTTGCGCACCGGCGAGCCCGGCGAGCGTGGGATGGCGATGGAACGCTGGCAGTCCGGGATGTCGACCGAATACGGCCTCCATCCGCGCCAGCATCCGCATCGCCAGCAGGGATGTGCCGCCAAGGTCGAAGAAATTGTCCTCGGCGGATGGTTCGGCCACGTCCAGCACCTCCGACCAGATGCGCGCCAAAGCGGTTTCGGTCGGTGAGGCAGGCGGGCTGCTGCCGGACCGGCTCGTCTGCCGGCCCGCCCCGCCAGGAGGCGGCAGTGCGGGAAGGTCCAGCTTGCCGTTTGGCGATAGCGGCAGCCGCTCGAGCGGAATGATAGCGTGCGGAACCATGTAGTCGGGCAATGTCCGCTGCAATGCGCGCCGCAGTGCAGCCGCATCGATCGACGCGCCCTGGTTCGGAACCACATACGCGACCAGACGATCGACCTCCCCATTCTGCGCCAGGATCACGGCCGACTGGCGCACGCCCGCCAAGGCATCCAGCGCCGCTTCGATTTCGCCCGGCTCGATGCGGTGACCGCGTAGTTTCACCTGGCGATCGACCCGGCCCAGGAACTGGAGCGTTCCGTCCGGCAGCCAGCGCCCGCGGTCGCCTGTTCTGTACAGCAACGTGCCGGGTGCAAACGGATTGTCCGGGAAGCGGTCATGGCGCAGCCCCGTGCCGTCCAGGTAGCCCAATGCAACACCGGCGCCGCCCACGCAGATTTCGCCGATCGCGCCGGGCGGCAGCAGCGCACCGTGACGATCCAGAACGTAGCAGGTCGAACCAGCGACCGGTCGGCCGATCGGGATGCTGTCGCCGGCGGCGTTCTGCGGCGTTATCTCCAGCCAGGTGGAGAATGTGGTGTTCTCCGTCGGCCCGTAGACATGCAGCAGCCGCTTGGGTGGCCGGGAAGCGAGCACCGCGCGCACGCGCCGCGGATCGAGCCGTTCGCCGCCGACCAGCAGGCAGCCCAGCGCCGCGAAACTGTCCGGCGCGGCGTCGGCGACTTCATGGAACAGCGCCGTGGTCAGGAACACGATGGTGATGCCGTCGGTTCGGATCGCCGCCGCCAGTGCTGAAGGCGACAGCAACGTCGCCTGATCCAGTCCGACGAGGCAGGCGCCGTTCAGCAGCGCCCCCCATATTTCGAACGTTGCCGCGTCAAAGCCGGTGTTGGATGCGAAGCCGATGCGGTCGCTGGCGTCGATGCGGATGTAGTTGGTATCCCGCACCAGCCGGACGATCGCCCGGTGCGGCACCAGCACGCCCTTGGGCACGCCGGTCGAGCCCGACGTGTACATCGCATAGGCTGAATCGCCGCCTGCCAGGGCGACCATCGCACCATCCACGGGCGGGTCGTCGTCATCCAGGTACAGCACATGCGGCACCGCGGTCAGAAGTTCCGCGGGAGGATCGGCACAGGCGACCAGAGCGGCGCACGCGGCATCTTGCATCATGAACCGGAGCCGGTCCGGCGGGTGCCCGGGGTCCAGGGGCACATAGGCGGCGCCGGCTCGGACAATCCCCAGCGTGGCGATCACAGTCGCAACGCACCGGCGGCCGAACAGTCCAACCCGGTCGCCGCGTCGGACGCCCTGTCGCCGCAGCCGGTGTGCCAGACGTGCCGACGCTCTCTCCAGGTCGCGATACTCGATGCGCTCCGATCCGAAGACGACGGCGGGCGCTGCCGGGGTCAGAGCCGCCTGCGCTGCAAAGCCGTCGGCCACAGAACCGTAGTCACGGGTCGTGGCGGCGATCCCGCTCCACTCCTCCAGCAGCGTCCGGCGCTCCGCCGCGTCCAGCGCCTCCACCCGGCTGAGCGGCGCGTCCGGTTCGGCGGCAACGGCGCGCAGCAGCGTCGCGTACTGGGCCGTCAGGCGCTGCATCGATACCGCGTCATACAACTCTGCGCTGTAGGTCAGCGTGCCGCGCAGCGCCGGCCCGTCGCGCCGCATGTCCAGCTCGAGCTCGAAGCGCACGCGCTCGCTGGCGACCGGCAAGGGCGTGACGTCGAGGCCGTCGAGCGCCAGCGCGTCATCGTCCAGCAGCACAAGCTGGAAGATCGCCTGTGCTAGTGAATTGCGGGCGGAGCCGCGGCCGGGGCGCAGCAACGCGACGACCTGCTCAAACGGCAGGTCCTGATGGTCGTAGGCGCCGACCGACGCCGCCGCCACCCGCCGCACTACGTCGCAAAAGCTTGGGTTTCCGCTGAAATCCGCGGGTATCAGCAGCGTGTTCACGAACAGGCCGATCAGCATCTCCAGGTCGGCCTCGTTTCGGCCCGCCGTCGCTGTGGCGACGGCGAAGCGCTGCTGCCCGCTGGTACGGGACAGCAGCACCTGGAAGCCTGCCAGCAGGACCATCTGCAGTGTTGCCTCCGAACGCCGTGCCAGGTGTTCCAATTGCGCGACCAGCGGCGCCTCCAGGTGGAAGCCGATGCGGCCGGCAGCATGGTCCGGCACCGGCGGCCGGGCGCGATCCCGTGGCAGTTCCAGCGGCTCCAGTCCGCTCAAAGCTCGCCGCCACCAGGCTTGCAGTTCCGCCGTCCGCGCCGGGGTCAGCGCCTGGCGCTCCCGCCGCGCGTGGGACGCGTAGTCCAGCGGTAGTGGCGGCAGCGAGGCCGGCGCGCCGCATCGGGCCGCTTGGTAGAGCACCGCCAGTTCCTGGTTGAACAGGCGCAGTGACCATGCGTCGGAGACGATGTGGTGCATCGTCACCAGCAGCACGTGGTCTTCGGCGTCGAGCCGCAGCAGGCGGACGCGCAATGGCAGATCGTGCGCCAGATCAAACGGCCGATCCGCCTCGGCCCGAGCAAGCCGCAGAGCCTCGGCCTTGCGCTCTGCCGCCGGCAGGTGGGCCAGGTCCTGCTGGTGAAGCACAATGGGAATCGGCGGTTCAATGCATTGGACGGGGCTGCCGTCCGCCAGACCGAAGCGGGTGCGCAGCGGCGCGTGGCGCGCAACCATGTTATCCAGTGCGTGGCACAGCGCCGCGCGATCCAGCTTGCCGTGCAGGCGCCACGCCTGCGGCAGCAGGAACAGGCTGATGCCGGGGGTCAGCGCCTCCTGAAACCAGACGCCACGCTGCGCGAATGACATGGGCGTGCTGGCAACGTTGATCGCGGGCTGCGGCAGGGACGGTGGCAGCGGAGCGGCGTCACGCACCAGGCCAGCAATGCCGGCGAGGGTCGGCGCGGCAAAGATCTGACTTGGCCGCAGCCGGACCCTGTGGCGTGCCTGTATCAAGGCGGCTAACCGGGCCGCCAGCAGCGAATGGCCGCCGACGTCGAAGAAATTGTCGTGGCGCCCGACGCTGTCGAGACCCAGAAGGTCTCGCCAGATGGCCGCGAGTTCGGCTTCCAGCGCATTCGCGGGCGGGCAGGCGGAACCGCCGGCGCTGTTCCTGCCAGGCGCTGGTAAGGCGGCTCTGTCAAGCTTGCCGTTGGTGGTCAGCGGCAGGGCTGGCAGTACGACGAAGGCGGCCGGCACCATGTACTCCGGCAAACGCGTCCGCAGGTGCCGACGCAACTCCCGGCCATCAATGCCGCCCCCGGGCCGTGGCACAACATAAGCGATGAGGCGCGCATCCCCGTCATCGCGCCGCGCCACCACCGCCGCCTGCGCGACGCCGTCGATGGCAGCCAGTGTGGCTTCGATCTCCCCCGGCTCGATCCGGAAGCCGCGAATCTTCACCTGCGCATCGGCGCGGCCAAGGAAGGCAATGCCACCCTCCGGCAACGCCCGGCCGAGATCGCCGCTGCGATACAGCCGCGCCCCGGCATCAGGGGAGAAAGGATTGGCGATGAACCGTTCCGCTGTCAGCTCAGGGCGGTTCAGATAGCAGCGGGCGAGGCCAGAGCCGCCGACAAAGATCTCGCCGGTTTCGCCAGGAGGCACCGGCGCCAGGGCCGCATCCAGCAGATAGAGCTGGACTCCGGGGATGGGACCGCCGATCGGGCTGCCGCCGGCATCGACATCGGCCGCCGTAATGTGCCGATGCGTAACGTGCACGGTCGTTTCGGTAATGCCGTACATGTTCACCAGCTTTGGTCGCGTATCGCCATGGCTCGCGACCCAGCGCCGCAGCATCCGCGGATCGAGCGCCTCGCCACCAAAGATAACATATCGCAACGATGACAGCCTGGTTTCATTGCCGCGGTTCGTTGCGGGGCCGATCAGTGCGCCGAACGCGGACGGCGTCTGATTCAGGACCGTGACCTGATGCCGCAACAGCAGGGTATAGAACTCGTCCGGCGAGCGGGCCGTATCGCGCGGCACCACGACAAGGCAGCCGCCGTGGAACAGCGCGCCCCAGATCTCCCAGACCGAAAAATCAAAGGCAATTGAATGGAACAAGGTCCAGACATCGTCCGACTGGAAGCCGAACAGCATCTGTGTCGATTGCATCAGGCTGACGACCGAACGGTGCTCGATGGCCACGCCCTTGGGCTGGCCGGTCGATCCCGATGTGTAGATCACATAGGCCAGTTGATCCGGCCTGGTATCGGTTTGCGGATTGCTGGCGGGCTGCGCTGCAAAGGTCGGATCCGCTGGATCGTAGGCCAGCACGGCGACGTCGCCGGGCAAGGAATCGATCAGGTTCGAATTCGTAACTACCAGGCAAGCCGCCGCATCGCGCAACATGAACGCCAGCCGTTCCCGCGGCGCATCCATGTCTAGCGGAAGGTAGGCGCCACCCGCCTTCAGGATGCCCAACACGCCGACCACGAGGTCGACCGACCGGTCGAGCAGCAGGCCGACCAGCCGCTCGGCGTGGACACCGCGCGCCCGCAATACGTGTGCCAGCCCATTGGCTCGATCATTGAGCTCACGGTACGAAAGCGATTCGCGGCCGTCGGTTACCGCGAGCCGGTCGGGCGCCGCCGCGACCTGCGCTTCGAAGATCGTGTGCAGGCAGGCTTCAGCGGCACACATGGAGGCACGGGCTGAGGCAGCGCCGCAGGTCGTCATCTCCCGTCACATGCCGCAGAGAGCACAAGACGCGATGTCGATGCCAAAGATCGGGCCGTCTCGCTACCACCGGCGTACTCGCACCACATCGACAATGGTAACATGATCGTAGCGTGGCCATTCGGCGTTGCAAGACGCGACAAGGCGCCGTCTGCTGTGGGGCGAGATCTGTCAGTGGCACGCCAGACGGGTCGGCCGTATCACACCGATCCATCGCAGCCAGAACGGAGACAAGGTGCCGCAGGAGTCCAATTCCACGTCCCGGGTTGATCGCGCGCTGCCGCGAAGGTGGCCTGAATTACCCGTTGTGCTGGCCTTCATCGCCCTCGCCGGGGCTCTGTGGGCCTTTGGATGGATTGCCAACGAGGTGGTCCAAGGCGGCGGTCACGGCGTTGATCTGCGCATCATGCTGCTGCTGCGGAACCCGGACGACCGGATGGACCCGATCGGACCGCGCTGGTTTGAGGAAATGGCGCGGGACCTGACGGCGCTGGGCAGCGTCGGCGTGCTGGTGCTGATCACCGCGCTGGTGGCTGGGTTCCTGCTGCTGGCCCGCCGGCGCGCCGCCGCTTTACTGGTGACTTCGTGCCTCGGCGGCGGCTGGCTGCTGACCATGGCGCTGAAGCGCGGCTTCGACCGGCCGCGGCCCGACCTGCTGCCGCATGGCACCACGGTCTTCACCGCGAGCTTTCCAAGCGGCCATGCCGCTATGTCAGCCATTGTCTACCTGACGCTCGGCGCCATGCTGGCTCGGCTGCAGCCGACCCGGGCGCTACGCGTCTATATCATGTCGGCGGCGGTCAGCCTGACGCTTCTGATCGGCACCAGCCGCGTCTATCTCGCCGTGCATTGGCCGAGCGATGTTGTGGCCGGATGGACGATCGGCGCCGCCTGGGCGCTGGCGTGCTGGCTGGTGATGCGCACACTGCAACGGCGCGGGCAGGTGGAGACCGTGGCGTCGGAGGACAAACGCTGACGATCTCGCCCCTGCCGCTGTGCCGCGACTGTCACATCATGCCCGCAATGGCTCCGGCGGAACCGGCGGCGGGACTGGGATGGGCTGTGGCGGCTCCTCGATCGGTACCGGTGCATCCGGATCCGCCGGCACGGGCGGTTCGCCCGGCGGCACTGGCGGATCGGACAGCACCAAGCTTTGCACGCGCATCAGTCGCATGTCGGCTGCATTCATGAACTTAATGCTGGTGGAACCAAGCCGCCAGCCAATGCGTTGACGGAATGGATCGGTGTTTCTGTCAGGCAAGTGACCGCTCCGTTTCCAGCCCGGCCTCCGGCACCGCCATCGGGATCGGCCGCTCCGCAACTTGCCGATAGCCCTCAATCGCCCGCCGCAGCGCAACCGAGTGGCGGTGTTCCGGCTCCAGTGCGAACAGCACCAGCGACCGGCCGGTGATCTCATAAGTTTCACCCGTTTCCAGCGTATGGAGCTTGTTGTCGTCGGGGATGTTCGTATCCAGCAGGCAACGCCATGTGCGGCCGCCGACAACGTCGGGCAGTGAAAAGTTTACCACGTCGTGGAATGCATTCAGCACCAGCAGCACGGTGGCATCCATCGCCGGACGCTTGATGCCACTCGCCTGTGCCCGACCGTCGAGCAGCATGCCGAAGCAGCGCGCGTGCGATTCATTCCACTGTTCGTCCGCGAGATCGTCGCCCGCCGGCGTCAGCCAGCGCACGTCGCTCACATCCAGATCCGGATTATATTCGCCCGTCAGGAACCGCGCGCGGCGCAGAATCGGGAATGACTGGCGCAGGACAATGAGCTTGCGGACAAACTCGGCAAGTTCCACTTCGCGCTCACCGAAATTCCAGTCGACCCAGGAGATTTCATTGTCCTGGCAGTAGGCGTTGTTGTTGCCTTGCTGCGTGCGGCCAAACTCGTCGCCGGCCAGCAGCATCGGCGTGCCCTGCGATAACAGCAGAGTCGCCAGCATGTTGCGCTTCTGGCGCTCACGCAAAGACAGGATCTCGGGATCGTCCGTGGAACCTTCGGCGCCGTGGTTCCAGGAGTGGTTGTTGTCGTGACCGTCCCGGTTGTCCTCGCCGTTCGCTTCGTTGTGCTTCTCGTTGTAGGAGACAAGATCCTGCAGCGTGAAACCGTCATGGGCGGTGATGAAATTGACGCTGGCCCACGCCTTGCGACCACGGCGGGCGAAGCAATCGGCCGAGGCCGACAGGCGTGTTGCCATTTCAGCAACCTGGCCTTCGTCGCCCTTCCAGTAAGAGCGGACCGTATCGCGGAACTTGTCGTTCCACTCAGCCCAGCCTGGTGGAAAGCCGCCGACCTGATAGCCGCCAGGTCCGATATCCCAAGGTTCGGCAATCAGCTTGCAGTGGGACAGCACCGGGTCCTGCAGGCAGCTCTGCAGGAAGCCGTGGGCTTCGTTGAAGCCATCCGCCTCGCGCGCCAGGATTGTCCCGAGATCGAAGCGGAAGCCGTCCACGTGCATGTCCTGCGCCCAGTAGCGCAGGCTGTCAGTCACCATCTGCACGACTCGCGCATGGCTCATGTTCAGCGTGTTGCCGGTGCCGGTGTCGTTGATGTAATAGCGCGGCTGGTCCGGCATCAGGCGGTAGTACGACGCATTGTCAATACCGCGGAACGACAGTGTCGGCCCACGCTCGTTGCCTTCGGCGGTGTGATTATAAACAACATCGAGGATCACCTCGAGACCGGCATCGTGCAGGCGCGCCACCATTTCTCGGAACTCGGAGAAAACGAAGGCCGGCACGGCAGAGTAGCGGGGATCCGGGGCGAAGAAGCCGATGCTGTTGTAGCCCCAGTAGTTCGTCAGCCCCTTATCGAGCAGATAGGAGTCATTGACGAATGCGTGTATCGGCAGCAGTTCCACCGAGGTGACGCCCAACGCGCGAATATAGTCGATGACCTCCTTGCGTGCGAGGCCAGAGAAGGTGCCGCGCATGCGTTCCGGCACGGCCGGGTGCTGCATCGTGTAGCCGCGCAGATGCATCTCATAGACGATCGTGCGCTCCCACGGTACCGATGGCGGCCGTTCGCGGCCCCAGGTGAAGGCAGGGTCGATGACGCGCGATTTCGGCATGAATTTCGCGCTGTCGCGGGTGTCGAAGGTCAGGTCCTCGCCTTCGGCGCCGATGGTGTAACCGAAGCAGGCGTGATCCCACTTGAGCGAACCGACATGCGCCTTGGCGTAAGGGTCCAGCACCAGCTTGTTGGGATTGAAACGATGGCCGGCCTCCGGCTCATACGGGCCGTGCACGCGATAGCCGTAGACAGTGCCCGGCCGGGCGTCCGGCAGGTAGCCGTGCCAGACTTCGTTGCTGTATTCAGGCAGCTCGATCCGTTCCAGCTCCGTCTGCCCTTCATCGTCGAACAGACAAAGTTCGACTTTCGTCGCATGCGCCGAAAACAGAGCGAAATTGACTCCCAATCCGTCCCAGGTCGCGCCACAGGGGTTGGGTGACCCCTCCATGACGCGGGAACGCAAGATGGCTGGCGGCATGGGACTCCTTGGGCATCGATTGCATCGCGAAACGGGAAGGGGGGCATACACCCCCCTTCAGTCAAACAGACAGCCGCCGCGTTTGACCGGTCGGCGGAGCCTGCTTGGTTAAATGGCGCGTTACGACGTCAAACGGCCGAGCACGTAGCCGACGCCAAGGGCGACGAGGGCAGAGACGAGCGGCTGTGCTTTGATCATGTCGCTGAGCTGGCCGGCGGTTTGCTGTGCCTGGCCACTGGCCTGGTTGTACAAGCCTTGTGCCTGGGTCTTGGCGTCGCCGGTGAGATTGCCGACAGTCTCCTGCACACGGCCGCCAAATTCACGCGCAGTGCCTTGAACGCGGTCGCTCATCGAATAGTCCTCCAGTTGCCAGAGTAGACCCGAACGCAGCCGGCGGCCGAGGGTTGCGTAACGGTTTGCTGAAGCCGACGCGCTGGCATGCATGGACGATCAGTCACATGTTCGTGACGCAGCCGGGCCAAAAGTGCGGTGTGCTGGAACTGCGCGCGATGCAAGGGGTCGCGGAGGACGGGCTGCCTGCTAGGCAGCCCGTATATTCGATGATCAGTAGTTAAGCTTCAGGCCCGGTGTCGGCCACTGCATCACGCCCAGCCGTCCCGTGTCGGACAACGTGATGTATGCGGTGCGCATGTCGTCGCCACCGAAGCAGATATTGGTGGGATACGTGTCCGGCATCTTCACGGCGCGCACGATCTCGCCGGCCGGCGAGATCTCCGTGATATAGCCGGTGTTGAGCGTCGCTACCGCGATGTTGCCATTGGCCATCACGGCCAGGCTGTCGAAACGAGCGTTGCTCGGCAGGCCGCAGATGATGCGCCCGCTGTGGTGCACGTACGGCGGCGGCTTGCGCAGCACGCCTGGCGACTCGATGTCGAACGCCCACAGGCGCGCGCCCTCGGTATCCGCGACGTAGATGGTCTTCTCATCGGGCGACAGGCCGCAGCCGTTCGGGCTGAGAATCGGGTGGGCGATTTCGACGACCTTTGAGCCGTCCGGCAGCGCGTAGTACAACCCGCCATGGTCGCGGTGACGCTCATACCGCTTGCCGAGGTCGGTGAAATAGAAGCCGCCCTGCTTGTCGAAAACAAGATCGTTCGGCGCGGACAGGTTGCGGCCGTTTACCTGCTGATACAGCGTCTTGAACTCGCCGGTCTTCGGATCGACGCGCTGCACGTAGCCGAACTTGTAGTCGGGATGCGGGGCGATGCCCATCGAGTAGCCCTCGACGTAGCGGCTGCCGCCATTGTTGCACAGATAGAGCGCCCCGTCCGGTCCAATGGCGAGTCCGTTCGGCCCGCCGCCGCAACGGGAGAACACGCTGGTCTTGCCGTCCGGTGTCACTTTGGACAGCTGCTGGTTGCGGATTTCGGTCACAATGATGCTGCCGTCCGGGCACACGATCGGGCCTTCGGGAAAGCCCAAGCCCGTGGCCAGGATTGTTACGTCGTTCATGGTGGTGTTTCCCCCTTCCTGGTGTAATGGCGGGCAGTGTGGCCGGAACGCGTGCTGCGTCAAGCGAGGCGGGGAGGTCGCGTCATGGGCGCTTGCCCCAACCGTCGCGGCGAAAACGGGCGTCGTGCGTGCGGGTCGCGCTGCAAACTTGCGGCATTGCCGAACCCGCGATGCCCCGCCAGCGTCGATATACGCTATCCGACTGGTTCCAGTTGTTCGAGGCAGACGCTGATCCCCCATGCGACACATCGCCCATATTTCCGACCTGCACTTCGGTCGCACGGATGCTGCCATCGTCGAGGCGCTTGTCACGGAACTGAATGACAATCCGCCGGACCTTGTCGCGGTAAGCGGTGATCTGACGATGCGGGCCCGCTCACGCGAATACCGTGCAGCCCGTGCCTTCCTAAATCGCCTGACCGCGCCGGTGCTCGCTGTACCAGGCAACCACGACATCACCGCTTACTGGCTGCGCGAGCGCTTTTTCGATCCGCTGGGCCGCTGGCGCCGCTTTATCGCGACAGAGCCGGAACCGGTGTGGATGGATGACGAAATCGCGGTGGTGGGGGTGAACACGGCTTCGCGAGCTGGCGACTTCCTTGACTGGTCGCAGGGCCGGGTCAGCCATGGCAGGCTGCAGCGTGCGGTAAGGCGGTTGCAGGCCGTGCCTGATCATCTGTTCCGGATTGTCGTTGCCCATCACCCGTTCCTGCCACCGGAGACCGCGCCGGAGACGCGGATGGTTGGCCGGGCCGAGGCCGCACTGAGTGCCTTCGCGCAGCAGCGCGTACGCCTGATCCTGTCAGGCCACTTGCACCTTGGCTACATGCGTGCTCGCGGTGCTGCAAAAGGCGCTGAAACGGCTGGCGGGGCGGCGGGGGCCGGCGAGGGCGACCTGCTCGTGGTTCAGGCTGCGACAACCACGTCCACAAGGCTGCGTGGTGAACCGAATGCATATAATCGGATTCGTATTGATCGCGGTCGTGCAAGCGTCGAGGTTCGAATATGGGACGGACAAGGGTGGAGCGCCAACACGGCCAGTAAAGCGGCGAGTGCGCTATAGGCACCTAGCCCTCGATCGAAGCCCACCGTGATGCCGCCGCTCAAACAGCAGGCCACCTCTTGGGTACCGGACGTGGTCACTTTCGACGCTGGATCGCGCCTGCCTGCTGCAAGATCCTGAATGTGCCGCTGATGACCTGTTGGCCAAACTTGTCTTCACCTTCGGGCGGCTGGCTATTGGTGAAGGCTGTGATCACCAGGTCGTATTGTGGCCAGAAGACGAAGAACGCCCTGAACCCGAGCGTTTCGCCCTCATAGAACCAGAACGCTTCGCCGGTAGCCGGGTCGTACAGCCGGCCGAGGTCCAGGCCGAAGCCTGCGGGATCGTCCGCGCTGACGTCGCCGATCGGCTTGCCGGTCTTGCGCGAGACCAGCGTCTGCATTTCATCAAGCTGTTTCTGCGGCAGCACCTTGCCGCTGAACAGCGCGCGTATCCACCGTTCGAGGTCACCCGGCGAGGCAATAATCGCACCAGCGGGGCCGGCCCAGGACAGGTTCTCCCGGCTCACATCCTTGCCGATCAGCGGGCCGAGCGTCGGCTTGCTGCAAGGCTTCGGCTGGTATTCCAGGCAGGCCTGGTTCTGATACAGGCCGCGCGGTACGCGTGCCAGCACCGCCTCGGGATAGGCGCCGCGGGCGTAGTACGTGTCCTGCAGGTTCAGCGGGCGCAGCAGTTTCGCCTGCAGCACGTCCTGGAAGGGTTGCTGCGTCGCGGCCTCGATGATCATTGCCGCGAGGATGTTGTTGGTGTTGGAATAGAACCAGCCGGTGGGAAGCGGGAATTTCTGGCCGTTGCCGGGGTCGACCGCCGCGACGAGGTCGGACAGCGCGAATTGGTGGTTCAGCTCGGTTGCGACGATCGTGCCGATCGAGACCGTTTCAGAATAGGTTGGAATTGGTGCGGTCATGTTCAGCAGGGAGCGGATCGTCACGTTACTCCACGCGGTGTATTGCGGCAGCCACTGTCCGAGTGTCTGGTCGATGTTGAGGATGCCGTCCGCCTCGAGACGCAGGATCAGCGCGGCGGTAAAATGTTTCGTGTTGCTGCCGATCTGAAACAGCGTCCGCGGCCCGATTGGGCGGGACGGCTGCCGTCCATCGGTCCCGCTGAACAGCGCCATGACTGGCTTGCCGCTGCCGCGGTCGACGCGCAGCGCGATACCCGAGATGCCCTCGATCGCGGTGCGCTCTTTCACGTAGGTGTCGATCAGGCGCTGCAATTGTGCGGTCACGGCCTTGTCGTCCGCCCGCGCCGGTGCTGGTAGCACAGCGATGGCGCACCAGGCTGCAAGCACCATCCAAACCAGATATCGCACCGAGGATTCCTTCAGGCTGCCGCTCCGCTTGTATCGGGTACCCAAGGGAGCGGCAAACGCCTTCCGGTTCAGGCCGGAACGGAACTGTTCTTCCCGCCGTAGCGCCGCACCCGCAGATCGGCCTGTTCCTTGTGGCCGGCAAAGTTTTCAATGGCGCACAGGCGGGAACAGTATTCGCCGATCATCGCCGTCGCCTCGGGGCTGACCTCCTGATACGTCACCGTCTTCAGGAATTTTCCCACCCACAGCCCGCCGGTGTAGCGGGCGGCGCGCTTGGTCGGCAGCGTGTGGTTGGTGCCGATCACCTTGTCGCCGTAGGCAACGTTCGTTTCCTTGCCGAGGAACAGCGCGCCGTAATTGGTCATGCGGTCGAGGAACCAGCGCGGGTTCTTCGTCAGCACCTGCACATGTTCGCTGGCGATGCGGTCGGCTTCCGACAGCAGTTCCTCATCGGTATCGCAGAGGATCACCTGGCCGTAATCGCGCCACGCCACGCCGGCGATGTCCGCGGTCGGCAGCACCTTGAGTTGCCGGTCGATTTCCGCCTGGATGCCTTCTGCGATCCGTTTCGAGGTCGTCAGCAGCACGGCCGGTGACGTCGGCCCGTGCTCCGCCTGGCCCAGCAGGTCGGTGGCGCACATCTCTACGTCGGAGGTGTCGTCGGCGATATTCAGCGTCTCGGTCGGGCCGGCGAGGAGGTCGATGCCGACACGGCCAAACAGTTGCCTTTTCGCCTCCGCGACATAGGCGTTGCCGGGTCCGACCAGCATGTCCACCCCGGCGATCGTTTCGGTGCCGAGACCCATCGCCGCCACGGCCTGGATGCCGCCCAGCAGATAGATCTCATCGGCGCCGCCCATGTGCATGGCGGCGACGGTGGCAGCCGGCGGCACGCCGTTCAGCGGCGGCGTGCAGGCGATCACGCGCTTCACACCCGCGACCTTCGCCGTCAGCACCGACATATGCGCGCTGGCCACCATGGGATAGCGCCCACCGGGCACATAGCAGCCGACGCTGTTGACCGGGATGTTCTTGTGGCCGAGGCGGATGCCCGGCAGCGTTTCGACTTCGATATCCTGCAGCGCGGCTTTCTGCGCCTCGGCGAAGCGGCGGATCTGCGCCTGCGCGAAGGCGATGTCGTCGATCACCTGTTGCGGCAAGGAGTCGATCAGCGCCTTGATCTCGTCCGCGCGGAGCCGGAACGATTCCGGCTCCCATTTGTCGAATTTCGCCGAAAGCTCCCGGACAGCGGCGTCGCCGCGCGCAGCGATGTCTTCCAGGATCGACTCCACCGTCTGGCGGACCTTGCGGTCGGCTTCGGTCTTCTCGGCTTCGGTGGCGCCTGCCTTCAGGACCTGGATCATCGCCTGTTCCTCTGTTTGATGCCCGTGCGCGATCCTGCCGTCCGGCTGCTGGCCTCAGGCGACCGCTTGCGTGGGGCGATAGGCGGCCTCCGGGATTTGCGCAAGTTCGGAGCCGTGCACCTTGCCGGCGCGCAGGCCGTAGTAGTGCTGGAAGCTCATGATCAGAGGGCGCCACTTGTCAGGGTCGATGCGGTCCGCTTCCCCATCCATCAGGATGTCGGTGGCGGCATGCACCTTCCGCACCGCGACGTGCAGCGCCAGGCTGCGGCCGCGCCAGAGTGGATCGCGCTCGCCGATCGGGTGCACCTCCTCCAGCGTCGCCTCCATCTGCACGGGGCACTCCAGTGCGCGCGGGGCGGCGACGGTCAGCGATGGCACCGGCGTCAGGCCGGCGGTGCCGAACTTGTCGGCGAGGTGGCGGTAGCCGCGGACGCGCTTGCCCTCCGGCACCGGATCGCTGCCGGTGGTGCGCGCGATGCGGTCGACCTGCGCCGCCATGCTGTCGTCCGGCAGGTTCAGCACGCATTCACCGGAGCGCAGCAGATTCTGCGTCGTCTTCGACGCGGCGGCGAGGCCCAGCACGCAGCGCTGGCCGAGCCACCAGGCCGAGGACATGGGGGCGAGGTTTGGCGTGCCGTCGTGGTTGACGGTGCTGATCAGCACGACCGGTGTGCCGAAATACAGGATGGCGGGTTGAACGACCTGATGCATGTGCGTGTCTCCTGATTGACACGCCGGCAGATAGGGCAGGGCGGCTGGGGGCGCCTTCCGCTCTGTGCGTTGGCTATTCGGCGGCGACGGCCTCTGCCTTGGCCGGTGTCACCGGAGCGGCCTTGCCGGCACGCAGCGCGAAGAAGGCGCCGGACAGCATCAGCGCCATGCCGACACCGTTCTCCCATTCCAGCTTTTCGCCGAACAGGAAGCTGCCTGTGACCACGGCGATGATCGGGGAGATAAAGGCGTAGGTGCCCGGCCGGCTCGCGCCCCAGTCGCGCACCAGCAGGAAATACATCGTGGTGGACAGCAGCGCGCCAGGGATCAGCAGGTAGAGCCAGGCTGCAAAGCTTCGCCAGCCCCAGTGGAAGTGCATCGACTCCCAAGATCCCGGCTCGACCGCGAGTGACGCCACCAGCAGCACGAGGCCGCCGACAAAGCCGGTCAGGCCGGCGAGTTGTACCGGCTCAATCGTGCGCATCATGCCGCGGGTCATGACGGAGCCGAGGCAGTAGCTGAGGCAGCCGACGACAACGGTGGCGGCGCCGAACACCTCCCACAGATCAAGTTGGCCGGCCAGGGCCGAAGGGCCGAACAGCACGAATACGCCGACCACGCCCAGGCCGATGGCGCCGACCTGCATCCGGTTGAAGCGCTCCTGGCCCATGATCACGGCAAAGCTCAGCAGCCCGATCGGCGTCAGCGCGGCGCTGATCACGGCGGCGAGGCCGGCGGTGATGTGCTTCAGGCCGTAAAGCTGGACCACCTGGTTGATGGTGATCAGCAGGATCGACACCAGCAGCAGCCGCGGCCACAGGCGGGGCGGCGGCAGTACGCGCTGGCCCATCAGGCGCCGGGCGAGCAGCAGGATGGCGCCGGCGATGCTCCAGCGCAGGCCGGCGAAGACGCCGGGCACGACGGTCTCGATGCCGATCTTCATTGCCAGCCAGGTCGTGCCCCAGACCAGGCAGATGAAGACGAACATCGCGCGCTGCGACGCAGTGGCTTGCATGGACGGGGGGTCGCTCCTGGCAGGCCCATGTCATACGCGATCCGGACGTTGTTCTGCCGCGCCGTTCCGGCATGGCGTCCATGCGCGCGCGAGTCGCTGGTTGCCGCTTTATTGCCTCGGTTTGCGGGGTGCGCCAGGTGGTCGGCGCCGTGCCGATGCCGGTGGCCGGACCAGCCGGGCGATGACGAATGCGTATGCCGTCAGTGGCTTTGCCTCAGCGGCTGTGCGCCAGTCGAGCCGCAGCGGCGAGGAGCACGCGGCGCTGTGCGGCCGGTCCGGTCAGGCCAGCCGCTTCAGCATCTGCACGATGCCGCCGACGCACATGTCGTCCCAGTCTTCCTCATCATAGCCGGACTCGGCGTAGAACCCGGCGGCCTCAGGGGTGGCGTAAACCACCGCCTGCCGCAGGCCCAGGCGGCGGACGAAATCTTCGGCCTCCTGCAGCATGATGCGGCCGTAGCCGGACCCCTGGTGGGCCGGGTCGATCGCCACCAGCCGCAGCGCCGCGGCATCGTTCGCCAGCGCATCAATCTGGATCGCGCCGATCGGCTGGTCCTCCTTGAACAGCAGCATGGCATGCGAGTTCGGCTCGTTTGGCTCCTCCGGCCGCGGCAGGTTGAACACCCGGCGGCGGATGCCATGGTAGGCCTGCCAATCCTCTCGGGATTCCGGCGCTTGCAGACGGCAGGCCGCTGCGTGTTGTGCCTGTTGCGTAGGCATTCAGCCTTTTCCTGGTATTCCTCGGCCTGCCCGTTCACGTTGTTTGCCTGGGCAGGTGGCCACGGTATGCGACCAACGCGGCAAAATCCAGCAAGAAGCGGGCCATGCCGCCACAGACCGGTTCGACTCGGGTGGCATAACCCTCCGATTTATGCTGCAGTGCAGCAAGCACGGCAACGGAGCCGATTCGCATGGCGATTGTCATCACCGTCGCCCAACAAAAGGGCGGCACCGGCAAGACCACACTGGCCGCCAACCTCGCCGCCGCACTGGCCCCCGAGCGGCGCGTCGCGCTGCTCGACATCGACCCGCAGCGCAGCCTGACGCGCTGGCACGCGCTGCGGCCGGAGCAGGCGCCGGCCCTATCCTTCTCCGACGTCTCCGGCTGGCGGCTCGGTGCTGAACTCGACCGGCTGAAGCGGGCGCACGATGTCGTGCTGATCGACTCGCCGCCACAGATCGATACTGACGCGCGCCTGGCGATCCGCGGCGCCGACCTCGTCCTGGTACCGGTGCAGCCAAGCCCGCCGGATGTGTGGGCGGCCGAGGGCACACTGAAGCTGGCAGCGGCGGAAAAGCGGCCGGCAGCGGTGGCGCTGAACCGCCTGCCGGCGAGCGGCAAGCTGCGGGAAAGCGTCATCGCCCAGTTGCACGCCTCTGGCCATCGGCTGCTGACCGCGACGGTCGGCAACCGCACCGGCTTCGCCTCAGCCTTCGCCAAGGGGCTGGGCGTGACCGAGGCGGCCCCTCGATCAATCGCGGCAAATGAGCTACGCGCCTTGCTGGCTGAATTATTGGAGCTGGCCGGATGATGATCCTCTACGCTGTTCTCAAGGTGCTGCACCTGCTGTTCGCGGTGCTTTGGGTCGGCGGCATGTTCTTCGCATATTTCGTGCTACGCCCCAGCATGAGCGCGATCGACCCGCCGCAGCGCATGCTGCTGCACACGCGGGTGTTCCGCCGCTTCTTCCTGGTGGTCTGGCACGCGATGCCGATCATGCTGATCACCGGGTTTGTCATGCTGTACCTGCTCGGCGGCATGAGTGCGGTGCCCTGGCCGATCCACGCCATGGCCGGGCTTGGCGTGGTGATGTCGTTGGTGTTTCTGGCGATCGTGCTTGGCCCCTACCGGCGGTTCCGCCGCACCACGGACCGCACGCGCATGACGGCAAGCCTGGACACGATCCGCAAGCTGATCGCGGTGAATCTGGTGCTGGGGCTGATCACGGTGGTGGTGGCGGCGCTGTTCCACGTGGTGTGACGGCGCTCAGGCGTGGGGGAGCGCGGTCCCGTGTTCCTTCGTCATGGTCGCACTTGGCGCGACCACCCGTGTCTTGCGGTATCACAGGTACCACCGCCCGTGCGCGCGGACGAAAAGCCGCGGGTGACCGTCCAGCGCCGACCATGACGGTGATGAACCGGCTTAATGCAGCGCCGGATCCACCGGCTCCGGCTCCGCCGTCCGCGATGCCGGATACAGCCAGCGCACCAAGTACGGCATCGTCAGGCCCTGGACGATGATCGTGAACACCACCACCGCGTAGCACTGCGCGAGCAGGTTCGGCCGGTACGGCGAGTCGTGCAACGTCAGCGCCAGCGCGATCGACATGCCGCCGCGCAGCCCGCCCCAGGTGAGGATCGCCACCGTGCGGAACGGCGGCAAGCCGCGGAAATGGATCAGGAATGTGGGGATCGCAACGCTGACCAGCCGCGTCGCCAGCGCCAGCACCACGCCGCCGATCGCGGCCCAGATCAGTCCCTGGCCCGGTTCCAGCGACAGCAGCGAGAAGCCCAGGAGCACGAACAGCAGCGCATTCAGCAGTTCATCCACCACTTCCCAGAACCCGATCACCAGGGTCCGCGACGGCGGGCGCATGGCACGCCGCGTGCCCTTGTGGGCGATGATCAGCCCGGTCACCACCACCGCCAGCGGGCCGGACATGTGCAGCGAATGCGCCAGCGTATAGGTCATGCAGGCGGCGGCGAGCGTGATGGTCAGCTCGATCGTCGGATGGTCGACCAGCCGCAGCGCCTGATACGCCGCCCAGCCCGCCACCGTGCCCAGCGTGATGCCGCCGACCGTCTCCCACGCGAACAGGCCCATGATCGACAGCGCATCCGCCGAGTGGCCCGAGGCCAGGTTCAGCATCAGGCTGAACATCACCACGGCAACGCCGTCATTGAACAGGCTCTCGCCGTTCACCAGCGCCATCTGGTCAGCCGGCAGCCCGGCCTTGCGCAGCAGACCGCTGACCGCCACCGGATCGGTCGGCGCCAGCAGCGCGCCCAGCGTCAGGCACCAGATCAGCGGCACCTTCATTGCCAGCACAAAGTAGATGCCGAAGCCGTAGAGGAACGTTGCCAGCACCACGCTGACCGTCGCCAACGCGGCGACGGTGTATTTCTCGGTGCGCAGCGCGCGTAAATTCACATGCAGCGTGCCGGCGAACAGCATCAGCGCCAGCATGCCGTCCAGGAACAGATGCGGCAGATCCATCTCATCCACGAACGCCCGCCAGGCCGCGCGCAGATCGACTGCATCCACCGCCCGGTCCACCAGCAGCACCGCCACCGACAGTAGCAGCGACCCGGCGAGCAGCCCGATCGTGTGCGGCAGTTTCACATAACGCTCATTCAGGATGCCGAGCACGGCGACGAGCAGGAGCAGGGCCGAGAAGAAGGCGAACGGCGTCATCGGCGGCGATCTCTCCGGACGGGCGGCGTCGAACGCTACAGGATGACGATGCGCAACGTCAGCATCGTTTGCAGGATCGGCGGTTCCCTCGCACACTGCGGCCCTGTCCAAACGTGAAGGGGGAAACCGATGGAAGTCCGTCTCGACGGCCGCACCGCGATCATTACCGGCGCCAGCAAGGGGCTGGGATTTGCCATGTCGCAACAATTTGTGGCCTCCGGCGCCAATGTCGCCATGCTTGCCCGCACGCCGGAGACGCTGGATGAGGCGGTGGCGGCGGTGAACGCCGGGGCCACGGGCGGTGCGCAGGCGGCCGGCTTTGCCTGCGACGTGGCCAGCGCGGAGCAGATCAAGGCCGCGTTCGAGGGTGCGGCGAAACGCTTCGGCAAGGTTGATATCCTGATCAACAACGCCGGCATCTCGCGCGCCATGCCGTCGGAGCAGATCACCGACGAAATCTGGATGGAGGATCTGGAGCTGAAACTGTTCGCCGCCATCCGGCTGACGCGGCTGGCCTGGCCGGGGATGAAGGAGCGGAAATGGGGCCGCATCATCAACGTGCTGAACTCGGGCGCCAAGGCGCCACGGGCGAACGGCGCGCCGACGGCGGTGTCGCGCGCGGCCGGCATGGCGCTGATGAAGGTGCTGTCGAATGAGGGCGCGCCGCACGGCATCCTGGTGAACGGCATGCTGGTGGGGCTGATCGACTCCGATCAGCACGTGCGGCGGCATAAGCGCGAAGGCACGAATGTCAGCTACGACGAGTTCAAGGCGAAGATGGGGGCCGGCGTGCCGATCGGGCGCATCGGCAAGCCGGAGGAATTCGCCGCCATGGCGTGCCTGCTGTGCTCGGAGCTGGGTGGGTTCACCACAGGGACGGCGATCAACATGGATGGCGGGGCGACGCCGGTGGTGTAGCGGGACGCCGGCCGCTTGGGGCAATGTTCCCAGGCGGCCGATAACAGACGTACCCATTGTGGAAGCGGCGGGAAGTCCCTATGGCGCGCCGCATTCTACAACAGTGTATTCCTGAGGCACTCAGTCCCTGAAGGGCATTATCCAGCACAGTTTTGTCACCGTGAACGAGCTCTGTCGTCGAGCAGCCATATCATTACCGCTATCGCGACGCCCGGCTCAGAACCGTTTCGGGACGCCTCTTGTCGCTGAGCATTGTAAGTGACTTAGTGCATGCAAGAATATCGGGATGCCACCACCGGGTCGTTTCGCAATGGGCGGAGGAATCACTGGTTGTATCCAGCTGCGCAAGCGGGCGCCCAAGCTGCCCTAAATTCTTATTTGTTCCGAAGTTTTAATAATCGGCCGCAGCCAGCATGGCTGCTGGTAACTTCATGCAAATATATGTAACCGGCTGCAAATCATGGACCTATTGATCGTCCCGGCTCTCGCAATGTTGTCGGCACTGCTGGCGTGTCCAATCGTTAAAGCTGGATCGGTGGGATGCAAAGCATGCCTTACGCGTCGGGACCACGAAACAGCATTCTTGCCGCGCTTCCGAGAGCCGATTGGGACGCAATCAAGTCGAAGTTCGAGGAAGTTCCACTCAACTTCGGAGATGTACTTGTGGAAGCCGACAAGCCGGCGCGGCGCGTGTATTTTCCCTTAGCAGGCGTTGTGTCCACAGTCGCTCTTTTTGACACCGGGGCGAGCGTCGAAATGGCGACAATTGGAGCTGAAGGCGTGGTCGGCATTGCCGCCGTACTAGGCAGCGATAGAGCAATTAGCCATCATAATGTGCAGGTTGCTGGCTAAGCCCTGGCTATAGACTATGTGACGTTTCGGCAGTGGCAGCAGGAGATACCGGCGTTCAACGCAATTCTGTTGAGTTATACGCAGGCCTTCATTGCGCAAATTCTCCAGTCCGTTGCGTGCAACGCATTGCATCCCGTGCAGGATCGCGCAGCCCGATGGCTGCTCACCTGTGATGACCGCAGTGGTGGTCGGGAATTTGCGCTGACACAGCAATTTTTCAGCGAAATGCTTGGCGTAAGTCGCGCAATGGTGAATACTGTAGCCCGCACCTTCCAACTAGCGGGTTACATTCGCTATAGCCGTGGCGTCATCACGATCAACGATCGAGCTGTGTTGGAGGAAGCCTCCTGCGAATGTTACGCCATTATTCACCATGCCTATACCAGCCGGGGCGTGCGTTTGAAGCCCATGCCGGTGCCACTGAATGACGATGAGCACTCTATGTAAAGTAGTTGATATACAGGGACTCTGTGCATGGATAGCTTGTGGCAGCTGAGCAGGTCCGGCTATGGGCTGAGATGCTCGATAATGGGGTGAGGAAGCTTTGCGGGGACAAAGACCGAAAATTGTACTACCGTTGCCATCAGGTCCCCGGATTATTTGTCAGGAGCCCAGGCTGAAGCCGACGCAAAACTCATGAGCGCGGTATCGGACTACGTAAGGGCATTAAGCGTAGCCGTCCAATACGTACACGCGGCGCGAGTAACGAGGAATCAACGGCAACTGAATACTGCCTTACTTTGTTCACAGATTGCTCTGGAACGGTTCGCTATTATTAATATTTGCCACCTTACTGAGCGCGAGCGACTCGATCTTGCCGGTATACAAGCGGCTGCGCAATTCGACGTCGACATTGACGAGATCAAGTGTCATATCGCGGAATGCCGCACACGATTGGACATTCATCCACCTGAGCAACTAGATGCCTGCCCGACCGTTCAGCCTCAGCTAGCAGAATCCAGCAGGCGGACGATAGCAGAGACTGGAACATGAATTGCGTAATGATCGTTGAGGACGAAACTGAGCTGCGCGAGGTGCTTACCGAGGCAATCAACGACGAAGGCTACGCCACGCTCGGCGCTGCCCTGGGCGATGAGGCTGTCGCATTACTCACTATACCGAACCTGAAGCTGGTGATCACCGATATCAATCTACCGGGGGCTCACGACGGCATCGACGTCGCAATCGCCGCGCGGGCGGCTCATCCCGGTATACCTCTGATGTTTATTTCGGGACAGCATTGGCAGCTCGACGACGCGAAAAAGAAGCTGGCCGGTCCAGCGGCTTTTTTGCCCAAGCCATTCAGTCTGTCGACATTGATTGAGGACGTGCAGCGGCTTATGGCAAGCGCACAACCAAGATTGCTGCACCGCTAGCTTCATGAACGCGTGACATGCCAGTGCTCTCCAGCAACTGGACTGGCATCATGGGTTGTGTGTCGCCAAGGAAGCAATCGCAGGTAGCCCTGTCGTGTCTGTGCCATCCCGGTCGGAATCGTGGTCGCCACATCCAAAGCGGTTGCCATCATTCTCGATGGCGATGCAAAGCACACTGGGCGACGTGTTCTCGGAGATCGCGCTCACGCTCGACCGGCCGTACATCATCGGCGGCTGGATTGTCCTCAGCGACGGCGTTGAAGGACACGTGGTCGAAAGCAACTGGCGCTCGATCCACATCCTCACCGGCTCCAACAACCTGGTCGTACTGCCCAACAGCGTTCTGGCCCGGCTCGGCCTGACCAGCGTCAGCCGGCCCGACGAGTCCCACCTGCTGACGCTGACCGCGCGCGTCGCACCGACGCAGGTGCCATCTATGGTCGTCGAAGTCACGCAGTCTGTCCTGCTGGGCTATACCCATATTATCCGAGCGCCGGCGCCTACCATTGAACTCAAGAGCTTGGATGCGCCGGCGCTGGAGGTCGGGTTGCAGTTCCGCGTGGTCAATCCTGCCAAGCGGCTTGCGGCGTGGAGTGAGGTGGTTGACCTGGTATACCGTCACTGC